>NZ_JBEYRK010000002.1:87821-477572 GCF_040704065.1 Streptomyces sp. NPDC047869
GGTCCGTCGGGTCCGCCAGTGCCCGGACAGGGCGCGTCAGTGCCCGTCTGGGTCCGTCGGGTCCGCCAGTGCCCGGACAGGGCGCGTCAGTGCCCGTCTGGGTCCGTCGGGTCCGCCAGTGCCCGGACAGGGCGCGTCAGTGCCCGTCGGGGTCCGTCGGGTCCGCCAGTGCCCGGACAGGGCGCGTCAGTGCCCGTCGGGATCCTGCCGGGCCCGTCGGCGTCGGGGTCCGACAGGGTCCGTAGAACCCGGAAGGGGCCCGTCAGTGCCCGTCCGGGTCCGCGCGGCCGAGCGTGGGCTTCGGCGCCGGGCCGGCCGTCATCAGGTAGTCGGCGGCCGAGGTGTCCGTGACCAGGCTGGTGACCAGCCCGGAGCGCAGCACCGCGTCGATCGCGGACGCCTTGCGCTGCCCGCCGGCGATCGCCACGACCTCCGGGATGCGGCGGAGCTGGTCGGCCTTGACCGTGATGCACCGCTCCCCCAGGTCCCGCCCGATCCGGCGCCCCTGGGCGTCGAACAGGTGGGCGGCCATCTCGGCGGCGACACCGAGCGAGGCGTAGTGCGCGCGCTCCTCGTCGCTGAGCATGTCGTGCACCGTCGAGATACCGGGCTCCCAGGAGCCGATGGAGACACAGGCGACCGTGACCTTGTCGAAGTACTCGAAGGCCCGGGCGATCCCCGTCTGGTTGCGCAGCGCGGCCGCGGTGGCCGCGTCCGGCAGCAGCATCGGCGCGTAGATGGGGTGGGCGTCGCCGCCCGACACCTGGGCGGCACGGCGCACGGCCTCCACCGAGCCGCGCTCGGAGGTCCCGGCGTCGTACACACCCGTCAGCTGCACCACCGTGCACGGCGGCAGCCGGTCGAGCGCGGCCGCCATGTGAATGGTGGAGCGGCCCCAGGCCAGCCCGAGCACATCCCCCTCGTTGACGAGCTCGCCGAGCAGATCGGCGGCCACCTCGCCGAGGTTCTCGGGGTCGGGGGTCTCCTCGGCCTCGGCCGGGGACTCGACCACCACGGCGTGCCTCAGGCCGTAGCGGGCGCGGAGCGCGTCGGAGCGCTCTGCGTCCAGCTCGGCCGGCACACGGATCTCGATACGCACGAGATCCCGTTCAAGGGCCGTCTCCAGGACCCGAGCCACTTTGAAGCGGCTGACGCCGAACTCCTCCGCGATCTGGATCTTGGATTTGCCCTCGAGGTAGAAGCGGCGGGCCATGGCCGCCGCCTGCACCAGCTCAGCGGGTCCCATCCGCATGGCTGACCGGCCCGCCGACATACCCGACACGGCGATCTCCTCACTGCTGTTCACACTCTGGATTCGCCGTTCATCCTTGCAGATCCGGCGCGACTGCTCCGCCCACATGGGCGGCGTTCACTCAAGCGTTCACGTAGCCGTGGCTCAGTGGCCGCATGCCCAGGACGCCTCGGCGGTAACGGAATCCGCCTGGGCACGCAGCGCCCGCACCGCCTCCGCCGGGTCTTCGGCCCCGTACACGGCCGAGCCGGCCACGAAGACGTCCGCGCCCGCGTCCGCGCACCGCTCGATGGTCGAGGCCGAGACACCGCCGTCGACCTGCAGCCAGAGCTGGAGGCCGTGCTTGCCGATCAGCTCCCGGGTGCGGCGGATCTTCGGGAGCATGATGTCGAGGAAGGCCTGCCCGCCGAAGCCCGGCTCGACCGTCATGATCAGCAGCATGTCCAGTTCCGGCAGCAGGTCCTCGTACGGCTCGATCGGCGTCGCGGGCTTCAGCGCCATGGAGGCGCGGGCGCCCTTGGCGCGGATCTCCCGGGCGAGCCGCACCGGCGCGGCGGCCGCCTCGACGTGGAAGGTGACCGACGAGGCCCCCGCCTCGACGTACTGCGGCGCCCAGCGATCGGGGTCCTCGATCATCAGATGGCAGTCCAGCGGGGTACCCGTGGCGCGCGCGAGGGACTCCACGACCGGCACGCCGAGCGTGAGATTCGGGACGAAATGGTTGTCCATGACGTCGACGTGGAGCCAGTCGGCTCCCTCGACCGCCTTGGCCTCGTCCGCGAGGCGGGCGAAGTCGGCGGACAGAATGCTGGGGTTGATCTGCGCGGCCATGACCCAAGCCTGCCATGCCGCTGCGCTTGCCTGTAACGGCGGTCCATCGAGGTTGTATTTCGGCTGCGGGCCGGTACGGTCGGTCGCGCAGTTCCCCGGGTCCCCAGGGAATGCCGGCGCAGGTTCCCGATTCTCATGACCACAGCCGTCCGTTTCGTGATCACTTGTCGGGTGCCGGCTGCGCTAGGAGATGATCCCGTGCGTGGCTGAAGAGAGGTACAGATGCGGACGACGCTCGCGCTCGGCGCGGAAATGTGTGGGTGTCAGCCGCCAGACCGCAGGGGTGGAAACGATGATGAACTCCTGAATGCGGGCAGCACCCGTCACCGTGACAGTCACCAATGTCCTCACCTCCTGCTTCCTCAACGAACCAACGCTGTTTCCTCGGGAAACGGAACACGACCGCGCCCAGGAACGAGGAACCGTAGCCTCGCCCCCGGGCACGGCGCCGGCGTTTAACTGTCCGGGGCTCATCCGTACGACACCCGACACCCGCAGTCGGCGGACCGACCTCAACCGCGCAGACAGAGTCCCGGCCGCGACCCGCCGTGTCGAATCCGCGGGGGCCGCAGCCGGGGTCCGGTCAGGCGGTGGCCAACGCGCACTGGCCTCGGTCGGCCTTCATCGGTCCGGCGGCGCTCGGACGGACCTCGAAGTCGAACATGGCGGTGGGTACGTACAACGAGCAGCAGGCGTTGGGGATGTCGACGATGCCGCTGATACGTCCCTCTATGGGGGAGGAGCCGAGCAGCAGGTAGGCCTGCTCTCCGCTGTAGCCGAACTTCTTGAAGTACTCGACGGCGTTGAGGCAGGCCCGGCGGTAGGCCAGTGTCGCGTCGAGGTAGTAGTTCGTGTCCGTGTCGTGGTCGACGGAGATCCCGATGAAGGTGATGAACTCCGTGTACCTCGGCTCGACGTTGCCCGGAATGAACACCGGGTTGGTGGAGATGCCATACGTCTCCATGCCGCCCTTGATCAGGTCGACGTGGAAGTCGATGTACCCGCCCATCTCGATGGCGCCGCAGAAGGTGATCTCTCCGTCGCCCTGACTGAAGTGCAGGTCGCCTCCGGACAGCTTCGCCTCCTTGACGTGTACGGGGTAGAAGACTCTCGATCCCCGGGTGAAGTTCTTGATGTCGTGGTTGCCTCCGTTCTCGCGCGCCGGCACCGTGCGTGCGCCTTCCGCGGCGATGCGCGTGGCGAGGTCTCCAGTGGCCGTGCCCGCGAGTGCGTTGGTGCTGTCCGGCGGTACGGCGAGGGGCGGGACCCGGTTCGGGTCGGTCTCGATCAGCGCCTGCTCGCGGGCGTTCCAACGGGCGAGCATCTCTGTGGACGGGGCAGTTCCGAACAGCCCGGGGTGGGTGATCCCGGTGAAGCGGATCCCGGGAAGGTGGCGGGAGACGGCCTGCTGTCCGTGGAAGTCCCATACCGCTTTGTAGGCGTCCGGGAAGTAGTCGGTCAGGAAGCCTCCGCCGTTGGCCTTGGCGAAGATGCCGGTGTAGCCCCAGCCCTGTCCTGCCGCGTCCCCGGTCTGCTGCGGCACGGGACCGAGGTCGAGGATGTCGACGACGAGCAGGTCGCCGGGTTCGGCGCCCTCCACACCTATCGGGCCGCTGAGCATGTGCGGGATGGTCAGGTCGATGTCGCGTACGTCGTTGGAGGAGTCGTTGTTGCCGACCTGGCAGTCGGTCCAGTCACGGCACTCCATGCGGAACTCCGCTCCTGGCTTCACCATGGCGGCGATGGGGACGTCCGGGTGCCACCTGTTGTGTCCGGGAACGTCCTGCTCTCGCATCGACTTGCTCTGGTCCACTCTGAATACGACTTCAGGCATGACAGCCTCTCACTCTTGATCCGGTCAGGACGTTGTGCCCGTACTTCCGGCCGATCCGGCCGGGGCCGGCCGCCGCGATTTCCTGGTGAGCGGCCACAGTGCCGCGAACACGACGACACCGAAGGCACCGAGGGCGATGGCGATCTCCGTGGTGTGCTTCCAGTAACCGGAGAGCAGAAGCGCCGCGGGAATGACACCCGTGACCCAGCCCTCGATCGCCGTCACCCAGCCCACATAGTCAGACAACTCCGTCTTCTTGAGACCGAGCAGCAGGAAGAACAGGAACCACAGGAAGGACCAGTAGAGCCAAATAACTCCGAACGGGTAGTCCTTGAGGAGGTGGAAGTTCGCGAATGAATACCCAAGGGCCACGATCGCCACGAAGAGGGAGTAGTAGCCGACGCCGATATTGTCGATCCCGGCGAGCAGCACAATTCCCACGTACAGGTAGGTGAACCCGAACAGGTAAATTCCTGATGCCGCCAGAATCTTCGTGGAGTCGTTGCCTGCCGTGAAGATGAGATAGGTCGGCGTCAACACCTGTAGTCCACCCACGAAGAGGTTGAACACTGCTGCGGACCTGCCATCGACCTTCCCCAGCAGCAACAGCCCGTTCAAGTAGAGCACCGCACCGACGAAGAGCAGTCCCACGTTTCCCATGGGGACACACCTCCCAAATCCGCATGGGGGCGGAATCGCGTCGCGCCCGGGTGGTCACCGACGAGCTGCCGAGGAGGGGGCTCGGCTCCCGGCCCGCGTCGCGTGATTCCGCGTTCCGCGCACCGCTACGGGAACGACGTCGTGCCCGATGCCGAAACCCGCATGAGACGTTCTGCCTTTTCGACCACCGCCCTCAGGGACGGGGCAGCCGCGAAAGCGCGGGGTGCGGGTGGTGTGGCACCCTCCTGCGTGGCGGCACTTCAGAGACTACCGCCGGGGCCTCACGCGCCTGTTCCTCCCGTACATGGAGGGCGGCGACCTCGTTCGGGGTCAGCGAAAGGCCGGGCGCCGAATACACACGTTTCGCAGCGCCTGCGCACACAGGGCAGTCATAAACTTGGGGCGCCGTCCCGATTTCCAACTTCACATCGAAGGGCCCACAGCGGCTGCATAGATATTCATAGGTTGCCATCAGCAGCCTCCGGACGCCGGTGGACGCTGGCCAACCCCGAGCGCGTGCGACGCACCCGGACAAGCGCACGCCACACAATGTTTCCTTGCTTTAAGGAGACGTCTTGTAAAACGACGTGTCAAGTCCGGACGGACGAGCCTGCCCTTTCTCAGAACGACCCGATGGCGAGCCCTGCCGCTGCCGCCGAGAGACCCGCGGCGAGGCTCGAAGCGCCGTACAGCAGGGACTTTCCTACCTGCCTCTTCTCGCGCAGGTGGACCAACTCGTAACTGAATGTGGAGAACGTCGTATAGGCGCCGCAGAAACCGACACCGGCAATGACTACGACCTGGTCCGGCAGTGCGTGCCGTGCGCCGAGACCCACCAGCAACCCCAGCACGAACGAGCCGGTCACGTTGATCAGCCAGGTGCCGCGCGGGAACGCGCCCGGGCTCCGGTACTGCACGTACTGGTCGAGTAACGCGCGCTACTGCCCCGACGGCGGCCGCCGCACCGACGGCGAGCAGGGTGATCACCGTATCCACCAGCCGTACCGGCGGGCGCGCCCGCGCCGCGCGTCGAGCCGAACGCGCCGGGCCGATGTCAGCCTGCCGATGACCAGGCCCACAACGGTGGCGGCCAAGCCGGCGAAGAGGCTCCCGAAAATATTCAACGCCGCGGCCGCGTAGTGGCCGTGGCCCAGCAGGCGATCGGGTGTCGACCATCCAGGTCGAGAAGGTGGTGAAGGCGCCGAGGAAGCCGACGGCGGCGAACGGCCGCACGTACCGGGTCGGCGGTCAGATCTCCAACACATACACGAGCAGCAGTGCCGGCACGAACGCCCCGGACACGTTGACGGCGAACGTCGCCCACGGGAACCCCACCCCCGGGGCGGGGAAGGGCCGGCACCAGGGCATAACGGGCCGTCCCGCCCAGCAGACCGCCGAGCGCGACCGCCGCCAGGACGCCCCCGCGCAGACGTACGCGGAACGGCTCCCGAGCTACTGCCAAAGCCTCATCGAATAGTCGCATCCCTATCCGCCGGAACACCTCCCCATTATCCCAGGGGATTGCAGTGCCGACGCACACTCGACTAAAATTCAAGATCATCGGTGTTCGACCGGCTTGCCGGTGCCCTACCCGTTCACAGGAGCAGTGGCCCCACCGATGGAGGACGGCCATGGCAAAAATCCTTGCGGTGCTCTATCCGGACCCCGTGGGCGGTTATCCTCCCGACTACGCCCGCGACGAGATCCCCACCATCAGCGGCTACCCGGGCGGTCAGACCGCGCCGACCCCGCAGGCCATCGATTTCACCCCGGGGCACCTCCTCGGCTGCGTCTCAGGAGAACTGGGGCTGCGCCGGTTCCTGGAGGACCGGGGTCACACTCTCGTCGTCACAAGCGACAAGGAAGGGGCGGACTCCACCCTGGACCGCGAGCTTCCCGACACCGACGTGGTCATCTCGCAGCCATTCTGGCCCGCCTATCTGACCCCCGAACGCATCGCCGCGGCTTCCCGGCTCAAACTCGCGATCACCGCGGGGATCGGGTCGGACCACGTCGACCTGCCGACCGCCATCGCCCACGGCATGACTGTGGCCGAGGTGACTTTCAGCAACAGCATCAGCGTGTCGGAGCACGCCGTGATGCAGATTCTCACCCTGGTGCACAACTACATGCCGGCTCACGAGTGGGTGACCACCAAGAAGGGGTGGAACATCGCCGACAGCGTCTCGCGCGCCTACGACCTCGAAGGCATGGACGTCGGCGTCCTCGGCTCCGGCCGAATCGGCCAGGCGGTACTGCGCCGCCTCAAGCCGTTCGACGTCAAGCTGCACTACTGCGACGTGCACCGGCTGGACAAGGAGATCGAGGAGGAGCTGGAGCTGACCTGGCATCCCGACGCCCGTTCGCTGGCCTCTTCCGTCGATGTGCTCTCGATCCACACTCCGCTGCATCCACAGACACAGAACCTCTTCAACGACGAGCTGATCGGGGCCATGAAGCGCGGTTCGTACATCGTCAACACCGCGCGGGCGCTCATCGTCAACCGGGATTCCGTAGTGCTGGCCCTCAACAGCGGACAACTGGCCGGTTACGCCGGTGACGTCTGGTATCCGCAGCCGCCACCGCCCGACCACCCCTGGCGCACCATGCCCTACGAGGCGATGACGCCCCACGTTTCCGGGTCGACCCTCTCGGCGCAGGCACGCTACGCGGCCGGTACGCGGGAGATCCTGGAGTGCTGGCTGGACGGTCGTCCCATCCGCCCGGAGTACCTGATCGTCGAAGGCGGTGGGCTGGCCGGGACGGGAGCGAGCTCCTATACGGTCGTCGGTTGACCGACTCGGGCGGGGTACATCCGACGGACAAGAAACCAGCTGCAGATTGAATAGAAGATCCACCACCCCGGCTGTGAGCCGATTCACCCACGATTTACTGGACGGGCCCGGGCGAAACCTTTAGCGTCCATGAATAGATTGTTTTTCATTACGCAGAGATACCGGCGCCGCGGGTAATCTCTCGTAAGAAAACCAGGCGAACGCCGGGAAGGTGGATCAGTGAGCACGGATGCAGTGTGGGTCCGGGGCGTGACCGGAATTCAGATGCACCACGTGACCGACCTTCAGGATGCCGGCAGGTTTTTGGGCAACGCAGCGATGGCACTGCGGGCCGCGCACGTAAGGACCGGCGCCGACCTGTACTCCGGCATCGCCGCCGAGCTCAAGGCTCTGGTGGAACGAGTGCGTGAGCTGGAGGACGAGGCGCGGTCGAGCATGCACGAACTGCAATCCGCCGACCCCGAGCGGTTCATCCGCTGCCGGGACGGCCACGAGCCGTGGCCCGGCGAGATCCCGGCAGGATTCATCCCGCGTCACACCTGCAAGGACGAGTGCCTCTACCACGACCGCGAGGTCCTCGAGGCCATCATGCAGTGCACCTGTGGCCGGCCGCCGTGCCAGGCCTGTGAGATCGGCGGGAAGCTCTGACGATCTCCTGGGCTCCCGCGGCCGAGCCGCAACGAACCGCCATCTGATCACGTACGGTCATGGCACCCCACCCGCGGTCATCCGGACTGTCTGTCACGAGAACGACGTCACCCGGCTCCTGCCGCCGGTCGATGCTGTCCCCGCCGTAGACGACGGTCGACAGGGACAGCCACGCCCGCGAGCCGCGCTCGCGCGTCACCGAGCGCCGTTTCGGCTGGTACCGAACAGTGCGGCCGACATGGCCGTGACGACGAGATCGAGTCGGCTCACGCTGGTCCGGCGCTCCATCTGTGCGGGCTGGTGTCCCTGTAGCGTCTCAGAATAAGTGACCAATTCTCATTCTGATTGGCCATTGTCTGACCAATTAGCGCCGGCCGGTGTCAGCCGGTGCGGCGGATCAGGGCCAGGTACATCGCGTCGGTGCCGTGCAGGTGCGGCCAGAGCTGTACGTCGGGTCCCTCGCCGAGCGCCGGGACGCCGGGCAGCAGGGGGCGGGCGTCGATCAGCTCGGTGTCCGGGCGCTGCTTGAGCACGTCGGTGACGACCGCCCGGGTCTCGGCGAGATGCGGTGAGCAGGTGGCGTAGCCGACCACTCCACCGACCCGCACCGAGTCCAGTGCGGTGCGGAGCAGGGCGCGCTGGAGCGGCCCGAAGGTGTCCAGATCCTCCGGGCGGCGGCGCCACCGTGCCTCGGGGCGCCGGCGCAGGGCGCCGAGCCCGGTGCAGGGCACGTCCATCAGGACCCGGTCGAAGGAGCCGGCCCGCCACGGCGGCCGGGTCCCGTCGGCGGTGACGACCTGGTACGGGCCCGGGTTGCCCTGGAGGGCCCTGGCCACCAGTCCCGCCCGGTGCGGCTGCTTCTCGGCGGCCAGCAACGCGGCCCCGCGTTCGGCGGCGAGGGCGGCCAGCAGGGCGGCCTTGCCGCCGGGACCGGCGCAGCCGTCGAGCCACGTGGTGTCGGGGCCGTCGAGCGGGGCGTTCGCGAGCGCGAGGGCGACCAGCTGGCTGCCCTCGTCCTGCACTCCGGCCCGCCCCTCGTGCACGGCCCGCACCGCGCCCGGCTCGCCGCCCTCGGCCAGCCGCACGGCGTACGGCGACCAGCGGCCCGGCACGGCGGCGTCCTCGCGCAGCAGTTCCTCGGTGGTGGCCCGGCCCGGCCGCGCGACGAGCGTGACCTCGGGCCGCTCGTTGTCGGCCGCCAGCAGTTCCTCGATGCCGGCCCGGCCGCCGCCGAGGGAGTCCCACAGCGCGGAGACGACCCAGCGGGGGTGCGAGTGCACGACGGCGAGATGATCCTCGGGATCCTCGTCGTAAGGGGGCGCGACCTTCTCGACCCAGCCGTCGAGATCGTTCTGGGCCACCTTCCTCAGCACCGCGTTGACGAACTTGGCGCGCCCGTCCCCGAGCACCACCCGCGCCAGCTCCACGGAGGCGGACACGGCGGCGTGGGTCGGGATCCGGGTCCCGAGGAGCTGGTGCACGCCCAGGCTGAGCACGTCGAGCACCGGCGGGTCGACCTCGCGCAGCGGCCGGTCGACGCAGGCGGCGATGACGGCGTCGTAGGTGCCCTGCCGGCGCAGCGTCCCGTACACCAGCTCCGTGGCGAGCGCGGCGTCCCGCGCCTCGAAGCCGCCCTTCTCGCGGGCCTTGCGCAGCAGCGGCGGCAGGACCAGGTTGGCGTACGCGTCCCGTTCGTCCACCGCGCGCAGCGCGTCGAAGGCCAGGATGCGGACGGGGTCCTTCTGGGGACGGCGGTAGGGCTTGGCGGGCCGGCGCGGCCGCTGGGACTGCTCGCTCACGAAAAAGGTGCTCCGGATGTGAAGAAGGGAGTGCGGTTCCCAGCGTACGTCGCCGCGGCCGGGCCCCCGCCGCTCGGGGCTCAGCCCCCGAGCGTCTCCCCCTCCGTGATGCGCGCCCCGCGCGCCCAGTCGGCGGCCCGCATCGGCTTCTTGCCCTGCGCCTGCACCCACAGCAGCTCGACGGCGTACGAGCCGGTGCCCACGTGCACGCTGTTCTTGCCGGCCGCGAGGTGCCCCGGCGCGAGGCCGGTGCGCTCGGGCACGGGCGTGACCTGGACGAGCTTGAGCCGTTCGCCGCGGAACGTGGTCCAGGCGCCGGGCGCGGGCGTGCAGCCGCGCACCACCCGGTCGACGCGGAGCGCCGGCGCCGCCCAGTCCACCTGGGCGTCCTCGACGGTGATCTTTGGTGCGAGGGTGATGCCCTCGGCCGGCTGCGGTACCGCCTTCAGGGTGCCGTCCGCGATGCCGTCCATGGTCGCGGCCAGCAGACCGGCGCCGGCGAACGCGAGCCGGGTGAGCAGGTCGCCGCTGGTGTCGGTGGGCCGGACCTGCTCGGTGACGGTGCCGTACACCGGCCCCGAGTCGAGCCCCTCCTCGATGAGGAAAGTGGAGGCTCCGGTGATCTCGTCGCCCGCCATGAGGGCGTGCTGCACGGGTGCGGCCCCGCGCCAGGCGGGCAGCAGGGAGAAGTGCAGATTGACCCAGCCGTGCGCCGGGACGTCCAGGGCGACCCTGGGCAGCAGCGCGCCGTAGGCGACCACGGGGCAGCAGTCCGGGGCGATCTCCCGCAGCCGCTCCAGGAACTCGGGGTCACGCGGCTTGACCGGCTTCAGCACCTCGATCCCGGCCTCCGCCGCCCGTTCGGCCACGGGGGACGCGACCAGCCTGCGCCCCCGTCCGGCCGGCGCGTCGGGCCGTGTGACGACGGCGGCCACCTCGTGCCGCCCGGAGGCGAGGAGAGCGTCCAGGGCGGGAACGGCGACCTCGGGGGTACCGGCGAAGACGAGCTTCATGGGCGGGATCGGGCCTCTCGGGCGGGGGTTGGACGGGCGGCGCACCAGTCTATGGCCCGGCCCGGCCCCCCGCCCCACCTGCCATGGACGCGCTGGCGACGGCGGCGACCGGGCCGCGCCGGTGGTGCGCGGGTGACGGGCGGCGTACGCATATGCCCGTACGCCCCCACCCCGTGACCAGCGGAGCGTCCACGCGTTGGTCAAGAGAGAGTTGACCACATCGGGCCGCGCCAGCGGCCCAGTTCCTTTCAACGCCGGTTCGAGAGGCTTGTTCATGGCCGACCACGCAACCCACGACGCCCAGGCCCGGGCCAGCCTGCACTTGCTGGTGCGGGACATCGAGCGGGTCCGCCGGCAGGTGGACGCGCTGCGCACGCTCACCGCCCAGCTGGGCAACGTCTACCGTCCGCGCCGTTCCGGCCCGTCCACGGGGTTCGTCGTCTACGGACGAGCCCCCGCCCCCACGGTCCGCCTCGCCCAGGAGCTCCGGGACAGCGTCGAGACGCTGGTGACCGCAGCCGTGGACTTCGACCGCTCGCTCGGCTTCTCCTGGGACGCGGTAGGCTCGGCCCTCGGCGTCACCAAGCAGGCGGTGCACCGCCGTTACGGCGCCCGCCGGGCCGCGACGCAGGCGGCCGCCGAGAACGAGCGGGCCACGGAGCCGTCCGACACCCGCACGCTCGACGTGGACTCCCCCCTGCCCACGGTGCCGACGGTGCCCGCGGCCCGTTCGATGCCGACGCAGCCGACCGCTGGCAGCCCGACGCTCCGCGAAGACGCCCGGCCGACGGCCTTTCCGGGCCCGCGCAACGGCTGAGCGCACTGCCCGGCCCGACCTCATCCCTGCCCTCCCGGAGACACCGGGAGGGCAGACGCATGCCCCGGGGACGGCGCGAAGCGCGTCCGATGAGCTCTCAGCCGATGTCCGGGGGATCGACCCGCACCCGCACCGGCTCCTCGCTCCCCCGCGCCATCCGCGCCGCCTGAGCCGTCTTCAGGGCGGTGGCCAGCGCGGCCCCGCTGCCCGGGGGCACCCGCACCAGCGCCCGTTCCCAGTGCTCACCGGGTGGCGGCGCACCGGGCCTGCGGGGCCGGCCCGGCAGGGTGGGGGGCACCGGCACCGGGCCCAGCACCTCGGCGTCCGCGGGCAGTCCGGCGGTGCCGAGGAACTCGGCTACGGCCTCGGCCGTCCCGGACACGGCCGCCATCCGGGACACCGGAGGGAAGCCCAGCTCGGCCCGCTCGGCCAGCTCCCGCACCGCGTGGCCCACCGGGTCCCAGCGCACCAGCGCCTGCACGGGACGCAGGGTCGGCTCGGCCACCACGACCACGGTCCCCCGCTCGCCCTGCGGCCGGACGAGCGCCCCGGCGGCGATCCACCGCCGCAGGGCCTCCTCACCGGCCCGCAGGTCGGGCCGCCCGAGCATGGCCCAGCCGTCCAGCAGCAGGGCCGCCGCGTAGCCGCCGTCGGCGACGGGCTCGGCCCCCGGCGTGCTCACCACCAGCGCGGGCGTGTCCGGCACCGTGTCCAGCACATGCTCGCGCCCCGATGTGCGCACCGGTACGGCGGGGAAGGCCCGCCCCAGTTCCTCGGCGGTCCGCCGCGCCCCCACGACCTGGGCCCGCAGGCGGAAGCTCCCGCACTCCGGGCAGCGCCAGGCGTTCTCCTCGCGCCCGCACCAGCCGCACCGCAGCACACCGGCGTCCTGGGCCTCCAGCGGGCCCGCGCAGTGCCGGCACCGGGCGGGCGCCCTGCACTGCGCACAGGCCATGCGCGGCACGTAGCCGCGCCGGGGCACCTGCACCAGCACGGGGCCGTGCCGCAGCCCCTCACGGACCGCCTGCCAGGCGAGCGTGGGCAGCCGGGCAGCGCGGGCGGCCTCGTCGCGCGCGAGATCCTGGTCCCCGACCGTGCGCACGAGGGGGGCGGCCTGCCGTACCTGCTCCCGGCCGGCGACCAGGGGCCGCGCCCAGCCGCTCTCGACGAGCTGGGCCGCCTCGACCGTGCAGCTCCAGCCGCCGAGCAGAAAGGCGCACTTGTCGAGTGTGGCGCGCAGCAGCAGCACATCCCGGGCGTGCGGCTGCGGGGCGTGCTGCTCGCTGTGGCTGCCGTCGCCGTCGTCCCAGACGGCGACGAGCCCGAGATCCCGCACGGGCGCGAACATCGCCGCCCGGGTGCCGACGACGGCGCGCACCGACCCGCGCCGCACCGCGAGCCACTGCGCGTACCGCTTCTCGGGGCCGGCGTCGGCGGTGAGCAGCACATGCCGGCCCTCGCCGAGCAGCGCGGTCAGCGCGGCGTCCACCCGGGCGGCGGCCCGCCCGTCCGGTACGACGACGAGCGCGCCACGTCCCGAGGCGAGCGTGGCGGCGACGGCCCGGGCCAGCTCGTCGCTCCACAGCGGGCCCGGCAGCGCGTTCCACACGGCTCGCGGGGAGGCGCCGGCGGCCAGCGACCGGAGGAAGGCGTCCCCCTGCTCGTACCGCGCCCATGAGCCCGGGTCCGGCGCCGGCGGCGCGGGCAGCGGGGCGGGCGACGGGCGCCGCTCGGCCCGCGCGCTGCGCGGCGGCACGGCTAGCTGAAGCACATCGGCGAGGCTCCCCGCGTACCGGTCGGCGACGGCCCGCGCGAGCCCCAGCAACTCGTCGCTGAGCACGGGCTCGGGCGAGACCACCTGGGCGAGGGCGGCCAGCGGCCCGGAGTAGTCGGACTCGGCCCGGCGCTCGACGATGAAGCCGCCGATGAGCCCGCCGCCCTCGCGCCGCCCCTCGCGCACGCGCCCCCGCCCGGCCCCGAACCGCACCCGCACCCTGACCCCGGGCTGCGCCTCGGCGTCCAGTTCCTCGGGTACCGCGTAGTCGAAGTACCGGTCGAGGTGCAGTACGCCCTTGTCGACGAGCACCCGTGCCACGGGCAGCTCTCCGGCCAGCGCGGCGCCCCGCCAGGTCCGCGGTTTGGCCCGGGGCACCTTGGCCCCCCGCACGCTCTCCCGGATGAGCGCGAGCTGTTCCGGCGGCGCCCCCTCGGCCCCGCCGCCCCCCGAACCGTTCTCGCTGCTCACGCTTGCATTCTTACCAAACGCCACCGACAACCGGCGCCCCGAGCGGATCCCGCCGGGGGCGGAGGGCCTGGGCGGGACGGTGCGGGAGCGCCGGACACACGCCGAGGCCCGGCTCCCCCCGAAGGGAGACCGGGCCTCGGTGGGACGACCGGGACGGGACTACAGGCCCGCGGCCTGGCGCAGGGCGTCCACGCGGTCCGTGCGCTCCCAGGTGAAGTCGGGCAGCTCGCGGCCGAAGTGGCCGTACGCGGCGGTCTGGGCGTAGATCGGGCGGAGCAGGTCGAGGTCGCGGATGATGGCGGCCGGGCGGAGGTCGAAGACCTCGTCGATCGCCTTCTCGATCTTCTCGTGGTCGATCTTGGCGGTGCCGAAGGTCTCCACGAACAGACCCACCGGCTCGGCCTTGCCGATGGCGTAGGCGACCTGGACCTCGCAGCGGGAGGCCAGGCCCGCCGCCACGACGTTCTTGGCGACCCAGCGCATGGCGTAGGCGGCGGAGCGGTCGACCTTGGACGGGTCCTTGCCGGAGAAGGCGCCGCCGCCGTGGCGGGCCATGCCGCCGTAGGTGTCGATGATGATCTTGCGGCCGGTCAGGCCGGCGTCGCCCATGGGGCCGCCGATCTCGAAACGGCCGGTCGGGTTGACCAGCAGTCGGTAGCCCTCGGTGTCCAGCTTGATGCCGTCCTCGAGCAGCGCCTTCAGCTCAGGCTCGACGACGAACTCGCGGATGTCGGGAGCGAGCAGCGACTCGAGGTCGATGTCCGAGGCGTGCTGGGAGGAGACCACGACCGTGTCGAGGCGGACGGCCTTGTCGCCGTCGTACTCGATGGTGACCTGCGTCTTGCCGTCGGGGCGCAGGTAGGGGATGGTGCCGTTCTTGCGGACCTCGGAGAGCCGCTTCGACAGGCGGTGCGCCAGGAAGACCGGCAGCGGCATCAGCGTGGGGGTCTCGTCCGAGGCGTAGCCGAACATCAGGCCCTGGTCGCCGGCGCCCTGCTTGTCGAGCTCGTCCTCGTCGCCCTCGACCCGGGACTCGTAGGCCGTGTCGACGCCCTGCGCGATGTCCGGGGACTGCGCGCCGATCGACACCGAGACGCCGCAGGAGGCTCCGTCGAAGCCCTTCTTCGAGGAGTCGTAACCGATCTCGAGGATCTTGTTGCGGACCAGGGTCGCGATGTCCGCGTAGGCCTTGGTCGTCACCTCGCCGGCCACGTGGACCAGGCCGGTGGTGATCAGCGTCTCGACGGCGACGCGCGAGGAGGGGTCCTCGCGCAGCAGCGCGTCGAGGATGGTGTCGCTGATCTGGTCAGCGATCTTGTCGGGGTGACCCTCGGTCACGGACTCCGAGGTGAACAGGCGACGGGACACAACGCTCCCTGGGGTTGCAGCGGCTGCTGGCTGATCATTGGCAGATGACGCGGGGGGCTGCACCCGACGTCGTCCGAGAACAGTTTATCGGTCGCACTCGGCCGCCGGCCCACGTGTCTCGCCACTCGGGAGCGCTGTGACCTGCGGCACGGGCATTCTGCACAATGCCGAGCGGCCTTGGCCAGGGCCGCCACGCGACATTGTGCGGCGGAAAAGCGACGTCGCGCGCCCGGATCAAAACGGCCCGGACGGCCGAACCGGACCGCGCCCGGACGGCGCAACGGCGACGGCCGGGTCAGCCGAGACGGGTGGCCACCAGGTCCCAGACGATGTCCGCGAGGGCCTCCTTGGGACCGTGCGGCACGGGGGTCTCGCTGCCGTCGGCGCCCAGCACCACGGCCTCGTTCTCCTCGGAGCCGAACGTCTTGCGCTCCCCCACCTCGTTGACGACGAGGAGGTCGCAGCCCTTGCGGGCGAGCTTGGCGCGGCCGTTGGCGAGCACGTCGTCGGTCTCCGCGGCGAAGCCGACGACGACCTGCGCGGGCCGGGCGCGCTCGGCCGAAATCTCGGCGAGGATGTCCGGATTCCGCACCAGGGTGATGGGAGCGGGCTCCTGGCCGTCCTTCTTCTTGATCTTCCCGGCCGCGTAGACGGCGGGGCGGAAGTCGGCGACGGCGGCGGCCATGACCACGGCGTCGGCGTCGGCCGCGGCCTTCAGGACGGCCTCGCGCAGCTGGACGGCGGTGCCCACCGGCACGACGTCGACGCCGGCCGGGTCGGGCAGCCCGGCGTTGGCGGCGATCAGCGTGACCCGGGCGCCGCGGGCGGCGGCCGTACGGGCGAGGGCGTAGCCCTGCTTGCCGGAGGAGCGGTTGCCCAGGAAGCGGACCGGGTCGAGGGGCTCGCGGGTACCGCCGGCCGAGACCACGACGTGCCGTCCCTCGAGATCGGGCGCCTGGGCGCCCCGGGCCAGGACCCTGCGGCACACCTCGAAGATCTCCACCGGGTCGGGCAGCCGGCCCTTTCCGGTGTCGACCCCGGTGAGGCGGCCCACCGCGGGCTCGATGACGACGGCGCCGCGGCGCCGCAGCGTCGCCACGTTCTCCTGGGTGGCGGGGTGCTCCCACATCTCCGTGTGCATGGCGGGCGCGAAGACGACCGGGCAGCGGGCGGTGAGGAGGGTGTTGGTCAGCAGGTCGTCCGCGAGGCCGTGGGCGGCCTTGGCGAGCATGTCGGCGGTGGCCGGGGCCACCACGACCAGGTCGGCGTGCTGGCCGATGCGGACGTGCGGCACCTCGTCGACGTGGTCCCAGACCTCCGTGGAGACCGGCTTGCCGGAGAGGGCGGACCAGGTGGCCGCGCCGACGAAGTGCAGCGCGGAGGCCGTGGGCACCACGCGCACGTCGTGGCCCGACTCCGCGAACCTCCTCAGCAGCTCACAGGCCTTGTAGGCGGCGATGCCGCCACTGACCCCCAGAACGACCCTCGGCTTGTCCACCATCTCTCCCGGGTTCGGCAACGTACGGGTCCATCACACACCACAGGCCCGGCAGCATGACTGCCGGGCCTGTGGATAAGTCAACCGCGATCTGAAAGTACTACCGCGCGGTGCTACTGGGCGGGGCCCTCGATGGCCTCGGAGGTCAGCAGACCGGCGTTGATCTCACGCAGGGCGATCGACAGCGGCTTCTCGTGGACGTGGGTGTCGACGAGCGGACCGACGTACTCGAGCAGGCCCTCGCCGAGCTGCGAGTAGTACGCGTTGATCTGGCGGGCCCGCTTGGCCGCGTAGATCACGAGGCTGTACTTCGAGTCGGTTGCCTCGAGCAGCTCGTCGATCGGCGGGTTGATGATGCCCTCGGGCGCGGTGATGGAAGAGGACACGCTCTACCTTCCGATGGATGGGAAAGAATCAGTCGGTGGGACCGGCCCGGGTGCACCTGGATGCGGCGGCAGGATCACACAACGTCCATCAAGGCTAGCAGCTCGCGGGCCACGTCCTCGACGGAGGTGTTGACGAGGCTCTCGTCGAACTCGGGCTCGGCCGCCAGCTCGGTCTTCGCCGCGTCCAAGCGGCGCTCGATGACCTCGGGCGGCTCGGTCCCCCGGCCGGTAAGCCTGCGCACCAGCTCCTCCCAGGAGGGCGGGGCCAGGAACACCAGCTGGGCGTCGGTCATGGACTCGCGGACCTGCCGGGCGCCCTGGAGGTCGATCTCCAGCAGCACGGGCTCGCCCTTCTCCAGCCGCTCCTGCACGGCCGTGCGGGGCGTGCCGTAGCGGTTGCCGGCGAACTCGGCCCACTCCAGCAGCTCGCCGTTGGCGATCAGCTTGTCCATCTCGTCGTCGGTGACGAAGAAGTAGTGGACTCCGTGCTGCTCGCCGGGGCGCGGCTTGCGGGTGGTCGCGGACACCGAGAGCCAGACCTCGGGATGTTCCTTGCGCATATGAGCGACGACCGTGCTCTTGCCGACCCCGGAGGGGCCGGAGAGCACGGTCAGCCGCGGACGTGCGTCCGGGGGCACGGGGGTCGTCCCCCGGGGTGTTACAGCCATGCAGCGATTATTCCAGCAATCCCGGTGTGCCCGGGACTCCCGGTCCGGCGGGGGCCGGACTCAGGAGCCGGTGCTGCCGAACT
This sequence comes from Streptomyces sp. NPDC047869, assembly GCF_040704065.1. NCBI lineage: Bacteria > Bacillati > Actinomycetota > Actinomycetes > Kitasatosporales > Streptomycetaceae > Streptomyces > Streptomyces sp. NPDC047869. Next base: position 105,719 of record NZ_JBEYRK010000002.1, read on the forward strand.
CACGCTCCAGGGAGGCGATCTGGTTGGAGCCGAGACCGCGCACGCGACGGCTCTCGGAGATGCCCAGACGCTCCATGATCTGCTTGGCGCGGACCTTGCCCACGCCCGGCAGGGACTCGAGCAGGGCGGAGACCTTCATCTTGCCGATGACGTCGTTCTCCTGGCCCTGCTTGATGACCTCGTGCAGGGAGGCGCCGGAGTGCTTGAGTCGATTCTTGACCTCGGCCCGCTCCCGGCGAGCCGCGGCGGCCTTTTCGAGCGCGGCTGCGCGCTGTTCAGGGGTAAGGGGCGGAAGAGCCACGCCTACGTCACCTCGGATGTCGAACTGTCGGATACGGACCGGTGAGGAACCTAGTCGCCCCACACCTGGGGAGCCACGAGCAACACGCTGCCCGTTCTCCCCCACTACCTGCGGAGGCGCGGGAGGTGCCCCCACTGCTCGGAGACTAGCGGTCAAGTCCGCCGGAGTCAGCGAGAACAGCGGAAAAGTACAGGTCAGCCGCCGTCAGGCCGGATATTTCAGACATACTGCCCTTGATTTGAGGATGTATTCACACTCAAGCCGCCCGCTCGCCGCGCACCGAAACGCCTTCCCGGCAACTCAGCCGCCCGCGACGGCGGTCCGGATCTCCGCCGCGAAGCGCTCCGTGGCCGAGCGCAGGGCTCCGACCTCGGGACCCTGGCGCAGCACGCCCCGGCTGACGTTGGGAACCACGTTGCGCACCGCCTGCCCGAAGACCCGGGGGAGGTCGGCCGCCGTCGCCCCCTGCGCCCCGACGCCGGGCGCCAGGAGCGGGCCGTTGATACCGAGGTGGTAGGAGGACAGGTCGCCCACCGTGGCGCCCACGACCGCGCCGAACGAGCCCAGCGGCTCCTCTCCGGCGTTCTCGGCGGCCAGGTGGGCCAGCATGGTCGCGCCCACGTCACGCCCGTCGGCGCGGACCGCGTGCTGGACCTCCGGGCCCTCCGGGTTCGAGGTCAGCGCCAGCACGAAGAGCCCGGTGCCGCTCTCCCTCGCCAGCGCGACGGCCGGACTGAGCGAGCCGTAGCCGAGGTAGGGCGAGACGGTCAGCGCGTCGGAGAACAGCGGGGAGTCCTTGTGCAGGTAGGCCTCGGCGTATCCGGCCATGGTCGAGCCGATGTCGCCGCGCTTGGCGTCCATCACGACCAGGGTGCCGGCCGCGCGCGCCTCCTGGACCGTCCGCTCCAGCACGGCGACGCCGCGCGAGCCGAACCGCTCGAAGAACGCGCTCTGCGGTTTCATGACCGCGACCCGGTCCGCCACCGCCTCGACGACCGTGCGGCTGAACCGCTCCAGACCGGCCACGTCGTCGGCGAGGCCCCACTCGGCGAGCAGGGAGGCGTGCGGGTCGATGCCGACGCACAGCGGGCCGCGCTCGTCCATCGCCCGGCGCAGGCGCGCGCCGAAGGGTTCCAGAACCGTCATGCGTCGTTCCTCACGTCGGCGCCGACCGCGTCGGCGAGGGTGGCGTACGGGCTGTTCCGCAGGCGCGCGGCCAGGCCCTTGTGGATCGCGCGGGACCAGAACGGGCCCTCGTAGACGAAGGCGCTGTACCCCTGCACCAGCGTGGCGCCGGCCAGAATGCGCTGCCAGGCGTCCTCGGCGGTCTCCACGCCCCCGACGCCCACCAGTGTGATCCGGTCGCCCACGCGCGCGTACAGGCGGCGCAGCACCTCCAGGGAGCGCGCCTTCAGCGGCGCGCCGGAGAGGCCGCCGGTCTCCTTCACCAGCGAGGGCGCGGAGGTCAGACCGAGGCCTTCGCGCGCGATGGTGGTGTTGGTGGCGATGATGCCGTCCAGGCCGAGCTCCACCGCAAGGTCGGCGACGGCGTCGACGTCGTCGTCCGCGAGGTCGGGAGCGATCTTCACCAGCAGCGGGACGTGCCGGTCCGGGACCGCGTGGTCGGCGGCCTCGCGCACCGCGCCGAGCAGGGGGCGCAGCGCCTCGGTCGCCTGGAGGTTGCGCAGGCCGGGCGTGTTCGGGGAGGAGACGTTGACGACCAGGTAGTCGGCGTGGGGCGCGAGGCGCTCGGCCGACTTCACGTAGTCGCCGGCGGCCTCCTCCTCGGGGACCACCTTGGTCTTGCCGATGTTGACGCCGACCACGGTCCGGAACACCGGCTCACGGGCGGCGAGGCGGGCCGCGACGGCCAGCGAGCCGTCGTTGTTGAAGCCCATGCGGTTGATCAGCGCGCGGTCGGCCACGAGCCGGAACAGCCGCTTCCTGGGGTTGCCGGGCTGCGGTTCACCGGTGACCGTGCCGATCTCGACGTGGTCGAAGCCCAGCATGGACATGCCGTCGATGGCGACGGCGTTCTTGTCGAAGCCGGCGGCGAGTCCGAAGGGGCCGTGCATGCGCAGCCCGAAGGCCTCCGTGCGCAGCTCCTTGTGGCGGGGCGCGAGGGCGGCCGCCACGAACGTGCGCAGCACGGGGACGCGGACGGCCAGGCGGATCCAGCGGAAGGCCAGGTGGTGGGCCGTCTCGGGGTCCATCCGTTTGAAGACGAGGTTGAAGAAGATCTTGTACATGGTGTCCTCATGAAGAGGGGGACACCGTTTCCGGTGTCCCCCTCGGGGCTGCTAGTCGCGGGCCGCGGTCAGGTGTTCCGCGTGTTCCTGGAGCGAGCGGACGCCCACGTCGCCGTGGTTGAGGGCGTCGATGCCCTGGACGGCCGCCGCGAGCGCCTGGACGGTGGTCAGGCACGGCACGGAGCGGGCCACCGCCGCGGTGCGGATGTCGTAGCCGTCGAGGCGGCCGCCGGTGCCGTACGGGGTGTTGACGATGAGGTCGACCTCGCCGTCGTGGATGAGCTGGACGATGGTCCGCTCACCGTTCGGGCCGGTGCCCTCGGACTGCTTGCGCACGACCGTGGCGTTGATGCCGTTGCGCTTGAGCACCTCGGCGGTGCCGGAGGTGGCGAGCAGCTCGAAGCCGTGCGCGACCAGCTCGCGCGCCGGGAAGATCATCGAGCGCTTGTCCCGGTTGGCGACCGAGATGAACGCGCGGCCCTTGGTGGGCAGCGGCCCGTAGGCGCCGGCCTGGGACTTGGCGTACGCCGTGCCGAAGACCGAGTCGATGCCCATGACCTCGCCGGTGGAGCGCATCTCCGGGCCGAGGACGGTGTCGACGCCGCGGCCCTGGATGTCGCGGAAGCGCGACCACGGCATCACGGCCTCCTTGACGGAGATCGGCGCGTCCAGCGGCAGCTCGCCGCCGTCGCCGTTCGCCGGGAGCAGGCCCTCGGCGCGCAGCTCGGCGACGGTCGCGCCCAGCGAGATCCGGGCGGCGGCCTTGGCCAGCGGCACCGCGGTCGCCTTGGAGGTGAACGGCACCGTACGGGAGGCGCGCGGGTTGGCCTCCAGGACGTAGAGGATGTCGCCCGCCATCGCGAACTGGATGTTGATCAGGCCGCGCACGCCGACGCCCTTGGCGATCGCCTCGGTGGAGGCGCGCAGGCGCTTGATGTCGAAGCCGCCGAGGGTGATCGGGGGCAGGGCGCACGCCGAGTCGCCGGAATGGATGCCGGCCTCCTCGATGTGCTCCATCACGCCGCCGAGGTACAGCTCCTCGCCGTCGTAGAGCGCGTCGACGTCGATCTCGATGGCGTCGTCCAGGAAGCGGTCGACGAGGACCGGCCGGGAGGGGCTGATCTCGGTCGACTCGGCGATGTAGGAGGCCAGGCGGGTCTCGTCGTAGACGATCTCCATGCCGCGTCCGCCGAGGACGTACGAGGGCCGGACCAGGACCGGGTAGCCGATCTCGTCGGCGATGGCCTTGGCCTCCTCGAAGGTGGTGGCCGTGCCGTGCTTCGGGGCGGGCAGGCCGGCCTCCGCGAGGACCCGGCCGAAGGCGCCGCGGTCCTCGGCGGCGTGGATCGCCTCGGGCGAGGTGCCCACGATCGGCACGCCGTTGTCCTTCAGGGCCTGCGACAGGCCGAGCGGGGTCTGGCCGCCGAGCTGCACGATCACGCCGGCGACCGGGCCGGCCTGCTGCTCCGCGTGGACGATCTCCAGCACGTCCTCCAGCGTGAGCGGCTCGAAGTACAGCCGGTCGGAGGTGTCGTAGTCGGTGGAGACGGTCTCCGGGTTGCAGTTGACCATCACGGTCTCGTACCCGGCGTCGGACAGCGCGAAGGAGGCGTGGACGCAGGAGTAGTCGAACTCGATGCCCTGGCCGATGCGGTTCGGGCCGGAGCCCAGGATGATCACCGCCGGCTTCTCGCGGGTCGCGACCTCGGACTCCTCGTCGTAGGAGGAGTAGAAGTACGGGGTCCGCGCGGCGAACTCGGCGGCGCAGGTGTCGACCGTCTTGTAGACCGGGCGGACGCCGAGGGCGTGCCGGACCTCGCGGACGACGTCCTCGCGCAGCCCGCGGATCTCGGCGATCTGCTGGTCGGAGAAGCCGTGGCGCTTGGCCTCGGCGAGCAGGTCGCCGGTCAGCTCGGGCGCCTCGGCCAGTTCGTCCGCGATCTCCTTGATCAGGAAGAGCTGGTCGACGAACCAGGGGTCGATCTTCGTGTACTCGAAGATCTCCTCGGGCGTGGCGCCCGCGCGGATGGCCCGCATGACGGTGTTGATCCGGCCGTCGGTGGGGCGCACGGCCTCGCGGAGCAGCGTCTCCTTGTCGCCGGGCTCGCCGGTGAAGGCGAACTGGCTGCCCTTCTTCTCCAGCGAGCGCAGCGCCTTCTGGAAGGCCTCGGGGAAGTTGCGGCCGATGGCCATGGCCTCGCCGACCGACTTCATGGTGGTGGTCAGCGTGGAGTCGGCCTGCGGGAACTTCTCGAAGGCGAACCGCGGGGCCTTGACGACCACGTAGTCGAGCGTGGGCTCGAAGGAGGCCGGGGTCTCCCGCGTGATGTCGTTCGGGATCTCGTCGAGCGTGTAGCCGACGGCCAGCTTGGCGGCGATCTTGGCGATGGGGAAGCCGGTCGCCTTGGAGGCGAGCGCCGAGGAACGCGAGACGCGCGGGTTCATCTCGATGACGATGACCCGGCCGTCCTCGGGGTTCACCGCGAACTGGATGTTGCAGCCGCCGGTGTCGACGCCGACCTCGCGGATGATCGCGATGCCGACGTCGCGCAGCACCTGGTACTCGCGGTCGGTCAGCGTCATCGCCGGCGCGACGGTGATCGAGTCGCCGGTGTGCACGCCCATCGGGTCGAAGTTCTCGATGGAGCAGACGACCACGACGTTGTCGTGCTTGTCGCGCATCAGCTCCAGCTCGTACTCCTTCCAGCCGAGGATGGACTCCTCCAGGAGCACCTCGGTGGTCGGGGAGAGCGTAAGGCCCTGGCCGGCGATGCGGCGCAGCTCCTCCTCGTCGTGCGCGAAACCGGAGCCGGCGCCGCCCATGGTGAAGGAGGGGCGGACGACGACCGGGTAGCCGCCGAGGGTCTCGACGCCCTTGAGGACGTCGTCCATGGAGTGGCAGATGACCGAGCGGGCGGACTCGCCGTGGCCGGTCTTCCTGCGGACCTCCTCCACGACGCCCTTGAACAGGTCGCGGTCCTCGCCCTTGTGGATCGCCTCGGGCTTGGCGCCGATCAGCTCGACGCCGTACTTCTCCAGGACGCCGTTGTCGTGCAGCGCGATGGCGGTGTTGAGGGCCGTCTGGCCGCCCAGGGTGGGCAGGAGAGCGTCCGGGCGCTCCTTGGCGATGATCTTCTCGACGAACTCGGGAGTGATCGGCTCGACGTAGGTGGCGTCGGCGATCTCCGGGTCGGTCATGATCGTCGCCGGGTTGGAGTTGACGAGGACCACGCGCAGGCCCTCGGCCTTGAGCACCCGGCAGGCCTGGGTGCCGGAGTAGTCGAACTCGGCGGCCTGGCCGATGACGATCGGGCCGGAGCCGATGACCAGGACGGACTGGATATCGGTGCGCTTAGGCACGCTGGCCCTCCATCAGGGATACGAAGCGGTCGAAGAGGTAGGCGGCGTCGTGCGGGCCGGCTGCCGCTTCGGGGTGGTACTGGACGGAGAAGGCCGGCTGGTCGAGCAGCTGGAGCCCCTCCACCACGTCGTCGTTCAGGCAGACGTGCGAGACCTCGGCGCGGCCGAACTCGGTCTCGCTGACCTTGTCGAGCGGGGCGTCCACGGCGAAGCCGTGGTTGTGCGCGGTGACCTCGACCTTGCCGGTCGTCCGGTCCTGGACCGGCTGGTTGATGCCCCGGTGGCCGTACTTCAGCTTGTAGGTGCCGAAGCCGAGGGCGCGGCCGAGGATCTGGTTGCCGAAGCAGATGCCGAACAGCGGCGTGCGGCGCTCCAGGACGGCGGACATCAGCGCGACCGGGCCGTCCGCGGTGGCCGGGTCGCCGGGGCCGTTGGAGAAGAAGACACCGTCGGGCTCGACGGCGTAGACCTCGTCGGGCGTGGCGGTGGCGGGCAGCACGTGCACCTCGATGCCGCGCTCGGCCATGCGGTACGGGGTCATGCCCTTGATGCCGAGGTCGATGGCGGCGACGGTGAAGCGCTTCTCGCCGACCGCCGGGACGACGTACGCCTCCTTGGTGGCGACCTCCTCGTAGAGGCTCGCGCCCTTCATGTGCGGCTGGGCCTGCACGCGCGCCAGGAGCTCGGACTCGGGGGCGATCGCCTCGCCGGAGAAGATGCCGGCGCGCATCGAGCCGCGCTCGCGCAGGTGGCGGGTGAGCGCGCGGGTGTCGATCCCGGAGATGCCGACCACGCCCTGCGCGACCAGTTCGTCGTCCAGGGAGCGCTTGGCGCGCCAGTTGGACGGCACGCGCGCGGGGTCGCGCACGACGTACCCGGAGACCCAGATGCGCCGGGACTCGTCGTCCTCGTCGTTCCAGCCGGTGTTGCCGATCTGCGGGGCGGTCGCGACGACGATCTGGCGGTCGTACGACGGGTCGGTGAGGGTTTCCTGGTAGCCGGTCATACCGGTGGAGAACACGGCCTCGCCGAAGGTCTCCCCCACGGCCCCGTAGGCGCGGCCGCGGAAGGTGCGGCCGTCCTCCAGGACGAGTACGGCGGGAGTCTTCGCGGCTCCCCTGGTGGAGGTCGTCATCGTGCGCCTTCCGTGTCGTTGATCATCTTGTTCAGGGTGTCGGCCCACTCGGTGTGCTCGGCCGCGTGGTCGGAGCGGAAGCCGGAGTCGATCAGCTTGTCGCCGAGCGCCCACGTCACCACCAGCAGTCCGCCCTCGGTGAGGACCTTGCCGGCGATGCCCTTGTCGAGCCGGGCGCCGCGCAGCGCGGCCGTGGGGACGAAGAAGTCGTTCGCTCCGGGGCGCTCGACCTCCAGGCCCGCGTCGGTCAGGGTGAGCTCGGCCCGGCTGCGGGTGCCGAGGCCGTGGGCCACGATGCGGTCCAGCCACTGACCGGCCGTCGTGGAGCCGTGGTAGCGGCCGCTCATGCTCAGTCTCACCGGGCCGGTCTCGTCCGGCGCGCTGGGCGGGGCGGGCAGGTCCCCCTGGAGGGTGCCGCGCCATTTCCAGCCCTCGCGCATCAGCCAGTAGATGAGCGCGACGAAGAGGGCGAGTCCGACGAGCCAGCCGATGCGGGCGCCCCAGTCGGTGACCTCGGCCGACTTCTTCGCCTCGGCCAGCAGGATTACAGGTGTCACGTGAGCTTCCCGTCGACGAGCGTGGCCTTGCCCCGCAGCCACGTGTGCGTCACACGGCCCGGCAGCTCGCGTCCCTCGTACGGGGTGTTGCGGCTGCGCGAGGCGAAGCCCGCGGGGTCCACCTGGCCACGGTATGCCGTGTCGACGAGGGCGAGGTTGGCGGGCTCACCAGCCGAGACGGGGCGTCCGTGTCCGGTGGCCCGTCCGATCTGCGCGGGCCTGACGGACATCCGGTCGGCGACGCCGGCCCAGTCCAGCAGGCCCGTGTCGACCATCGTCTCCTGGACCACCGACAGCGCGGTCTCCAGGCCCACCATGCCCATGGCGGCGGCGGCCCACTCGCAGTCCTTGTCCTCGTGCGGGTGCGGGGCGTGGTCGGTGGCGACGATGTCGATCGTGCCGTCGGCGAGCGCCTCGCGCAGGGCGTGCACGTCCCGCTCGGTGCGCAGCGGCGGGTTGACCTTGTAGACGGGGTTGTACGAGCGCACCAGTTCGTCGGTGAGGAGGAGGTGGTGCGGGGTGACCTCGGCGGTGACGTCGATGCCGCGGGACTTGGCCCAGCGGACGATCTCCACGGACCCGGCGGTCGACAGGTGGCAGATGTGCACGCGGGAGCCCACGTGCTCGGCGAGCAGCACGTCCCGCGCGATGATCGACTCCTCGGCGACGGCCGGCCAGCCGCCCAGGCCCAGTTCGGCGGAGACGACGCCCTCGTTCATCTGGGCGCCCTCGGTGAGGCGCGGCTCCTGCGCGTGCTGGGCGACGACGCCGCCGAAGGCCTTCACGTACTCGAGCGCCCGGCGCATGATCACGGCGTCGTCCACGCACTTGCCGTCGTCGGAGAAGACGGTGACGCCCGCGGCGGACTCGTGCATCGCGCCCAGTTCGGCGAGTTTCCTGCCCTCCAGGCCGACGGTGACGGCGCCGATGGGCTGGACGTCGCAGTAGCCGTGCTCCCTGCCGAGCCGGTAGACCTGCTCGACGACGCCCGCGGTGTCGGCGACCGGGAAGGTGTTGGCCATCGCGAAGACGGCCGTGAAGCCGCCGCTCGCAGCCGCGCGGGTACCGGTCAGCACGGTCTCGGAGTCCTCGCGGCCCGGCTCGCGCAGATGGGTGTGCAGGTCGACCAGGCCGGGGAGCAGCACCTTGCCGGCGGCCTCGACGACCTCGGCGCCCTCGGCGGACAGCCCGGTGCCCACCTCGGCGATGGTCTCGCCGTCGATCAGGACGTCCTGCGGCTCGCCGCCGAGCACCTTCGCACCGCGGATCAGGATCTTGCTCATGCTGGTTACTTCTCCTCGGAACCGGTGGGGCGGGTGACGGCGGGCTCGTTGCCGCCGAGCAGCAGGTACAGCACGGCCATCCGGATGGAGACGCCGTTGGCGACCTGCTCGACGACGGTGCAGCGGTCGGAGTCGGCGACCTCGGCGGTGATCTCCATGCCGCGGACCATCGGGCCGGGGTGCATCACGATGGCGTGCTCGGGCATCTTCGCCATGCGCTCGCCGTCGAGGCCGTAGCGCCGCGAGTACTCGCGCTCGGTGGGGAAGAAGGCGGCGTTCATGCGCTCGCGCTGGACCCGCAGCATCATCACCGCGTCGGACTTCACCAGCGTGCTGTCGAGGTCGTACGAGACCTCGCAGGGCCAGTTCCCGACGCCGACCGGCACGAGGGTGGGCGGGGCGACCAGGGTGACCTCGGCGCCGAGGGTGTGCAGCAGGTCGACGTTGGAGCGGGCGACCCGGCTGTGCAGGACGTCGCCGACGATGGTGATCCGCTTGCCGCTCAGGTCCTGGCCCAGGCCGGCGTCCCGGCCGACCAGGCGGCGGCGCATGGTGAACGCGTCCAGCAGGGCCTGGGTGGGGTGCTGGTGGGTGCCGTCGCCGGCGTTGACCACGGCGGCGTCGATCCAGCCGGAGGTGGCCAGGCGGTAGGGGGCTCCGGAGGCGCCGTGCCGGATGACGACGGCGTCGACGCCCATCGCCTCCAGGGTCTGGGCGGTGTCCTTCAGGGACTCCCCCTTGGACACCGACGACCCCTTGGCGGAGAAGTTGATGACGTCCGCGGACAGCCGCTTCTCGGCGGCCTCGAAGGAGATCCGGGTGCGGGTGGAGTCCTCGAAGAAGAGGTTGACGATCGTGCGGCCGCGCAGGGTCGGCAGTTTCTTGATCGGCCGGTCGGCGACCCGGGCCATCTCCTCGGCGGTGTCGAGGATCAGGACGGCGTCGTCGCGGGTGAGGTCGGCGGCCGAGATGAGATGACGCTGCATCTGTCAGGCTCCGTAAGGCAGTTCATTCGGGGAGATTCGGGGCAGACCGGTGCGTGTACGGGCGCGCCGGGGCGGCCGTACGCCGGGCTCGCTACTGGTCGGCCGGCTTCACGCCGAGCAGCACGGTGTCGCGACCGTCCTCCTCGGCGAGCTGGACCTTGACCGTCTCCCGCAGCGACGTGGGGAGGTTCTTGCCGACGTAGTCGGCGCGGATGGGCAGTTCCCGGTGGCCCCGGTCGACCAGGACCGCGAGCTGCACCGCGCGGGGGCGCCCGATGTCGTTCAGGGCGTCGAGGGCGGCGCGGATGGTGCGGCCGGAGAAGAGCACGTCGTCGACGAGGACGACCAGCTTGCCGTCGATGCCGTCACCGGGGATCTCGGTGCGGGCCAGCGCGCGCGGTGGGTGCATGCGCAGGTCGTCGCGGTACATGGTGATGTCGAGCGAGCCGACGGGGACCTTGCGGTCGGTGATCTCCGCCAGCTTGGCGGCGAGCCGCTGGGCGAGGAAGACCCCACGGGTCGGAATACCCAGGAGCACCACGTCGTCGGCGCCCTTGGCGCGTTCGACGATCTCGTGGGCGATGCGGGTCAGAACGCGTGCGATGTCGGGGCCCTCGAGCACGGGCCGCGCATCGGACGCGGAGGGGCTGGCGTGCGTGTCCATACGAAACGGACCTCCTTCTCCGCCTCACGGGACGGACCTTAAAGGACGTCGGATTTGCGCCATCCACCGTAGCAGGTCCGCAGGAGTCCTCGATCACCCGTACGGCGTAATCGGCCGCCACCGGAACGGAAGAGTCGGGGTGGACCATTCGGCTTGACGCACCAGAGTCACGCTGCGTAACCTCACAGTGAGTTACCAGCCGCGCGGCGGAAATCACAGCCGACCGCGTCGACACAGTGCCGGGGAGCTATATGTCCAGCGAATACGCCAAACAGCTCGGGGCCAAGCTCCGGGCCATCCGCACCCAGCAGGGCCTTTCCCTCCACGGTGTCGAGGAGAAGTCCCAGGGTCGCTGGAAGGCCGTGGTGGTCGGTTCCTATGAGCGCGGTGACCGTGCCGTGACCGTGCAGCGCCTGGCCGAGCTGGCCGATTTCTACGGCGTCCCGGTGCAGGAGCTGCTGCCGGGCACCACACCGGGCGGCGCCGCCGAGCCGCCGCCGAAGCTGGTCCTGGACCTGGAGCGGCTCGCGACCGTGCCGCCCGAGAAGGCCGGCCCGCTGCAGCGCTACGCGGCGACGATTCAGTCCCAGCGCGGCGACTACAACGGCAAGGTGCTGTCGATCCGCCAGGACGACCTGCGCACACTCGCCGTCATCTACGACCAGTCCCCCTCGGTGCTCACCGAGCAGCTGATCAGCTGGGGCGTCCTGGACGCGGACGCGCGCCGCGCCGTGGCGACCCACGAAGAGGCCTGAGCCGCACAGCGCCTCAGCAGAAACGTGCCGCCGGGATGGCCGGGACCATATGGTTCCGGCCACCCCGGCGGCGCGTGTGGGCCCCCTCAGGGCCCTTCCGGGCGGCACGTGTACACCGACGCCACAGGGCCCGCGGCGATCGCTCACCGCGGGCCCTGTGGCGTTTGTCGTACCGTCTACGCCTCGTCCCGGCGCAGCGACGGCTTGAGCTCCTTCAGCCGGCCCAGGAGGCCGTTGACGAACGAGGGGGACTCGTCCGTGGAGAACTCCTTCGCCAGCTGCACCATCTCGTCCAGGACGACGGCGTCCGGGGTCTCGTCGACCCAGATCAGCTCGTAGGCGCCCAGACGCAGGATGTTCCGGTCCACCACCGGCATCCGGTCGAGCGTCCAGTCCACCGCGTAACTCGCGATCAGCTCGTCGATACGCTTCGCCTTCCCGGCGTAGCCCTCGACGAGCTGCATCGTGTACTCACTCACCGGCGGCTGCCGGGTGTCGGACCGGGAGAGCCGGATCCAGTCCGCGAGGACCGTCAGGACGTCGGCGCCGCGCTGGTCGCCCTCGAAGAGGATCTGGAAGGCGCGCTTGCGGGCCGTGTTGCGGGCGGCCACGGTTAGCTGTTCACCCGGCCGAGGTAGTCGCTGGTGCGGGTGTCGACCTTGATCTTCTCACCGGTGGTGATGAAGAGCGGGACCTGGATCTGGTGGCCGGTCTCCAGGGTGGCGGGCTTGGTGCCACCGGTGGAGCGGTCGCCCTGGACACCCGGCTCGGTCTCCTGCACGACCAGCTCGACGGCGGCCGGCAGCTCGACGAAGAGCACCTCGCCCTCGTGCTGGGCGACGGTGGCCGTGAAGCCCTCGATGAGGAAGTTGGCGGCGTCGCCGACGGCCTTGCGGTCGACCATCAGCTGGTCATAGGTCTGCATGTCCATGAAGACGAAGTACTCGCCGTCCATGTACGAGAACTGCATGTCGCGCTTGTCGACAGTGGCCGTCTCGACCTTGACACCGGCGTTGAAGGTCTTGTCGACGACCTTGCCGGAGAGCACGTTCTTGAGCTTGGTGCGCACGAATGCCGGGCCCTTGCCGGGCTTGACGTGCTGGAACTCGACGACGGACCAGAGCTGGCCGCCTTCGAGCTTGAGCACCAGGCCGTTCTTGAGGTCGTTCGTGGAAGCCACGGTTGCGGAATCTCCTGGACTGACGTACGACCCCGGGGCACGCACCCTACAGCGCGAGCAGCTCCTTGGTCGTGATGGTGAGTAGCTCGGGTCCGCCGTCCGCCTCTGGGCGGACGACGAGCGTGTCATCGATCCGGACACCGCCCCGGCCCGGGAGGTGGACCCCCGGTTCGACGGTGACCGGCACGCAAGCGTCCAGTTTACCCATGGCGGCGGGGGCCAGCTGCGGGTCCTCGTCGATTTCGAGCCCGACACCGTGTCCGGTCAGCGGTGGGAGTGCCTCCGCATAGCCCGCGGAGTCCAGCACCTGGCGGGCGGCGCGGTCCACCTCACGGTACGCGGCCCCCGGCATCAGGGACTCGCGTCCGGCCCGCTGGGCGGAGAAGACCAGGTCGTAGAGCTCGATCTGCCAGTCGGCGGGCGAGGTGCCGATGACGAAGGTGCGGCCGATCTCGCAGCGGTACCCCCGGTAGGTGGCACCCAGGCAGACGGAGAGGAAGTCGCCCTCCTCCACACGCCGGTCGGTGGGCCGGTGCCCGCGCCGGCCCGAGTTGGGCCCGGTGGCGACGGAGGTGGGGAAGGCCGGCCCGTCGGCGCCGTGGTCGACCAGCCGCCGTTCCAGCTCCAGGGCGAGGTGCCGCTCGGTGCGGCCGACCAGGATGGACTCCAGCAGTTCGCCGAGGGCCTGGTCGGCGATCTCGGCCCCGATGCGGAGGCAGGAGATCTCCTCCTCGTCCTTGACGACCCGGAGCTGCTCGACGGCTCCGCCGAGATCGGACAGACGCAGCCGCGGGGCGAGGGAGGACATGGCCCGGTACCGGGCCACGGTGAGGTCGTGCTCCTCCACGGCCAGGGCGTCGCAGCCCTGGGCGTCGGCGAGGCCGGCCGCGGCGACCGCCGCGTCGCCTCCGGGCGAGGAGAGGACGTGCAGTCGCACGCTCTCGTCCGGCCGCCCGTCGGCGGGGCGGTCCTCCGGGGGTGCGGCGCACACCAGGAGATCCTCCCGCCCGCCTAGCAGCAGGGCGGCGCCCTGGGGCGCGGCGCCCGCCAGGTAACGCACATTGGCGGGTCGGCTGACCAGGGCGGCGGGGGCGCCGGCCGCGTTGCAGCGCTCCCTCAGGTGGGATCGGCGAGTCGCGTGCACCTCTGACATGAGATGAGCGTAGGAGTTCTGGGCGAATTGTGCCGGTTGGGTGGGGCCGAGTGGGGCCCGGAGCGGACGATGCCGCCGGTCACCAGCTCGGCGGGCTGGCCATCGCCCTGCCGAGCACCTCGTCCAGCAGCCGGGCCGTACCGGGGACGTCGAGCTGGGAGTTGTCGATGATCGGCAGGCCCGAGCCGTACCAGCCCGCCATGCGGCCGTGGATCCTGGCCACCTCCTCGTCGGTGAGGCGGCGGTTGCCGGAGCGCTCGGCGTTGCGCTCCAGGACGATGTCGAGGCCCGGGAGCAGCACGACCGGGAGCAGGCCCGGTCCGACATGGCGTTTCCAGCCGCCGAGGCCCACGACCGGCCGGTCCGGGAAGACGGCGTCGTCGAGGATGCAGGAGATGCCGTTGGCCAGGAAGTTCCGGGCGGCGAAGCCGCAGGTCCGGCGGGCCAGGCGGTACTGGGCCTCGGAATGGTCGTTCCAGCCCGACTGGGGGTCGGCGAAGCCGGAGCGGACCCATTCGCGCACGTCGTCCAGGCTGATGTGGGCCGTGGGCACCCGCCGGTGGTCGGCCCAGTACTTGGCGACGCTGGTCTTGCCGGCGCCCGCCGGGCCGATCAGCAGGACGGCCAGGGTGGTGGCCGCCGGATCGGGCGCCGGGGCCGAGGCCGGCGGCGCGGCGGGCACACCGACGAGGCCGCCGGGCGGCAGCGGCAGATGACCGGTGGTCTCCGGGGGCGGCGGGGCGGGGGCGTGCCGCGGGGCGGGAGGCTGCGCGTGCGACGGCGGCATCGGGCCGGAGGAGGGCACGGGGGCGGGCGGCGGCATCGGGCCGGACGGGGGCACGGAACCGGTTCCGGTTCCCGGGTAGCCGGGTGGCGGCGGAGGCACGGGTGCGGGACCCTGCGGGGCTCCCGGGTGGTGGGCCGACGCCCAGCCGACGTGTGGTCCCCGCCCCTGCTCGTGGGGCGGTGGCAGCGGAGACCCCACTGCGTGCTGCATCCGTTGCCACTCCGTCTCGTACACACATCTGGCACTGGCAGGCGGGTGCGGAGCCCGCTCTCCCCCACACCCTAAAGGGCGCGGTCGGGAGACCCTCCCGAACGGTACCGCCCCCGGCCGTCGTTCGGTGCAACGACCGGGGGCGTTCCGAAGTGCCCGTTGCGCAAGGGGAATCGGACGGAGTGGTACAGCGGGGTGCTTACTGGCCCACTTCTCCGTAGGCGGCGAGCAGGACCGCCGGGTCCGGGCCCTCCATCACGGTCGGCTTGGCCAGTCCGTCGAGCACGATGAAGCGCAGCAGGTCGCCACGGGACTTCTTGTCGACCTTCATCGTCTCCAGCAGCTTGGGCCACTGGTCGTAGCGGTAGTGCAGCGGCAGGCCGACCGCTTCCAGGACGGTCCGGTGGCGGTCCGCCGTCGCGTCGTCCAACCGGCCCGCCAGACGGGCGAGTTCGGCGGCGAAGTGCATGCCGACCGCGACCGCGGCGCCGTGCCGCCACTTGTAGCGCTCGTTCTTCTCGATGGCGTGGCCCAGGGTGTGGCCGTAGTTGAGGATCTCCCTGAGACCCGACTCCTTGAGGTCGGAGGAGACCACCTCGGCCTTGACCCGGATCGAACGCTCGATCAGCTCGGCCGTGTGCGGTCCCGCCGGAGTCCGGGCGGCCTCGGGGTCGGACTCGATGAGGTCCAGGATCACCGGGTCGGCGATGAAGCCGGCCTTGATGACCTCGGCGAGCCCGGACACGTAATCGTTGACCGGGAGGGAGTCCAGCGCGGCGAGGTCGCAGAGCACACCGGCCGGCGGGTGGAAGGCGCCCACCAGGTTCTTGCCCTCGGCGGTGTTGATGCCGGTCTTGCCGCCGACCGCCGCGTCCACCATGGCGAGCACGGTGGTCGGGATCGCGATCCAGCGCACCCCGCGCAGCCAGGTCGCGGCCACGAACCCGGCGAGGTCCGTGGTCGCGCCGCCGCCGACGCCGACGATGACGTCGGTGCGGGTGAAGCCGGACTGGCCGAGCGCCTTCCAGCAGTAGGCGGCGACCTCGGCGGTCTTGGCCTCCTCGGCGTTGGGCACCTGGACGGCGACGGCCTCGAAGCCCTGCTCCGCCAGATCGGCGCGGAGCGCCTCGCCGGTCTCGGCCAGCGCCTCCGGGTGGATCACCGCCACCCGCTTGGCCTTCGTGCCGATCAGACCGGCCAGCTCGCCCAGGAGTTGCCGGCCGATCAGCACCTCGTAGGGGTCGGTACCGGCGCTGCCGGCGACCTGGATCTTCGTGACTCCGCTTGCCATCAAGTCCTCCGGCCGGGGGTCCGGGGGCTGCCCCCCGGGAAATGCGGTCTTCAACTGCAGTGCTTCCAGCGCTGCTTGGGTGACCTCTTCGGGGGTGCGGCCGTCCGTCGGCACGACGGCGGTGGCGATCTCCTCGTACAGGTGCCGGCGCGCCTCCATCAGCTCGCGCCACTGCTTGCGGGGGTTGACCGCGAGCAGCGGGCGGGCCACGTTGAGGCCGGTGCGCCTGACAGCCTCCTCCACGTCCATGGAGAGGTAGACCACGCGGTGGCCGGCGAGCAGCGCCCGGGTGTCCGCGTCGAGGACGGCTCCGCCGCCGAGCGCCAGGACGCCCTCGTGCCCGGTGACGGCCCGGTGCACCGCCTGCTTCTCGATGGCGCGGAAGGCGGGTTCGCCCTCCTCCACGAAGATGTCGGCGATGGTCCGGCCCTCGGCCGCCACGATGTCCTCGTCGGTGTCCCGGAACCCGGTTCCGAGCCGCTCGGCCAGCAGCCGGCCCACGGTGGACTTGCCCACGCCCATAGGACCGACGAGCACGACGGCAGGCACCGCGCTCACCGGATCCGCAGGTTGTCGAGGTAAGACCGGACGTTGCGGCTGGTCTCGGCGACCGAGTCGCCGCCGAACTTCTCCGCCACCGCGTCCGCAAGGACCAGGGCGACCATCGCCTCGGCGACGATGCCCGCGGCCGGCACGGCGGAGACGTCGGAGCGCTGGTGGTGCGCCTGGGCGGCCTCGCCGGTGGCCACGTCGACCGTCTGCAGGGCCCGCGGCACGGTCGCGATCGGCTTCATCGCGGCCCGCACCCGCAGCAGCTCACCGGTGGTCAGACCGCCCTCGGTACCGCCGGAGCGGCCGGACACGCGCCGGATGCCCTCGTCGGTCCGCACGATCTCGTCGTGCGCCTTCGAACCCGGCACCCGCGCGAGCTCGAAGCCGTCGCCGATCTCGACACCCTTGATCGCCTGGATGCCCATGAGCGCGCCGGCGAGGCGCGCGTCCAGCTTGCGGTCCCAGTGCACGTGCGAGCCCAGGCCCACCGGCACGCCGTAGGCCAGGATCTCGACCACGCCGCCGAGGGTGTCGCCGTCCTTGTGGGCCTGGTCGATCTCGGCGACCATCGCCTTCGACGCGTCGGCGTCCAGGCAGCGCACCGGGTCGGCGTCCAGCCGCTCGACGTCGGCCGGCGTCGGGTAGACGCCCTGGGGGGCCTTGGCGGAGGCCAGCTCGACCACGTGGGAGACGATCTCGATGCCGGCCGTCTCCTTCAGGTACGACCGGGCCACCGCGCCGAGCGCCACGCGGGCGGCGGTCTCGCGGGCGGAGGCGCGCTCCAGGATCGGGCGGGCCTCGTCGAAGCCGTACTTCTGCATGCCCGCGAGGTCGGCGTGGCCGGGCCGGGGCCGGGTCAGCGGCGCGTTGCGCGCGAGGCCGTCCAGGATCTCGGGGTCGACCGGGTCGGCCGCCATGACCTGTTCCCACTTGGGCCACTCGGTGTTGCCCACCATGATCGCGACCGGCGAGCCGAGGGTGAGGCCGTGCCGGACACCGCCGAGGAAGGTGACCTCGTCCCGCTCGAACTTCATGCGCGCACCGCGGCCATAGCCGAGCCGCCGCCGCGCCAGGTGGTCCGCCACCATCTCCGTGGTGATCGGCACGCCGGCGGGAAGCCCCTCCAGCGTCGCGACAAGTGCGGGACCGTGGGACTCCCCCGCGGTCAGCCAACGCAACCTGCTCAACGGTGCTCCTCAGTGTTCGCGCCCGGTACTGCCCTGGGTACGCGTGTCCTCGCGTACGGCGACGACGCGACCGGGTGCGCGACCCCGGCCCGCCACCACCGATCCTCCCACGTCCGGGGGCCTGATCCGGCGTCCGGTCCAGCAGACGGACGCGGAATCGGGCGGTCAGCGCCCGGCGAGCGCCTTCTCGCCGGCGTGCCGCATGGCCTCCAGGGGCGCCGGGGAGCGGCCGGTCATCCGCTCGACCTGCAGGACGGCCTGGTGGACGAGCAGGTCGAGGCCGCCGACCACCGCGCCGCCGAACATGGACCAGCGGGCCGCCAGCTCGGTCGGCCAGGGGTCGTAGAGCACGTCGAACAGGGTGGCGGGGCGCTCGGGCACGGCGGCGGCGAGGGCGTCGGTGGTGCCGGCCGGGGTGGTGGCGATCACCAGCGGGGCGCGCAGCGCCTGCTCGGCGTCCGCCCAGTCCGCAGTGCGGACGTCCACCTCGAGCCGTTCGCCCCATTGCCGCATCTCGGCGGCGCGGGCCTCGCTGCGCACGTAGGCCACCACCTCGCCGGTGCAGATCCGGGACAGCGCGGCGAGCGCGGACGACGCGGTCGCGCCGGCGCCGAGGATCGCCGCCGACCCGACCTCCTCGATGCCGTGCTCGCGCAGCGCAGCCACCATGCCCGGGATGTCGGTGTTGTCGCCGACGCGGCGGCCGTCCTCGGTGAGGACGACCGTGTTGACCGCGTCGACGGAGGCCGCCGTGTCGCTGATCTCGTCCACCAGCGGGATGACCGCCCGCTTGAGCGGCATGGTCAGCGACAGCCCCGCCCACTCCGGTCCGAGCCCGTCGAGGAAGCCGGGCAGCGCGGCCTCGTCGATCTCGAAGCGGTCGTACGACCAGCCGCCGAGCCCGAGGGCGTCGTAGGCCGCCCGGTGCAGCACCGGGGAGAGCGAGTGGGCGATGGGCGAACCGAGCACGGCGGCCCGGCGGGCGTCAGTTGCCCGAGGAGGCATTGAACTTTTCCTTGAGCTTTTCGAATTCCTCGTTGGTCCGGGCGAATTCAGTGTTGTTCACACCGTCGGTCGCCACGAAATACATCCAGCCATCGTGCGTCGGATTCAGCGTGGCACGCAGCGCGTCCTCACCGGGATTGCCGATCGGACCGGGCGGAAGACCCTTGTTCGTATAGGTGTTGTAGGGACTCCGG
The DNA here is from genome assembly GCF_040704065.1 of Streptomyces sp. NPDC047869. Classification (NCBI taxonomy): domain Bacteria; kingdom Bacillati; phylum Actinomycetota; class Actinomycetes; order Kitasatosporales; family Streptomycetaceae; genus Streptomyces; species Streptomyces sp. NPDC047869. The sequence continues at coordinate 124,568 of NZ_JBEYRK010000002.1, forward strand.
TTGCTGTTGATCTCCTTCTCGGAGATATGGATGTTGCTCGTGCCCTTGAGGTAGTTGTAGGTCGAGTCGAACTGCAGCAACTGGTTGGTCTCGGTGTTGGTGGGCTTGAGACGGTTGTAGATCACTTCCGCCATCTTGCGGAAGTCGTCGTGCGTCTTGCCCTCGGCCTGGACCAGGCTCGCGACCGTGAGCAGCTCGAACGCGTTCTTCAGGCCCATGGCCTTCGCCTTGGCGGGCAGGTTGTACGGGGCGTACTTCTGCTTGGACTGGGCGACCATCTGCTTCAGGACCGCCTCGGGCTTCATGCCCTTCGCGGCCGGATACGTGGCCGGCCACAGGAAGCCCTCCAGCGGGTCCTGGATGGAGCCGCTGTTCTGCGCCCAGCTCGGCAGCCCGAGGTTCTTGTACTGCGCCTTGGCGACCTTCTTCGTGGTACCGGCGGAGACACCGAGCTGTTTGTCGATGGCCTGGTACACCTGTGCGTTGCGCTCGCCCGGCTTGACGAGCACATTGCTCTGGCTCCTCGGGTCCAGCATCAGCTGCACGGCACTGGCGGCGGACATCTCTTTCTTCAGGAGATACGCGCCGGCCTGGATCGTGTCCCCCTTGGGGTTCTGCCCCTGGGCGCTCACGAAAGCGTCGGCGCTCTTGACCACGCCCGCTTCCTTCAGCCGCCGCCCGATCTCCCAGCCGCCGGCGCCCTTGGGGATCTCGACGGTCACGCTCTCGCTGGTCCCCTCGCCCGCGTAGTCGGGGGCCGGGGCGAAACGATTTTGGTAGAACTTCCAGCCGAAATAGCCGGCTCCGCCGAGGCCTCCGCCGAACACCAGGCAGACGACCAGGCAGGCGCAGCCGTTGCGCCGCTTCTTGCCCTTGACCGGTTTCTTGCCCTTGCCCCGCCGCTCACGCCTGCTCTGCAGCTCGTGTTCGGCGTCGTCCTCGTCGTCCTCGCCCGAGAAGAAGGCGTGCTCCTCCTCGCCGGCCGTGGGTTCCGGTTCCGGTTCGGGACGCCGGCGGCCGGGCGGCTCGGGCGGCGGGTAGGCGTCCTCGGTGCGGTAGAAGTCGTGCTGCTGCGCGCCGTAGGCGGCGGGCTGCTGGCCGTACGGGTCGCCGGGATCGGGCGGGTACGGCACCTGGCCCTGGGCGCCGCTCGTGTTCCAGACGTCCTGGTGCTGGTACTGCTGCTGGGTGTGCGCGGCGTACTGCTGGTCCTGGCCGGGATACTGCTGACCGTACTGCTGCGGGCCCTGCTCGGGGTGGTACGAGTACTGCTGCTGGTCATAACCGGGCTGCCCGCCCTGGGTCCAGTCGCCGTGCTGCGGCTGCTGCGGGTACTGCTGCTGCGCCTGGCCGTCGTAGAGGGACTGCTGACCCGCGTGGGTCTGCTGCCCTCTCCATCCGCCGTCCCCGTACAACGGGTCCTCCGGATGCCACGGTTCGGAGCCAGGGCCCCGGCCATACTCAGTCATCGATCCCCTAGAGCCGCGAGGCGGACGGTCACGCGGCCGGGGCCGGATCCCGTTCCGCCTCTTGCTGTGCGGCGGCTGTTCGAACACCGCCGCATCGCGCGGAACGTTACCGTATCGCGATCAGATGACCACTTCGACGCCCTCGCCGGGTGCTTTACCTGACACCCGTTCGGATTCCAGGGCCTGCTGCAGGATGATGACGGCGGCGGCCTGGTCGATCACGGAGCGGCCCTTCTTCGATTTCACCCCCGAGGCGCGCAGTCCCTGACTGGCCGTCACGGTCGTCATCCGCTCGTCCACCAGGCGGACCGGCACCGGTGCGATGCCCTTGGCCAGCTCCTGGACGAAGGCGCGGACCTTGGCCGCGGCCGGGCCCTCGCCCCCCTTGAGGGAGCGAGGGAGTCCGACGACGACCTCGATCGGCTCGTACTCCTCCACCAGCTGCCGCAGCCGGCGGTGGGCGGCGGGGACGTCCCGCCCCGGGACGGTCTCCACCGGGGTGGCGAGGATCCCGTCGGGGTCGCACGAGGCGACCCCGATCCGGGCGTCCCCGACGTCGATCGCGAGCCGTCGTCCTCTGCGCATGTCCGGCCGCTTCCCTACTTCGCGGTCTCGGCGACGAGCCGCTCGACGGCGTCGACGGCCTCGCCGACCGCGGCCGGGTTCTGGCCGCCGCCCTGGGCGACGTCCGGCTTGCCGCCACCGCCGCCGCCGAGCGTCTTGGCGGCGGTCCGGACCAGTTCACCGGCCTTGAGACCGCGCTCCCGGGCGGCCTCGTTGGTGGCGATGACGGTCAGCGGCTTGCCGTTGTTGACCGTGAACAGGGCGACCACGGCGGCCCGGCCGCCCTGGATGCGGCCACGTACGTCGAGGACCAGCTTGCGCAGGTCGTCGGGGGTCGTGCCGTCCGGGACCTGGCCGGTGACGAGCGCGACACCCCGGACGTCCTTGGCGGACTCCGCGAGACCGGCGGCGGCCTGCAGCACCTTCTCGGCGCGGAACTTCTCGATCTCCTTCTCGGCGTCCTTCAGCTTGCCGAGCATGGCGGAGATCTTCTCCGGAAGCTCCTCCGGACGGCCCTTGACCAGCTCCTGGAGCTGGGCGACGACCGTGTGCTCACGGGCGAGGAAGTTGTAGGCGTCGACGCCGACCAGGGCCTCGATACGCCGCACACCCGAGCCGATGGACGACTCGCCGAGCAGCTTGACCAGGCCCAGCTGGGCGGTGTTGTGCACGTGCGTGCCGCCGCACAGCTCCTTGGAGAAGTCGCCGATGGTCACCACGCGGACGCGCTCGCCGTACTTCTCGCCGAACTCGGCGATGGCGCCCTGCTTCTTGGCATCGTCGATGCCCATGACCTCGGCGTGCACGTCGAGGTCGCGGGCGAGCACCTCGTTGATCTTCTGCTCGACGTCGGTCATGACGGCCGTCGGGACGGCGGCCGGGGAGCCGAAGTCGAAGCGGAAGCGGCCGGGCTGGTTCTCGGAACCGGCCTGGGCGGCCGTCGGGCCGAGGGCGTCGCGCAGCGCCTGGTGGGTCAGGTGCGTGGCCGAGTGGGCGCGGGCGATGGCCTTGCGGCGCCGGGCGTCGATCGAGGCGTGGGCCTTGGCACCGACGGTCACCTCGCCGACCTGGACGACGCCCTTGTGGACGTAGACGCCCGGGACCGGCTTCTGGCAGTCGCGGATCTCGATCACAGCACCGGAGTCGACCTTGATCCGGCCGGTGTCGCCGATCTGGCCGCCGCCCTCGGCGTAGAACGGGGTGCGGTCGAGGACGACCTCGACCTCGTCGCCCTCGGAGGCGGCCGGGGAGGAGACGCCGTCGACGAGCAGACCGACGATCGTGCTCTCGCCCTCGGTGTCGCTGTAGCCGATGAAGTCGGTGGCACCGGCGGAGTCGGCGATCTCGCGGTAGGCGCCCATGTCGGCGTGGCCGGTCTTCTTGGCCTGGGCGTCGGCCTTGGCGCGCTCCCGCTGCTCCTTCATCAGGCGGCGGAAGCCGTCCTCGTCCACGGAGAGGCCCTGCTCGCCGGCCATCTCCAGGGTGAGGTCGATCGGGAAGCCCCAGGTGTCGTGGAGCAGGAACGCCTTGTCGCCGGAGAGGACGGTGCCGCCGGACTGCTTGGTCTCGGTCACGGCGGTGTCGAGGATGTTGGTGCCGGCCCTCAGCGTCTTCAGGAAGGCGTTCTCCTCGGCGAGGGCGACCTTCTCGATGCGCTCGCGGTCGGTGACCAGCTCCGGGTACTGCTGGCCCATCATCTCGATGACGACGTCGATCAGGTCCTTGACGACCGGGCCGGTGGCGCCGAGCAGGCGCATGTTGCGGATGGCGCGGCGCATGATGCGGCGCAGCACGTAGCCGCGGCCCTCGTTGCCCGGGGTCACGCCGTCACCGATGAGCATGGTGGCGGTGCGCATGTGGTCGGTGACCACGCGCAGGGAGACGTCCGAGCCGTGGGCGTCGCCGTAGGCCACACCGGTCAGCTCGGTGGCCTTGTCGATGACGGCCATGGAGGTGTCGATCTCGTACATGTTCTGCACGCCCTGCAGAATCATGGCGAGCCGCTCGAGGCCGAGGCCGGTGTCGATGTTCTTGCTCGGCAGTTCGCCGAGGATCTCGAAGTTGTCCTTGCCGGTGCCCTCGCCGCGCTCGTACTGCATGAAGACGAGGTTCCAGATCTCCACGTACCGCTCGTCGTTGACGGCGGGGCCGCCCTCGGCGCCGAACTCGGGGCCGCGGTCGTAGTTGATCTCGGAGCAGGGGCCGCAGGGGCCAGGGACGCCCATGGACCAGTAGTTGTCCTTCATGCCCAGGCGCTGGATGCGCTCCTTGGGCACACCGACGACCTCGTGCCAGATGCGCTCGGCCTCGTCGTCGTCCTTGTAGACGGTGATCCACAGGCGCTCGGGGTCGAGGCCGTAACCGCCCTTGTCCTGGGGCGAGGTGAGCAGCTCCCAGGCGTGCTTGATGGCGCCTTCCTTGAAGTAGTCGCCGAAGGAGAAGTTGCCGCACATCTGGAAGAAGGTGCCGTGCCGGGTGGTCTTGCCGACCTCTTCGATGTCGGGCGTGCGCACGCACTTCTGCACGCTGGTGGCGCGCGCGAAGGGGGGCTTGACCTCACCCAGGAAGTAGGGCTTGAAGGGCACCATGCCGGCGGGGACGAGGAGCAGAGTCGGGTCGTCCGCGATGAGCGACGCCGAAGGGACGACGGTGTGCCCGCGCTCCTCGAAGAAGCTCAGCCAGCGGCGGCGAATCTCGGCCGACTCCATCAGTGGTCCTCATTCCGGTTGTGCGAGTACGTCGTGTTCTCGATGTACTTCGGGTTGCTGCGGTTGTTCTCCAGGGCGGCGTACCGCCCGGGCGCGGGGAGTTCGGGGTCGGCGTCGATGCCCAGCGCCTCCCCCAGTTCGGCCTCCCGCTGGGCCATGTTGTGGCGGACGTCGAGCGCGAAGCCGACCGCGCCGTCCTTCAGTCTCCGGCCGGTCTCCAGGGCCTTGTTGGCCGCGGTGGCGGCGAGGCTCTCCGGAGTCAGCTGCCTCAGCTTGCGGTTGACCTTGGTGGTGGCCCACACACCGGCGGCGACGCCCGAGGTGAACCAGAACGTACGGCGGAACATCGCTGGGTCTCAGTCCTTCTTCCGCTTGCGTCGTGCGGCGGGAACCGTGCGGCCCACGATCACCGTGCGCCGGGGCGGCTTCGCGGGCGCGTCCTCCCTGCGGCCGCCGAGGGCCCGGCGGACGCCGTAGCCGAAGGCCGCGACCTTGACCAGCGGCCCGCCGAAGGTGGAGGCGACGGTGGTGGAGAGCGCCGAGGCGTTCGACGTGACCTCCTGGACGTCGGAGGCGATCGCGTCGACCCGGTCGATCTGGGTCTGCGCGGAGCGCACGGCCGCCGAGGCGTCCGCGAGCAGCGGGACGGCCTGGTCGGTCACATCCGCCACGAGCTTGGTCGTCGCCTTGAGCGTCTGGGCCACCCTCGCCAGTGCGACGGCGAGGAAGGAGACCAGGATCGCCCAGAAGACGGCCACCAGGATCCCGGCCACCTCTCCACCGGACACTGTGCGCACCCGCTCCCTGATACGTGCTCTGAACATCGGAACCATGAGAAAAGCAGTGCACCGAGCCTATCGCGCCGGTGATGGAGCTCCGTACCGGATTACCGTCGGCGGCGGGCGGAGTCACGGGAAGCGATTGTACGGAGTGAACACGGTTCAGTACGCTCCGTGTCCCATGCGAGGTCCTCAGCGCCCAGGCTCCTGCGCAGACGGCGAGCCGCCCCTCGAACTCACCGCCTTCATCGGGCGTACGGCCGAACTCGGCGGGCTGGCCGAGGCGATGACCTCGTCCCGGCTGGTGACGGTGACCGGTGCCGGCGGGGTGGGGAAGTCCCGGCTCGCGCTCCGGGCGGTGGTGCGGCCGGGGGCCGGGAACGGGGTGTCGCGGGTGGAGCTCGCGCCGGTCCAGGACCCGCTGTTCGTCGAGTACGCGGTGGCGGAGGCGCTGGGTCTGACCGACCACACCACGCGGCCGCTCCGCGAGTCGCTGCTCGGCCATCTCGCGGGCCGCCGCTTCCTGCTGGTGCTGGACGGGTTCGAGCATCTGGTGGAGGCCTGTGCCGAGCTGGTGGCGGAGCTGCTGCGCAGGCTGCCGGAGCTGCGGGTGCTGGCCGTGGGACGGCGTCCGCTGGGGTTGGCGGGCGAGCGGCTGTTCCCGCTGGCGCCGCTCGGCACGGACGAGGCGGTGGAGCTGTTCGCCGACCGGGCCCGGCAGCACGGCGCCGAGGTGGACGACTCCCCCGCGGTACGGGAGCTGTGCCTGCGTCTTGAGGGGATTCCGCTGGCGGTGGAGCTGGCCGCTGGGCGGCTGCGGGCGCTCTCCCCGGCCCAGTTGCTCGAGCGTCTCGACGACCGGTTCCGGCTGCTGACCGGTGGCGGCCGGGACGCCCTGCCGCGGCACCGGACGCTGCGCACGGCGATCGGCTGGAGCCATGAGCTGTGCACTCCGGCCGAGCGGCTGCTGTGGGCGCGGCTGTCGGTGTTCGCGGGGACCTTCGACCTGGACGCGGCCGAGTACGTGTGCAGCGGGGACGGGCTGCCCGCCGAGGACGTCCTGGACGTGCTGTCGGAACTGCTCGCCCAGTCGCTGGTGACCCGCGAGGAGACGGCGACGGGCCCCCGTTACCGGATGCTGGACACCGTCCGTGCCTACGGCGCCGACTGGCTGGAGGCCGCCGGGGACACGGCCCGGCTGCGACGGCGGCACCGCGACTGGTGCCTGGGCCTGGCCACGATGTGCGAGCTGGACTGGTTCTCGCCGCGGCAGCGGGAGGTGGCCGCGCGGGTCGAGGCGGAGCTGCCGAATCTGCGCGGCGCCCTGGAGTTCTGCCTCACCAAGCCGGAGGAGGCGCATCTGGGCCAGTACCTGGCGGGTTCGCTGTGGTTCTGCTGGGCGGGGTGCGGGCGGCTGTCGGAGGGGCGGCGCTGGCTGGAGCGCAGCGTGGAACTGGAGTCGGGGTACGAGCGGTCGCGGCTGAAGGCGCTGTGGGTGCTCGGCTACGTGGCGACCCTCCAAGGCGACACCGTGCCGGCGCTTGCGGCGCTGGGGGAGTGCCGGGAGCAGGCGGAGCGGGTCGCGGACGGCACGGCGGTGGCGTACGCGGAGCACCGCACGGGCTGTCTGGCGCTGGTGACGGACGACATGGCGCGGGCGGAGCGGCTGCTGCGCTCGGCGCTCGGGCGGTACCAGGAGATCGGCGAGCTGAACAGCAACGTCCTGATGAGCCAGGTGGAGCTGGCGATGGCACGGGCGTTCCAGGGCGACCTGGCGGACGCGGTACGGCTGTGCGAGGACGTGCGCCAGGTGTGCGAGGACCACGGGGAGCACTGGGCCCGCTCGTACGCGCTGTACGTGCTGGCGTACGCGTCCTGGCGGGACGGGGAGCAGCACCGTGCGCGGGAGCTGCTCGTGGAGTGCCTGGGCAACGCGCACGCCTTCCACGACCTGCTCGGCTCGGTGCTGTCGCTGGAGCTGCTGGCCCTGGTGACGGTGTCCGAGGGCGACCCGGCCGAGGCGGCGGCCCTGCAGGGTGCCGCGGGCCGGCTGTGGCCGTCGGTCGGGCTGCCGCTGTTCGGCTCGGTCCACTACAACGCCCCGCACGAGCTGTGCGAGACGGCGGCCCGGCGGGCCCTCGGCGACGAGCGGTACGGGGAGCTGCTGGCCGAGGGGGCCCGGCTGGACCGGGAGGCGGCCGTGGCCCGGGCGCTGGCACACGGCGGGGTCCGGCCGCCGCACGCGGTGCCCGGCCCGCGCGGACCGGTGCCGCACGCGCGCGGGGAGGCCGGGAAACGCGAACCCGCCGCCTCCCGCACCCATGAGGGCGGGGAGGCGGCGGGCGGAGTGCCTACGCCGTGACCGGGATCAGCGGGCGTAGTACTCGACGACGAGCTGCTCGTCGCAGATCACCGGGATCTCCTTGCGGTTCGGCTCGCGGTCCAGGCGGAACGCCAGGGCCTTGAGGTTCACCTGCAGGTAGCGCGGGGTCTCACCGTCGGGGGCGAAACCACCCTCACGGGCGACCTGGAAGAGCGTCTTGTCCTTGGAGCGGTCGCGGACCTGCACGACGTCGTCCGGACGGACGCGGAAGGACGGCTTGTCGACCTTCTGGCCGTTGACCTGGATGTGGCCGTGGACGACCATCTGGCGGGCCTGGTAGATCGTGCGGGCGATGCCCGAACGCAGGACCAGCGCGTCGAGACGGCGCTCGAGCTCGATGATCAGGGCCTCACCGGTCTTGCCCTGGACCTTGGAGGCACGCTCGTAGGCGCGGACGAGCTGGCGCTCGGACACGTCGTACTGCGCGCGCAGACGCTGCTTCTCGAGCAGACGGACCTTGTAGTCCGAGTTCTGCTTGCGGCCGCGGCCGTGCTCACCCGGCGGGTAGGGGCGGGCCTCGAAGTACTTGACGGCCTTCGGGGTCAGCGCGATGCCGAGGGCACGCGACTTCTTGACCTTGGGGCGGGACTGGTTCGCCACTGTCTGTTTCTCTTTCCTGGTTTTCGGCTTGTCAGGGTTGAGGGAGGTCGCATCCGCAGCCGGGGAAACCCGCCGGGTCCGCTCGGGACCTGCCGGGCAGCCGCTCCCCTGATCTGGGCACATACGTGCAGCACGCGAGTGGCCCACCGACCGCTCCCGGGACTCCGGGTGGTGGTGGGCTGCCCGCGACACCGTTCGACGGTGCGCGACGCTCCTGGAGCCGGTCCTCGAAGGACCGGTTCTCCGGCTGGCTGTCCCGCTCTGACTGCGCGGGACTCAGCACTTCGGGGCAGTCTACAGGCTGCTCAGGACCGCTTGCGACCGAGGTGCTTGCGCGTCCACTCCACCGCGTCCGCGTACCGGGCCTCGGCGCCGTGCCGGGTCGGCGTGTAGTACTCGCGGTCCTTGAGGGCGTCGGGGGCGTACTGCTGCTGGGCGATGCCCTCGGGCAGGTCGTGCGGGTACACGTAGCCCTGGGCGTGGCCGAGCTTGGCCGCGCCCTTGTAGTGCCCGTCCCGCAGATGCGGCGGGACGGGGCCGGCCTGTCCCTTGCGGACGTCCTCCAGCGCGGCGCCGATCGCGGTGGTGGCGGCGTTGGACTTGGGGGCGAGCGCGAGGGCGATGGTGGCGTGGCTGAGGGTGAGGGCGGCCTCCGGGAAGCCGATCATGGCGACGGCCTGGGCGGCGGCGACCGCTGTGGGCAGGGCGTTCGGGTCGGCGAGGCCGATGTCCTCGCTCGCGGAGATCATCAGGCGGCGGGCGATGAAGCGGGGGTCCTCGCCGGCCTCGATCATGCGGGCCAGGTAGTGCAGCGCGGCGTCGACGTCGGAGCCGCGGATGGACTTGATCAGGGCGCTGGCGACGTCGTAGTGCTGGTCGCCGTCGCGGTCGTACTTCACCGCAGCGCGGTCGACGGTCTGCTCCAGCGTCTGGAGGCTGATCTCGCTCTCGCCCTGGTCCAGGGCGGCCCCGGCGGCGGCCTCCAGCGCGGTCAGGGCGCGGCGGGCGTCGCCGCCGGCGATGCGCAGGAGGTGGTCGCCGGTGTCGTCGGGCAGGGCGACCGCGTCCCCCAGTCCGCGCTCGTCGGTGAGGGCCCGCTTCAGCAGCCCCCGGACGTCGTCGTCGGTGAGCGGTTCGAGGGTGAGCAGCAGGGAGCGGGACAGCAGCGGGGAGATCACCGAGAAGTAGGGGTTCTCGGTGGTCGCGGCGATCAGGGTCACCCAGCGGTTCTCGACCGCGGGCAGCAGGGAGTCCTGCTGGGCCTTGCTGAAGCGGTGGATCTCGTCGAGGAAGAGGACGGTCTCCTTGCCGAAGCCGCCGGTGGCGCGGCGGGCGCCGTCGATGACCGCCCGGACCTCCTTGACGCCCGCGGTGATGGCCGACAGCTCGACGAAGCGCTTGTTGGTGGCCTTGGACACGACGTACGCGAGGGTCGTCTTGCCCGTGCCGGGCGGGCCCCAGAGGATCACCGAGGACGGTCCGGCGGGTCCGCCCGCGCCCTCGCCCACCAGCCGGCGCAGGGGCGAGCCGGGCTTCAGCAGGTGCTGCTGGCCCACCACCTCGTCGAGGGTGCGCGGACGCATCCGCACCGCCAGCGGGCTGGCGGCGGGATCCTTCTCCTGGCGTTCTTCTGCTGCGGCGGTGAACAGGTCGGGCTCCACGCAGAAACCCTAAAACACCGCACCGACAGTCCCGTCAGGGCCGCCGTCCGGCGGTCAGCCGGTCCAGAAGTCCCACCACCGGGTGAGCACCAGCATGCCGATGACGCCGACGTGCATGACCGGTACGACCCAGGTGAACTCGCCGAAGAAGGACTTCAGCCACCGCGGGGACGGCAGGAAGTCGTTGCGGACGTTGAACGAGGTCACGTACCAGAACATGACGATCGTGGCGACCCAGGCCAGCGAGCACCACAGGCAGAGCGCGTTGATCCGGTACAGGGACTGGAACTGCAGCCAGGTGCAGAAGGCGACGCCGAAGAGTGTGCCGAAGTTGAAGGTCAGCCAGTACCAGCGCGGGAAGCGGGCGCGTGCCAGCAGGCTCACGCCGACGCAGATGACGATGCCGTAGCAGACCAGGCCGAGCATCGGGTTGGGGAAGCCGAAGACGGCGGCCTGCTTGCTCTCCATGACGCTGCCGCAGGACACGACCGGGTTGAGGCTGCAGCCAGGCGTGAACGTCTTGCCCGCGACCTTGGCCTCGAGGATCTTGAACTTGTCGAGGGTGATGACCCAGGCGGCCAGCAGCCCGGCGGCGCCGGTGATCACCAGCAGGATGGCGAAGGCGCGGCTGCCGCCCGCCGTGCGCGGTGCGCCGGCGGTCTGCCCGGACCCGGGCTCGCTGGAGACGTCCTTGACTGTCGTCTTGCTCATCACGCCGATTCCGTCACTCGAGAGGTGGGCCTTCTTCGGGCAAGCCTCATTCTGCCGCACGCGCGCGGGGCTTCACCGTTCGCTCCGCATAAGCATGTACGTATGACCGGGCCGGTGCGTTCGGCTGCCCGGACCGGTGCGTACGGCTCCGGACAGCGGCCGCGCCGCCCATGGCAAAGGCGCCGGACACCCCCCGTCGGGAGTATCCGGCGCCCACGCGCGCGTGCGCTCAGCCGATCCGCGACTCCAGTTCCGCCACGATCTCGTTCACGCCGACCGCCGTCTGCTCGCCGGACTCCAGGTCCTTGAGCTGCACGACGCCCTCGGCGAGATCCCGCTCGCCGGCGACGATCGCGTACCGGGCGCCGCTGCGGTTGGCGTTCTTCATGGCACCCTTCAGGCCCTTGCCGCCGTAGGCGAAGTCCGTCGCGATGCCGGCCCTGCGCAGTTCGGTGACCTTCGCGAACAGGATCCGGCGGGCCTCCTCGCCGAGCGGGACGGCGTAGACGCTGGTCGTGGGCGGCAGGTCGAGCGCGATGCCCTCGGCCTCCAGGGCGAGGACCGTGCGGTCGACGCCCAGGGCCCAGCCCACGGACGGCAGCGCGGGGCCGCCGATCATCTCGGACAGGCCGTCGTAGCGGCCGCCGCCGCCGACCGCTGACTGGGAGCCGAGGCCGTCGTGCACGAACTCGAAGGTCGTCCGGGTGTAGTAGTCCAGGCCGCGGACCAGCTTCGGGTCGTTCTCGAAGACCACGCCCGCCGCGGTGAGCAGATCGCGGACCTCCTCGTGGTACGCCTTGCAGGCGTCGCACAGGTAGTCGCGCAGCAGCGGCGCACCGGTCAGCTGCTTCTGCACCGACTCGCGCTTGTCGTCCAGGACCCGGAGCGGGTTGATCTCGACGCGGCGGCGGGTGTCCTCGTCCAGGTCCAGGGCGCGCAGGAACTCCTGCAGCGCGGCCCGGTACACCGGCCGGCACTCCTTGTCGCCCAGGCTGTTGAGCAGGATGCGGAAGTCGCGCAGGCCGAGCGAGCGGTAGGCCTGGTCGGCCAGGATGATCAGCTCGGCGTCCAGCGCCGGGTCCTCGGCCCCGATCGCCTCGGCGCCGACCTGGGAGAAGTGCCGGTAGCGGCCCTTCTGCGGGCGCTCGTAGCGGTAGTACGAGCCCGAGTACCAGAGCTTGACCGGGAGGTTGCCCGCCTTGTGCAGGTTGGCCTCCAGGGCGGCGCGCAGTACGGACGCCGTGCCCTCGGGGCGCAGGGCGAGCCGGTCGCCGCCCTTGGTCTCGAAGGCGTACATCTCCTTGGTGACGATGTCGGTGGACTCACCGACACCGCGCGCGAACAGCTCGACGTTCTCGAAGCCGGGGGTCTCGACGTAGCCGTAGCCGGAGTCGCGCAGCGGGGCCGCGATCGCCTCGCGGACCGCCAGGTAGGTGGCGGAGGCCGGCGGGATCAGGTCGTAGGTGCCCTTGGGGGCCTGGAAGGTGCTCACGGAAGTCTCTCGTCACATTCCTCGTCGGGGAGCCCGGAGGGCTCCCTGGCCGGCCGCCACCTGCCGCAGATAGGGGTTGGTGGCGCGCTCCTGGCCGATGGTCGTCTGGGGGCCGTGACCGGACAGCACCACGGTGGAGTCCTCGAGCGGCAGGCACACGCGGGCCAGCGAGTCGAGCATGTCCTCCATGGAGCCACCCGGCAGATCGGTGCGTCCGACGGAGCCGGCGAACAGCAGATCCCCGGAGAAGAAGACCGGCGGGATGTCCGCGGCCCCGGGCATCCGGAAGGTCACCGACCCCTTGGTATGGCCCGGTGCGTGCGCGACGGAGAACGAGAGACCGGCCAGCTCCAGCCGCGCGCCGTCGGTCAGCTCCCGGACGTCGTCCGGCTCGCCCACGGTCAGCTCGCCCATGAGCGGCATGCCGAAGGAGCGGCCGAGCGCCTTCTCGGGGTCGTTCATCATGTACCGGTCGCTCGGGTGGATCCAGGCCGGTACGTCGTGCGCGCCGCACACGGGGACGACCGAGGCCACGTGATCGATGTGGCCGTGGGTGAGGACGACGGCGACGGGCTTGAGCCGATGCTTCTTCAGCGCTTCCTCGACTCCGTCGGCGGCCTGGTGGCCCGGGTCGATGATCACGCACTCCTCACCGGCGGCGGGGGCGACGAGATAACAGTTCGTCCCCCAGGCCCCGGCGGGGAACCCGGCAATGAGCACGATCGTCCTTCGTTGTGTCGATACGGGAGGGCCTGCGAGCAGGCCGCCTGTGGTCCAGAAGCCTACCGGCGCTGCCGTTTCCTCAGCGAACCCATATACCGTACGGGGCTACACGCGGCCGTCGGCTCACAGGACGCACGCGTACCGTCGGCAACACGACACGCATGAGGAGAGAACCCGGTGGTCAGCCAGGAGCAGCGGCGGCGTCAGCTCGCCCGGGAGAAGTTCTTGCGGCAGCAGCAGCGGCGCACCAGCGCGCGGCGCAAGGCACGCATGCGCAACTCCGTGATCGCGTCGGTGCTCGGCGTGGTCGTGATCGGCAGCGTCGCGCTGTACACGACCGGCGTGCTGAAGAACGACGACGACAAGAAGACCAGCGCCGGCGCGGACGTGTCACCGAGCGCCTCGCCGAGCAGCAAGGCGCCGGACCCGTGCGGGAAGCCGGCGGCGGGCTCGGTGAAGAAGCTGAGCTGGAAGAAGGAGCCGGCGGTGACGATCGACACGTCGGCGAAGTACACGATGAAGCTCGCGACGACGTGCGGAGACATCGACATGTCGCTGAAGGCGTCGGCGGCCCCGCACACGGTGAACTCGTTCGCCTTCCTCGCGGGCAAGGGCTACTTCGACCACACCAAGTGCCACCGGCTCACCCCCGAGGGCATCTTCGTGCTCCAGTGCGGCGACCCGACGGCCACCGGCAGCGGCGGACCGGGCTACACCATCCCGGACGAGAACCTCAAGGACAAGAGCCTGAAGGGCAACACCTACCCGGCCGGCACGGTCGCGATGGCGAACACCGGACAGAAGCACACCGGTGGCAGCCAGTTCTTCCTGGTCTACAAGGACAGCCCGCTGCCGCCCAGCTACACGCCGTTCGGGACGATCACCGAGTCGGGCATGAAGGTGCTCAAGAAGATCGCCCAGGCCGGTGCCCAGGCGGCCGACCCGACCACCGGGAACACCGCTCCGAACGCGACGGTCGTGATCGACAAGGCGACGGTCACCAAGTCCTGACCCGGCGGGAAACCGGGAGCGGCCGCCAGCGCAATTTCGCCCGCGCTGGATGCGGACAGGTCACCCGCCGGTCGCCTATGTTGGCCGTGACGAAACTGTGGACGATGCCTGGGGGCGCTGAGGCCCCTCGCAGGCATCATGTGGAGGAGGCGCTGTGAGCAGCGACCCGTGGGGCCGCGTCGACGAGACGGGGACCGTGTACGTGCGTACGGCCGATGGCGAGCAGGTCGTCGGTTCCTGGGCGGCCGGCTCCCCTGAGGAGGCGCTTGCCTACTTCGAGCGCAAGTACGAGGGCCTGGTTGTCGAGATCGGCCTCCTCGAGAAGCGAGTCAAGACCACCGACCTGTCGGCGAAGGACGCCCGTACCGCGATCGACCACCTGCGCGAGCAGGTGGACGCGCACCACGCGGTGGGCGACCTAGACGCGCTGCGGACCCGCCTCGACAAGCTCGTGGAGACCGTCGAGGCCCGGCGTGAGGAGCGCAAGGCGCAGCGGGCCAAGCAGTCCGACGAGGCCCGCGGCGCCAAGGAGGACCTGGTCGCCGAGGCGGAGCGGCTCGCGCAGTCCGATCAGTGGCGGGCGGCCGGTGAGCGGCTGCGCGCCCTGGTGGACATCTGGAAGGGTCTGCCGCGGCTCGACCGCAAGTCGGACGACGAGCTGTGGCACCGCTTCTCGCACGCCCGGTCGGCGTTCTCCAAGCGGCGCAAGGCGCACTTCGCGCAGCTCGACGCGCAGCGTGAGGAGGCCCGCCGGACCAAGGAGCGGCTGGTCTCCGAGGCCGAGGCGCTGTCCGGTTCGACGGACTGGGGCGCGACGGCGGCCCGTTACCGCGATCTGATGACGGAGTGGAAGGCCGCGGGCCGCGCCCAGCGCGAGCACGAGGACGATCTGTGGAACCGCTTCCGCGGCGCCCAGGACGTGTTCTTCGCGGCCCGCAGCTCGGTCTTCGCCGAGCGGGACGCGGAGCAGGCCGAGAACCTGAAGCTGAAGGAGGAGCTGGCCGAGGAGGCCGAGAAGCTCCTGCCGATCTCGGACCTGAAGGGTTCGCGGGCGGCCTTCCGCTCGATCAACGAGCGCTGGGAGGCCATCGGGCATGTCCCGCGGGACGCGCGTCCGAAGGTCGAGGGCCGGATGCACACGGTCGAGCGGGCGCTGCAGGAGGCCGAGGAGGCCGAGTGGCGCCGGACGAACCCGGAGGCACGCGCGCGTGCGGCGGGTCTGACCGGTCAGCTCCAGGCCGCCGTGGACAAGCTGCGGGCGCAGATCGAGCAGGCCCGCGCCCAGGGCAACAACGCCAAGGCCGACAAGCTGGAGCGGGAGCTCGAAGGCCGCCAGGCGCTTCTGGACCAGGCTCTGAAGGGCCTGCAGGAGTTCGGCGGCTGAGTACCCCACCGCACGGACGAGAGGGCCCCATACAGGCGTATGGGGCCCTCTCGTGTGTCCTGCTACGCCCGGCTGCGCGCCGAGGTCACGCGGTAGACGTCATAGACGCCCTCCACGCCCCGCACGGCCTTGAGGACGTGACCGAGGTGCTTGGGGTCGCCCATCTCGAAGGTGAAGCGGGAGGTGGCCACCCGGTCGCGGGACGTCTGCACGGCCGCGGACAGGATGTTGACGTGCTGGTCGGACAGCACCCTGGTGACGTCCGACAGCAGCCGGGAGCGGTCCAGCGCCTCGACCTGGATGGCGACCAGGAAGACCGAGGACTGGGTGGGCGCCC
Source organism: Streptomyces sp. NPDC047869 (assembly GCF_040704065.1). Taxonomy (NCBI): domain Bacteria; kingdom Bacillati; phylum Actinomycetota; class Actinomycetes; order Kitasatosporales; family Streptomycetaceae; genus Streptomyces; species Streptomyces sp. NPDC047869. Next base: position 140,390 of record NZ_JBEYRK010000002.1, read on the forward strand.
ACTCGACGTCGAGGATGCGCTCCGGCTCGCGGGACAGTGACTCGACGTTCACGCAGTCGCTGCGGTGAACCGATACACCGCTGCCGCGCGTGACGAAGCCGATGATCGGGTCGCCGGGTACGGGCGTGCAGCAGCGGGCCAGCTTGACCCACACGTCGTCGACGCCCTTGACGACGACCCCCGGGTCGGCGCTGGAGCGCCGCTTGCGGCCGCGGCCGCGGGCCGGCGGGACCGTCTCGTCGATCTCCTCGGTGGCGGCCTCCTCGCCGCCGAGGGCCTGCACCAGCTTCTGGACGATGTTCTGCGCGGAGACGTGGCCCTCGCCGATCGCCGCGTAGAGCGCGGAGATGTCCGAGTAGCGCATCTCGTGCGCGAGGGTGACGAGCGAGTCGCCGGTGAGGATGCGCTGGATGGGCAGGTTCTGCTTGCGCATGGCCCGCACGATGGCGTCCTTGCCCTGCTCGATCGCCTCGTCGCGGCGCTCCTTGGAGAACCAGGCCCGGATCTTGTTGCGGGCGCGCGGCGACTTGACGAAACCGAGCCAGTCGCGGGAGGGGCCGGCACCGGGCGCCTTGGAGGTGAAGACCTCCACCAGGTCGCCGTTGTCCAGGGTCGACTCGAGCGGTACGAGCCTGCCGTTGACCCGTGCTCCTATGGTGCGGTGGCCGACCTCGGTGTGGACGGCGTACGCGAAGTCCACCGGCGTCGCCCCGGCCGGGAGCGCGATGACGTCGCCCTTCGGCGTGAAGACGAAGACCTCGTTGCGGGAGAGGTCGAAGCGCAGGGACTCCAGGAACTCGCCGGGGTCCTCGGTCTCCTTCTGCCAGTCCAGCAGCTGCCGCAGCCACGCCATGTCGTTGATGGCGTCCTTGTCCTTGCCGGAGGCCTTGGGCACGTCCGTGCGGACCTTGGAGGCGCCGGCGACGGCCTCCTGCTTGTACTTCCAGTGCGCGGCGATGCCGTACTCGGCACGCCGGTGCATGTCGAAGGTGCGGATCTGCAGCTCGACGGGCTTGCCGTTGGGCCCGATGACCGTCGTGTGCAACGACTGGTACATGTTGAACTTCGGCATCGCGATGTAGTCCTTGAACCGGCCGGGCACCGGGTTCCATCGCGCGTGCACGGTGCCCAGGGCCGCGTAGCAGTCCCGGACCGTGTCGACAAGTACACGAATCCCCACCAGGTCGTAGATCTCCGCGAAGTCACGGCCGCGGACGATCATCTTCTGGTAGACGCTGTAGTAGTGCTTCGGGCGGCCGGTGACGGTCGCCTTGATGCGCGCGGCGCGCAGATCGGACTGGACCTCGTCGGTCACTATGGCGAGGTACTCGTCGCGCTTCGGCGCCCGCTCGGCGACCAGCCGCACGATCTCGTCGTACATCTTGGGGTAGAGGATCGCGAAGGCGAGGTCCTCCAGCTCCCACTTGATGGTGTTCATGCCCAGCCGGTGTGCCAGCGGGGCGTAGATCTCCAGCGTCTCGCGCGCCTTCTTCTCCTGCTTCTCGCGCTTGAGGTAGCGCATGGTGCGCATGTTGTGCAGGCGGTCGGCGAGCTTGATGACCAGGACGCGCGGGTCCTTCGCCATGGCCACGACCATTTTGCGCACGGTCTCGGCCTGCGCGGCCTCGCCGAACTTGACCTTGTCCAGCTTGGTCACGCCGTCGACGAGCAGGGCGACCACGTCGCCGAAGTCGCGGCGCAGGTCCTCCAGGCCGTACTCGGTGTCCTCGACGGTGTCGTGCAGCAGCCCCGCCATGAGGGTGGCCGGGTCCATGCCCAGCTCGGCGAGGATGGTGGTGACGGCGAGCGGATGCGTGATGTACGGATCGCCGCTCTTGCGCTTCTGCCCCCGGTGCCAGCGCTCGGCGACCTGGTAGGCGCGCTCGATCTGGCGCAGCGTGGCGTTCTCGATCTTCGGGTCGTTGCTGCGCACTATCCGCAGCAGCGGCTCCAGGACCGGGTTGTACGGGTTCGCGCGCTGGACGCCGAGGCGGGCGAGGCGGGCGCGGACGCGGTTGGAGGAGCCGGAGCGGGCGGGCTGGCCGGCGGCGGGGCGCACGGGCGGGGCCGGCTTGGGACGGGTGACCTCGGGCGTCTTCTCGACGGGCGCGGACTGGGCGTGCTCGACCGCCCCGCGGGTGTCGTTCTTCGCGGACGACACGTTCCGCGCTGGCTTGGCCGTGGGCGCCGAGGCGGGCTCGGGCTTGGCGGCGGTCAGTGGCTGGGCCTCGTCTGGCAAGAGGACTCCTCGTGCGCGATCCGGGTCCCCCGGTCAGGCTCCGGAAACCCCATGGTAGCGATCCTGTGCCTTGTCATCGCCCGCAGGCCGCTGTGAGGACCGTCTACCCGTGAAACGCGAGGGACTCCCCCGGGATTCCGCGGTGATGACGTGGAGGGGAATCCGGGGCGTGCGGAGGGTGGCGGCACGACGAACGGCCGCCCCCGAAGACACCGGGGACGGCCGTTGCCGGCGCGGAGACGTCAGATCCGCAGGAGCGCCCTCAGCGGCGCCTCACCGAGCGCCGACTCCAGGCGGCCCCGGCCGCTCAGGAAGCCCAGCTCCATGAGGACCGCGAGCCCCGAGACCTCGGCGCCCGCCCGCTGGATGAGCTGGATCGCGGCCTCGGCGGTGCCGCCCGTGGCCAGCACGTCGTCGACGATCAGCACCCGGTCGCCGGACGCCAGGTCCTCCGCGTGCACCTCGATCTCCGCCGAGCCGTACTCCAGGTCGTACGCCTGGCGCAGTGTCGCGCCCGGCAGCTTGCCCGCCTTGCGGACCGGGATGAAGCCGAGGCCCGCGCGGACCGCGACCGGTGCGCCCAGGATGAAGCCCCGGGCCTCCAGTCCGACGACCTTGGTCGCGCCGGTCTCGGTGGCGATCCCGGCCAGCGCGTCGGTCAGCGCGGAGAACGCCGCCGGGTCCGCGAGCAGCGGGGTGATGTCCTTGAACATCACTCCCGGCTCGGGGTAGTCGGCCACGTCCCGGATGCGGCTGAGCAGCAGCGACGTGATGTCGGCGAGCTCGGTCATCGGCGCTTCCCCGAGGGTCGGCCGCGGCCCCTGGTGCGGGAGGCGGGCTGGTTGCGGGGACCCACCACGGCGGGTGCCGCGTCATCGTGCTCGTCACCCTCGCCCAGCCGGGCCGGCTCGGCCTCCTCGCCGGCGGCGGCCTGCGCGCGCTTGGCCATGACGCGCTTGCGCAGCGCCCTCATCGCCGGCTCGCGCTCCTTGAGATCGGCGACGAGCGGGGTGGCGATGAAGATCGAGGAGTACGCGCCGGCCGCCAGACCGACGAACAGCGACAGCGAGATGTCGTTCAGCGTGCCGGCCCCGAGGAAGCCACCGCCGATGAACAGCAGGCCCGCCACCGGGAGCAGGGCGACCACCGTGGTGTTGATGGAACGGACCAGCGTGCCGTTGATCGACTGGTTGGCGATGTCGCTGTAGGTGAAGCGGGTCTGCTTCGTGATGCCCTTCGTCTGCTCCTTGAGGCTGTCGAAGACGACGACCGTGTCGTAGAGCGAGTAACCGAGGATCGTCAGCAGACCGATGACCGTGCCGGGCGTGACCTCGAAGCCGACCAGGGCGTAGATGCCGGTCGTGATGGTGATGTCGTGGATCAGCGCGACGAGGGCCGCGATCGCCATGCGCCACTCGAAGGCGATCGCCAGGTAGATCACGACGAGCACCATGAAGATCGCCAGGCCCTGCCAGGCCTTGCTGGCGATCTGCTCGCCCCAGCTCGGACCGACCAGGTCGGCGTTGAGCTTCTCGGGGTCGAGGTTCAGGTCCTTGGCCAGCGTCTGCCTGATCTGACCGGACTTGTCGGTGTCGATGCCGGCGATCTGGATGCGCAGGCTGCCGTTGCCGAGCTTCTGCACGACGGCCTCGTGACCGGAGGCGTTCGTCGCGAACTCCTCCGCCTGGGCCACCGACGTGCTCATCTTCGTCGGCGTCGTGAAGACCGCGCCGCCCTGGAACTCGATGCCCATGTTCAGGCCGCGCACCGCCAGGCCGACGATGGCCGTGATGGTGATCAGGATGGAGACGCCGTACCAGATCTTGCGCTTGCCGACGAAGTCGTAGCTGATCTCGCCGCGGTGCAGCCGAGCGCCGAGGTTGCCGAGTTTCGACATCGCTCACGCCTCCTTCGGGTCGACAGGGCCGGCGGCGGGACCGGCGGGACGGCGGGTGCGGCGCAGCGGCGGCTTGGCACCCAGGCTCTTCGGGTCGAGGCCGGACCACTTGTGGCCGTTCGCGAAGAACTTGCGGCGGGCGAGCAGCGTCATCAGCGGCTTGGTGAACAGGAAGACGACGACCACGTCGAGCACGGTGGTCAGACCGAGCGTGAACGCGAAGCCCTGCACCTTGCCCACGGTCACGATGAACAGCACCGCGGCGGCGAGGAACGACACGAAGTCGGAGACCAGGATGGTGCGCCGGGCGCGCGGCCAGGCCCGCTCGACGGCGGGGCGCAGCGAGCGGCCCTCGCGGATCTCGTCCCGGATGCGTTCGAAGTACACGATGAACGAGTCCGCCGTGATACCGATGGCGACGATGGCACCGCACACGGCCGGCAGGTTCAGCGCGAAGTTGATGGCCGGGCCGAGCAACGCCATGATCACGTAGGTGAGGATCGCGGAGACCAGCAGGGACGCCATGGCCACGAGCGACAGGCCGCGGTAGTAGGCGATCAGGTAGATCACGACCAGGGCGAGGCCGATCGCGCCGGCGATCAGACCCGCGCGCAGCTGCTCACCGCCGAGCGCGGCCGTCACCGTGGTGACGGTGTCCTCGCTGAAGGAGAGCGGGAGCGCGCCGTAGGACAGCATGTTGGCGAGGTTCTGCGCCTCGTCCTGCGTGAAGCTGCCGGAGATCTCCGCCTGGCCGCCGGTGATGGCGTTCTGGACGTACGGGCTGGAGACGACCTCGCCGTCGAGGACGATGCCGAACTCGTTCTGCGGGGACTGGTTCTTGGCCAGCTCGCCGGTGATGTCCGCGAACTTCTTCGAACCGGTGCCGGTGAAGGTCATCTGGACCTGCCAGCCGGAGGCGCCCTGGGTGTCGAAGATCGCCTGGGCCTTCTTCACCTCGGTGCCGTCCACGCCGGCCGGGCCGAGCAGGTACTTGTACCAGGTCTTGTCCCGCTGGCCGCAGGCCACGGTGGGCTCGCCGGGCTTGGCGTTGGTGCCGGCTTTGGCGCGCTCGGCGGGCTTGGCACAGTTCAGGGCCGTGTACTGGGCCTGAAGCTTGGCGGTGTCCGTGTTGCCCGTGGCCGAGGCGGACGGGCTGGCGGAGGTCTTGGCGCCGGACGAGGCGCTCGGGGAGGACGAGCCCGACGGCGAGGCGTCGGCCTTCAGCGCGTCGGTGACCGCGCGGCCCTGCGAGGTGGCGGAGGCCGTCGGCGAGGCGGAGGAGGACGAGGACGCCTTCTCCTTGCTGGAGCCCGACGGGCTCGGCGAGGCGCCGCCGCTGGAGGACGCGCTCGGCGAGGGGCTCGCCGGGGTGGCGCCGCTGGGCTCGCTGGCGAGCACCGGGCGGAAGTACAGCTTGGCGGTGGTGCCGACCTGCTGCTGGGCCTCCTTGGAGTTGGTGCCCTTGGGGATGTTCACGATGATGTGATCGCGCCCCTGGGTCTGCACCTCCGCCTCGGAGACGCCCAGGCCGTTGACACGGCGGTTCATGATGTCGACCGCGGTGTCCATGTTGGCCTGGTTGATCGCGGACCCCTGGTCGGCCTTCGCCTTGAGCGTGATGCTCGTACCACCGGCGAGGTCGATGCCGAGGCGCGGTGTCGTGTGCCCGGAGGCGAACATCCCGCCGGTGAGCGCCACGATGGCGATCAAAATGAGGGCCAGCGAGCGCCCTGGCTTGCTCTGGGCGCTCGCGCTCCGGCCCCTCTTAGGTGCTGCCACCTTCTCGTACTCCCTCTCGGGCCGCCCCGCGCCAGGTCGGCGCGGTCAGCCATGACATGGTGTCGGGCTCCGTGCGGCGAACAGAAGCGCCCGCGCACCCCGGGGGCGTGACTACTTCGCCTCGGAGTCGCCGTCGGTCTTCTTCGGCTCTTCGTCCGTCTTCGCCTCGGCGACCTCGGCGGCGTCGGTACCGTCCTCGGCGACGTCCTTCTTGCCGAAGTCGACGGCCTTGTCGCCGGAGGCGGCGGCAGCGGCGGGCTCGTCGGTCTCGCCGGTCTCCGTGAGGGAGGAGGCGTCGTCCGGGACGACGTCGCCGCCGGTCTTCAGGTCGTGCTCGATGCCGTGGACGATGCGGTTGTACTCGTCGTCGGTGAGGACGGCGCCGATCGCGTTCTTGGCGAAGAGGAGGTCCACGCCAGGTCCGGCGTCGAGGAGGACCGTGTCCTCGCTGACCTCCTTGACCGTCGCGTACATGCCCCCGATCGTGCGGACGCCGGAGCCGGGCTGCATCTCATTGCGCATGTTCGCGGCCTGCTGCTGCTTCTTCTTGGCCGAGCGCGTCATCAGGAACATGGCCGCGATGAGCACAATGAACGGGAGAAGGGTCAAGGTATTCACGGGACGGGGTTTCCTTCGCGCGACCGCGCGGTGAGGGCGGCCTGTTGATGGGGGTGGGTCGGCGCCGCCCGCAAGGGCGGCATCGGCGGAGTCTAAGCGAGTCCGCGCGCATGGAACAACGCTCAGCATGGCACCTGGGTTCCTGCCCCCGCCATTGCCCTCGCCGTCACGCCCCGAACAGGTCCTGTTGTCCGTTTCCCCCGGCAGCCGTGCGGGGCGGGGTCAGACCGAGGTGCGCCCAGGCGGCCGGGGTGCCGACACGGCCGCGCGGGGTGCGGGCCAGCAGGCCCTCCCGGACCAGGAAGGGCTCGGCGACCTCCTCGACCGTCTCCCGCTCCTCCCCCACCGCGACGGCGAGCGTGGACAGGCCCACCGGACCGCCGCCGAACAGCTTCAGCAGCGCCTCCAGCACCGCCCGGTCGAGCCGGTCGAGGCCGCGCGCGTCCACTTCGTAGACGGCGAGGGCGGCCCCGGCGATCTCGCGGGTGATCACGCCGTCGGCCTTGACCTGTGCGTAGTCCCGGACGCGGCGCAGCAGACGGTTGGCGATGCGGGGCGTGCCGCGGGAGCGGCCGGCGATCTCGGCGGCGCCGTCCGGCTCGATCCCGACGTCGAGCAGGCTCGCCGAGCGGTGCACGACGCGCTCCAGCTCGTGCGGCTCGTAGAACTCCATGTGCGCGGTGAAGCCGAAGCGGTCGCGCAGCGGGGGCGGCAGCAGGCCCGCGCGTGTGGTGGCGCCGACCAGGGTGAACGGGGGCAGCTCCAGGGGGATGGCGGTGGCGCCGGGGCCCTTGCCGACGATGACGTCGACGCGGAAGTCCTCCATGGCCATGTACAGCATCTCCTCGGCGGGCCGGGACATGCGGTGGATCTCGTCGAGGAAGAGGACCTCGCCCTCCTGGAGCGAGGAGAGGATCGCGGCGAGGTCGCCGGCGTGCTGGATGGCGGGGCCGGAGGTGATGCGGATGGGGGCGCCCATCTCGGCCGCGATGATCATCGACAGGGTGGTCTTGCCGAGGCCGGGGGCACCGGAGAGCAGCACATGGTCGGCGGTGGCACCGCGCGCGCGTGCGGCGCGCAGGACGAGGTCGAGCTGTTCGCGGACTTTCTCCTGGCCGATGAACTCGTCGAGGTCCTTGGGGCGCAGGGCCGCCTCGACGGCCTGGTCCTCGCCGTCGGCGGCGGAGCCCACCAGCCGCTCGGGGGCGGCGGAGTCGGTCGTGTCGTCCCAGTTCATGTGGTGTGCCTCGGGGTGGAGTGGTCGGTCAGCGGGCGCGGTTCAGGGTCTGCAGCGCTGCCTTCAGCAGCTGACCCACCTGCGGGGTGCCGCCCGCGGCCTCGGCCTGGGGGGTCACGGCGGCGACGGCCTGGTCGGCCTCGCGGGTGGCGTACCCGAGGCCGATGAGGGCCGCGTGCAGCTGGTCGCGCCAGCCCTGGGTGACGGGTGCGCCCACCGCGGGCGCGCCGACCGGCTCGCCGAGGCGGTCCTTCAGCTCCAGCAGGAGCTTCTGGGCGCCCTTCTTGCCGATGCCGGGCACGGCGGTGAGCGCTTTTTCGTCGGCGGTGGCGACGGCCCGGCGCAGCGCGTCCGGCGTGTGCACCGCGAGCATGGCCTGGGCGAGTCTCGGTCCGACCCCGCTGGCGGTCTGGAGCAGCTCGAAGACCTGGCGCTCGTCGTCGTCGGCGAATCCGTACAGCGTCAGGGAGTCCTCACGGACGACCAGGGAGGTGTGCAGCTTGGCGGGCCGGCCCTGGCGGAGCGTGGAGAGGGTGTTCGGCGTGCACTGGACGGCCATGCCGACGCCGCCCACCTCGATCACCGCCGCGTCGGGGGCGAGTGCGGCGACCGTGCCGCTGAGGAAGGCGATCATGCCGTACGGCCTTTCGTTGCGTGGGCCGAGTGCATCGCAACGGCCTGCTGGAGTCGGTACTGCGCGGGGGCGCGCCAGATGTGGCAGATGGCGAGCGCGAGGGCGTCGGCGGCGTCGGCCGGTCTGGGCGGCGCGGCGAGCCGGAGCAGCCGGGTGACCATGGCGCCGACCTGCGCCTTGTCGGCGCGTCCGCTGCCGGTGACGGCGGCCTTGACCTCGCTGGGGGTGTGCAGGGCGACCGGGATGCCGCGGCGGGCGGCGCACAGCATGGCGACCGCGCTGGCCTGGGCGGTGCCCATCACCGTGCGGACGTTGTGCTGGCTGAACACCCGCTCCACGGCGACGAATTCGGGCCGGTGCTCGTCCAGCCAGGCCTCGATGCCCTGCTCGACGGCGACCAGGCGCTGCCCCAGCTCGGCGTCCGCGGGCGTGCGTACGACACCGACGCCGATCATGGTGAGCGGGCGCCCCGCGACTCCCTCGACGACACCGACACCGCACCGGGTCAGGCCGGGGTCCACCCCCAGTACGCGCACCGCGCCCTCCCCTTCTCTGCGGCTGGACCGCCGCCGCTCTCGCGGACCCGGCCGAGCACCATCGTGGTCGCTCGACCGACGGTTGCGGCCCGTGGACGGTGATCCACGGACGACGCCAGGCTAATCGCTGCCACTGACAACGGCGGCGGGCCGGCGGGACGCGTGTCCCTCCGGCCCGCCGGAAACCGCTCGGCACACGGCCGCGCTACGCGTCGACCTTCTCCATGATCTCGTCGCTGACGTCGAAGTTGGCGAAGACGTTCTGCACGTCGTCGCTGTCCTCGAGCGCGTCGATCAGCTTGAAGATCTTCTTGGCGCCCTCCTCGTCCAGTTCGACCTGGACGGACGGCACGAAGCTGGAGTCGGCGGAGTCGTAGTCGATCCCGGCCTCCTGGAGGGCGGTGCGGACCGCGACCAGGTCGGTGGCCTCGCTGATGACCTCGAAGGTCTCGCCGAGGTCGTTGACCTCCTCGGCGCCCGCGTCCAGGACGGCGCCGAGGACGTCGTCCTCGGCCAGCTCGCCCTTGGGGACGATGACGACGCCCTTGCGGCTGAACATGTACGACACCGACCCCGGGTCGGCCATGCTGCCGCCGTTGCGGGTCATGGCGACGCGCACGTCGGAGGCGGCGCGGTTGCGGTTGTCGGTGAGGCACTCGATGAGCACCGCGACACCGTTCGGGCCGTAACCCTCGTACATGATCGTCTCGTAGTCGGCGCCACCGGCCTCGAGACCACCGCCACGCTTGATCGCGGAGTCGATGTTCTTGTTGGGAACCGACTGCTTCTTGGCCTTCTGGACGGCGTCGTAGAGGGTCGGGTTGCCCTCGAGGTCGACGCCGCCCATGCGCGCCGCGACCTCGATGTTCTTGATCAGCTTCGCGAAGAGCTTGCCGCGCTTGGCGTCGATCACGGCCTTCTTGTGCTTCGTCGTAGCCCATTTAGAGTGGCCGGACATCTGCCTGTCTCCTTCGCGTAACCCATCTCTGCAACGAACTCCAGAGATCCTACAAGGACTCCGGTGTCCGTTTGGCGCGCACCATGTCGACGAAAAGCGCGTGCACGCGGTGGTCGCCGGTCAGTTCCGGGTGGAACGACGTGGCGAGCACGTTGCCCTGGCGTACCGCGACGATGTGGCCCTCGTGCTCGGCGAGCACTTCGGCCCCGGCACCCACGGACTCCACCCAGGGAGCGCGGATGAAGACGCCCTCCACAGGATCGCCCGCGATGCCCCGGACGTCGACCGCGGCCTCGAAGGACTCGTTCTGCCGTCCGAAGGCGTTGCGGCGCACGATCATGTCGATGCCGCCGATGGTCTCCTGGCCCGAGCGCGGGTCGAGGATCTTGTCGGCGAGCAGGATCATGCCGGCGCAGGTGCCGTAGACGGGCATGCCGTCGCGCACGCGCGCGCGGAGGGGTTCCATCACTCCGAAGAGGACGGCCAGCTTGGAGATGGTGGTCGACTCGCCGCCGGGCAGCACGAGGGCGTCGACCTCGGCGAGTTCCTCGGGGCGCCGCACCGGCCTGGCCACGGCGTCGGCCGCGGCCAGGGCGATGAGGTGCTCCCGTACGTCGCCCTGGAGTGCCAGGACGCCTATGACGGGGGTGTTCATGTGACGCGTCGCCTTACCAGCCGCGGTTGGCGTAGCGCTCGGCCTCGGGCAGGGTGTCGCAGTTGATGCCGACCATGGCCTCGCCGAGGTTGCGGGAGGCGTCCGCGATGATCTTCGGGTCGTCGTAGAAGGTGGTGGCCTTCACGATGGCGGCGGCGCGCTTGGCCGGGTCGCCGGACTTGAAGATGCCGGAGCCGACGAAGACGCCCTCGGCGCCGAGCTGGCGCATCAGCGCGGCGTCGGCCGGGGTGGCCACGCCGCCGGCGGAGAAGAGGACCACCGGGAGCTTGCCCAGCTCGGCGACCTCCTTGACCAGCTCGTAGGGGGCGCGCAGCTCCTTGGCGGCGGCGTACAGCTCGTGGTTGTCGAAGCCGCGCAGGCGGGCGATCTCGTTCTTGATCTGGCGCAGGTGGCGGACGGCCTCGACGACGTTGCCGGTGCCGGCCTCGCCCTTGGAGCGGATCATCGCGGCGCCCTCGGCGATGCGGCGCAGGGCCTCGCCCAGGTTGGTGGCGCCACAGACGAAGGGGGTGGTGAAGGACCACTTGTCGGAGTGGTTGACCTCGTCGGCCGGGGTGAGCACCTCGGACTCGTCGATGTAGTCGACGCCGAGGGACTGCAGGACCTGGGCTTCGACGAAGTGGCCGATGCGGGACTTGGCCATGACCGGGATCGAGACGGCGTCGATGATGCCCTCGATCATGTCCGGGTCGGACATGCGGGCCACGCCGCCGTCCTTGCGGATGTCGGCCGGGACCCGCTCCAGGGCCATGACGGCGACGGCGCCCGCGTCCTCAGCGATCTTCGCCTGCTCCGGCGTGACGACGTCCATGATCACGCCGCCCTTGAGCTGCTCGGCCATGCCGCGCTTCACACGGGCGGTGCCGGTCTCGGGAGCCTGGTTGTCGGTGGTGGACACGGGTGACCTCACTGAAGTGGAGAAGGGTGACTGCACCGATGAGGAAACGTGAGGAGACCAGTCCACAGCAAGGGCCAATGCCGACCCGGTGGATCCTTTTGTCCGGCGAGGGGTCGCGGCGCCCGGTTCAGGCGGCCCGTTCCACCAGGGCCGCGGGCGGCTCGTCGTCCATCTCGAAGGCCAGCGGGAACGGGGCGTGGCCGGCCAGCCGGAACCAGCGCACCTTGCGGTGCTCGCGGAGCCTGCGGGCGGCTCCCACGGCGTCGTTGTGGAAGCGGCGGGCCATGGGCACCCGGCGTACCGCCTCGGCCAGCTCACAGGCCGCCTCGTCGCCGCCCGGGGCGTCCCGGACGACCTCGACCTGCCGCGGGTCCTCGAACACCGCGCGCAGGGCCTGGCTCAGCTCGCTCTCCGCGACCTCCCGCTGGTCCTCCTCCGCCTGCCGGGCGGCGTGCGCGGCCTCGTAGAGCACGATCGAGGCGGCGGGGTCGAGCACGCCCGAGGTGGCCAGTTCCTGGGTCACGGAGGCCCGCCGCAGCAACTGGGCGTCCAGCGCGGCCCGCGCGGCGTCCATGCGCACGTGCAGCCGGTCCAGCCGCCCGGCCGTCCAGCTCAGATAGACGCCGACTGCGATGAGGGCGAGGAGGATCCAGATGAGGGTTGCGGTCACGGGCGAAGGCTATCGGGACGCCGCTGCCGTGCCGTCGCCCCCGTCGGGTCAGTCCCTGGCCAGCCCGAACCGGGAACGCCGGCCCGGGCGCTCGTCCGTGGCCACCGCCGCCGTTCCGGTCGTGACGGTCTCGTAGACCGAGAGGATGTCGGCGCCGACCGTCGACCAGTCGAAGCGCCGGACGTGCGCGCTGCCCCGCTCCCGCAGTTCGGCCCGTCGCTCCGGGTCCGCCAGCAGACCCACGGCGGCCCGGGCCAGTGCGTCGGCGTCCTCGTTGGCGAAGACCTCGCCGGCCTTGCCCTGGTCGAGGACCTGGACGAAGGCGTCCAGGTCGGAGGCGAGGACGGGGGCACCTGCCGACATCGCCTCGACCAGGATGATGCCGAAGCTCTCGCCGCCGGTGTTGGGCGCGACGTACAGGTCGACGCTGCGCAGGAAGCGGGCCTTGTCCTCGTCGCTGATCATGCCGAGGAACTCCACGCGCGAGCGCAGCTCGGCGGGCAGGTCCTCGACGGCCGCCTCCTCGTCGCCGCGCCCCGCCACCAGCAGCCTCGCCCCCGGTCGGGCGGCCAGGATCCTCGGCAGCGCCCGCATCAGCACCGGCAGGCCCTTGCGAGGCTCGTCGATGCGGCCGATGAAGCCGAGCGTCTCGCCCTGCCACTGCGGCCTGGGCTCGGCCTCGGCGAAGAAGTCGACGTCGACGCCGTTGGGGATGACCACCGCGTCCCCGCCCAGGTGCTCGACGAGGGTGCGGCGGGCGTACTCGCTCACCGCTATCCGCGCGCTGATCTTCTCCAGCGCGGCCTGCAGGATCGAGTAGGCGGCGATCATGGCGCGCGAGCGGGGGTTGGAGGTGTGGAAGGTGGCCACGATGGGGCCCTGCGCGGCCCAGCAGGTCAGCAGGCCGAGGGAGGGCGACGTCGGCTCGTGGATGTGGACCACGTCGAACGCGCCCTCGTGCAGCCAGCGGCGCACGCGCGCGGCCGACAGGAAACCGAAGTTCAGCCGGGCCACCGAGCCGTTGTACGGCACCGGGACCGCGCGGCCGGCCGAGACCACGTACGGCGGCAGCGGGGTGTCGTCGTCGGCGGGCGCGAGGACGGAGACCTCGTGGCCGAGCCGGATGAAGTACTCGGCGAGGTCGCGGATGTGGAACTGGACGCCGCCGGGCACGTCCCAGGAGTACGGGCAGACGATCCCGATTCTCACGAGGGTCCCTTCGTGGGGTCCAGGTCGGCGATCCACAGCCGCTGGAGCATGTGCCAGTCCTCAGGGTGCTCGGCGATCCCGGTGGCGAAGGCGTCGGCGAGCGACTGTGTCATGGCGGACGTCTTCTCGGCCCGCGTACCCGTCTCCGGTACCTCGATCGGGGGATGCACACGGCCCTTCATGACCGGGGAGTCGTCGTACCGGAGGGTGACGGGCAGCAGCAGCGCGCCGGTCTGCTGCGCCAGCAGGGCCGGTCCCGCCGGCATCCGGGCCCGGTCGCCGAAGAAGTCCACCTCGATGCCGGACGCGGACAGGTCGCGGTCGGCGACCAGGCAGACCAGCCCGCCGTCGCGCAGCCGCCGGGCGAGGGTGCCGAAGGCCGAGCCGCCGCTGTGCGGGAGCACCTCCATGCCGAGGCCCTCGCGGTAGGCGACGAAGCGGTCGTAGAGGGTCTCGGGCTTCAGCCGCTCGGCGACCGTGGTGAACGGGGTCCGCAGCTCGGTGGTGACCCAGGCGCCGGCCAGGTCCCAGTTGGCCAGGTGCGGCAGGGCCAGGATCACGCCGCGGCCGGAGGCGAGCCCGTCGGTCAGGTGGTGGAGGTCCTTGGGCTCGAAGCCGGTCCTGACGCGCTCGGGACTCCAGGCCGGGAGCCGGAAGGACTCCATCCAGTAGCGCAGGTAGGAACGCATGCCCGCGCGCGAGAGCTCGGCCAGCCGCTCCGGGCCGGCGTCGGGCACCACGCGCGCGTAGTTGGCCTCCAGGCGCTGCACGCCCTTGCCGCGCCGCTTCCAGGCGAGGTCGGCGATGGTCCGGCCGAGGCGGACCGCGACGGGTTCGGGGAGGTTCTTGACGGTGCCCCAGCCGAGCCCGTAGAGCGCGTCGGTGAGCCGGTCCGCGGTGCTCACTTCGCCGTCTCCCTCCCCTGGGAGGCGTTCTCGCCGGCCGCCGCCTCGGCCTCGGCGGACTCGCGGCGGACGGTGACGACCCGCTGGATCAGCGTCACGAGGCTGCCCACGGCGACGATCCACAGGGCGATCGGCAGCAGCCACTGGATGCCCGGCACACCGAACTTGTGCAGTCCCGCGAAACCGGCCGCGACCAGCGAGATCACCAGCCGCTCGGCACGTTCGACGAGCCCGTTGACGGCGACCGGCAGCCCGATCGACTCGCCGCGCGCCTTGGTGTACGAGACCACCTGGCCGCTGGCCAGGCAGAAGATCGTGACGGCGCACAGGACGTTGTCGTTCCCGTTGCCCGCGTACCACAGCGCGAGGCCGCCGAAGATCGCGCCGTCGGCGACCCGGTCCAGGGTGGAGTCCAGGAAGGCGCCCCAGCGGCTGGAGCGGCCGAGCTGGCGGGCCATGTTGCCGTCGACCAGGTCGGAGAAGACGAAGAGCGTGATCACGACCGTGCCCCAGAAGAACTCGCCCCGGGGATAGAAGACCAGCGCGCCCGCCATCACACCGGCGGTGCCGATGAGCGTGACCGTGTCGGGGCTGACGCCCCTGCGGATCAGAAACGCGGCGAACGGCGTGAGGACACGCGTGAAGAATGCACGCGCGTACTTGTTCAGCATGGCCTTCCCGACGGTCGTTGTCGCCGTGGCCCTGGTGGCCTCCGGCTGGCCCATCGTAGTCACGCGTGCGCATGCGTGACGGGCGGGCACCCACGAGCCCACACGGCCGCCCCGCGCACACCCCCGGCGCGGGCACGCGTGTGTACCCGGGCCGCCGTGGCCGCTTCGCGGCCGTTCGTATGGACGCGGCGTTACGGGAGTGGAAAGCTCGAAGGACCGCGGGCGTCGCCGGAGCCGCCAGAGCACGCGGGTCCCGCGTGTCCGCGCCCACAGTGACCTCACCGTGCACGGGAGGCAGGATCATGGGCGACAAGGCACAGACACATCCCGGAGCCGCCGGCAGGGCAAGGGCGGCCGACCACCCCGCGTCCATAAGGAATGTGGTGCTGGTCGGCCACTCCGGATCGGGCAAGACCACATTGGTGGAGGCCCTCGCGCTGACCGCGGGGGCGGTGAACCGGGCGGGCCGCGTGGAGGACGGCGGCACCGTCTCCGACCACGACGACATCGAGCACCGGCAGCAGCGCTCGGTGCAGCTCTCGCTGGTCCCGGTCGAATGGGACGGCATCAAGATCAACGTCCTCGACACCCCCGGGTACGCCGACTTCGTCGGGGAGCTGAGGGCCGGTCTGCGCGCCGCGGACGCGGCCCTCTTCGTCGTCTCGGCCTCGGACGGGGTGGACGGCTCGACCCGGATGGCCTGGGAGGAGTGCCAGGCCGTGGGCATGCCCCGGGCGATCGTGGTGACGCATCTGGAGTCGGCACGCGCGAACTTCGAGGAGATGACCCGGGTGTGCGCGGAGGCGTTCGGCGGCGACGACCCCGACGCCGTGCTGCCGCTGTACCTGCCGCTGCGCGGCCCCGAGGGCCCCGACGGGCACGCTCCGGTGACGGGCCTGGTGGGCCTGCTGTCGCAGAAGCTGTTCGACTACTCGGCCGGCGAGCGCAAGGAGTCCGAGCCCGGCGAGGACCAGCTCCCGGACATCGCGGAGGCCCGTGACCGGCTGATCGAGGGGATCATCGCCGAGAGCGAGGACGAGACCCTCATGGACCGCTATCTGGGCGGCGAACAGGTCGACGTCAAGACTCTGATCGAGGACCTGGAACGGGCCGTGGCACGCGGTGCGTTCTTCCCGGTCCTGGCCGCCGCGCCCGCCGCCGAGGGCGCCCGGCAGGGGCTCGGCACGGTGGAGCTGCTGGACCTGATCACCGGCGGCTTCCCGACGCCGTTCGAGCACCCCATGCCCGGGGTCACCACGATCGACGGCAGGGCGCGTGAGCTGAAGGCCTGCGACACGGAGGGCCCGCTGGTCGCCGAGGTCGTGAAGACCTCCTCCGACCCCTATGTCGGCCGGATCTCCCTGGTCCGCGTCTTCTCCGGCACCCTGCGCCCCGACGAGACGGTGCACGTCTCCGGGCACGGGCTGGCGGACCGCGGGCACGAGGACCACGACGTCGACGAGAAGATCGGTGCGCTGTCCACCCCGTTCGGCAAGCAGCAGCGCCCCGTGACGCACGCCGTCGCCGGCGACCTGGTGTCCGTGGCCAAGCTCGGCCGCGCGGAGACCGGGGACACCCTCTCGGCCAAGGACGACCCGCTCCTGATGGAGCCCTGGCGGATGCCCGATCCGCTGCTGCCGCTGGCCATCCAGGCGCACAGCAAGGCCGACGAGGACAAGCTCTCGCAGGGCCTGGCCCGCCTGGTCGCCGAGGACCCGACGATGCGCCTGGAGCAGAACCAGGACACCCATCAGGTGGTCCTGTGGTGCCTGGGCGAGGCACACGCGGACGTCGCCCTGGAGCGGCTGCGCAGCCGGTACGGCGTCCAGGTCGACGTCGTCCCGCACAAGGTGTCCCTGCGGGAGACGTTCGCGGTGAAGGCCTCCGGGCGCGGCCGGCACGTCAAGCAGTCCGGCGGGCACGGGCAGTACGCCATCTGCGAGATCGAGGTGGAGCCGCTGCCCGGCGGCTCGGGCGTCGAATTCGTGGACAAGGTGGTCGGCGGTGCCGTGCCGCGCCAGTTCATCCCGTCCGTGGAGAAGGGCGTGCGGGCGCAGGCGGCCAAGGGCGTCGCGGCGGGCTATCCGCTCATCGATGTCCGGATCACACTGCTGGACGGCAAGGCGCACTCCGTGGACTCCTCCGACGCCGCCTTCCAGACGGCGGGCGCACTGGCGCTGCGCGAGGCCGCGGCCGACGCGCGGATCCACCTGCTGGAACCGGTGAGCGAGGTGGGCGTGCTGGTCCCGGACGACTACGTGGGCCCGGTGATGAGCGACCTGTCGAGCCGGCGCGGCCGGGTGCTCGGCACCGAGCAGGTGGGCTCGGGACGGACCCTGATCCGCGCCGAGGTGCCCGAGTTCGAGATCGGCCGGTACGCGATCGACCTGCGGTCCCTGTCCCACGGCACGGCCCGCTTCGACCGCGCCTACGCACGGCACGAGCCGATGCCTCCGCAGATCGCCGAGCGGATCCGCGAACAGGCGGGCGAGACGCCGTAACCCACACCGGTCGACTCCGTGCGCCGGTGGGTGGCTTCGGCCGTCCACCGGCGCGCTGTCGGTGGCTGCGGATACGCTGATCACCTGATCACGCCGTGCCGAACTCGTGCGGTTGTCATGCCGATTCGGCAGGTTGGCCTGTTCAACAGGTGTGCGGGGCAGTGAAGTCGGGAAGGCCGCAGGAGCGACACCGGCGGCGAGGGGGCGGGAATGTCGGTTGGTACGGAGTGGGACGGCCCGCAGGTGCCCGTCTCCGGCGACGAGGGACAGGCGGCGACGTTCGCGCTGGCCTCGGCGGCCTACCGGGACAACGTGATCGAGGACATCAAGAAGACCGACAACGAGTGGCACCAGTCGACCGTCAAGGCCGGCCGGATATCCCTGCTCAAGCCCAATCTCGGCGAGGCCTTCTCGCGGGCCGTGGTCGACCGGATGCTGGCCCCGGGCCGCAAGCCGCTCATCCAGTCCTTCGGCGCCGAGCCCCAGGTCGTGGTGGAGCACGCGCTCGCCGCGAACAACATCCGGCGCGAGCGCGACAACCGGTTGTCCGTCGTCGTGGTGCTCTGCGGCCTGATCTTCCTGCCGGGGTTCATCGGCTGGCTGCTCGTCTTCCAGCTGCGCACGTTCGTCGCCAGGCGCGACGACAAGCGCGCCGGGACGCTGGCCACGGTCCTGCTCACCGGGGTGGGTGTGCTCGCCGCGCTCTTCCTGCTGAAGATGCCCTTCGGCGGATTCTGGGGGTGGTACGCGCGCGGCTGTGTCGTGATCCCGGTGCTCGGCTGGTTCTGGGCCAAGCGGATCTGCGAGCGCAGCGCCCGGGATCTGCGGGCGCGCTGGGAGGGCCTGCTCTCCGGCAGCAGCGTCGGCGCCAAGGTGCCCGAGGCCGTGCCGCGCGCGCCGGGCGAGACCGCGGCCGAGCAGTTGCGCCAGTCGCTGGCCCGGCTCGGTGCCGAGCAGCGGTCCAACTCCGTCTTCTACGCCGGGCCCAAGGGCATACTCGGCATGGGCACCCGCTGGGGCTCCTGGCAGCTCGCCGAGGATCTGGAGCCGGCCGACCCGGCCCGGGAGATCCACCCCTTCCGCAGCTGGGACGTCATACGCGCCATCCACGACCAGCTCCGCATGCTGGAGCGGGGTCCGCTGAACACCGGCGGTTTCCCCCGGCCCTCGATACGGCACTGGATCGTCACGCCGATCGGGGAGAACGCCAAGGAGGTGTCCCGGCCCGAGGGCACCGACGTCGAGGCGTTCCAGATCAAGCAGCACGCCATACAGGACATCTGCAACAAGCAGCAGTTCGGCAGCGGTGACCGGCACTACCTGGGCGTGCAGTGGACGCTGTGGGACGGGCAGCTGGTCATCACCATGATGATCACGGTGACGGTGCTCCACGAGACGTTGCGCATCGAGGTGACCGGGCACGCCCTGGGACCGGTGAACCCGCTGTTCACCACGAAGCCGACGGCGCCCACCAAGGAGGTCGCCAAGTCGCTCAAGCCCTGGGAGAACCGCACGGTCAACCTGCCCCTGGTGCCCACCGACGAGGTGGTACGGCTCACCGCGCGCGCCCCGCTGACCTGGTACCCGCCGATGCTCAAGTGGCTCGGCGGCTCGCTCGCCCTGCCGGAGCCGTTCGGGCTGCGGCACGCCTGGGCGGACCAGCCGTGGCGGCACCGCTTCATGGCCGACGACGCGCTGCGCGCGGCCACCCCGGTGCTGCGGGTGGTGCATTCGGCCGCGATCAGGGTGCTGAAGGAGAACGGCGTGGACACCGAGAAGTTCGGCAACCGCTCGTCCGTGCTCAGCGGCCTGGTGCAGGACCCGACGCCGAAGAAGGCCGACCTGTACGACGCGTGAACGGTGCCCTCGGGACCGAGGGCACCCATGGGTCTACGCCGCCGCCGGCCAGGCCTCCGCCAGCATCTTCCTGGTGTCCGCCAGCAGCTGCGGCAGCACCTTCGTCTGGCCGACCACCGGCATGAAGTTGGTGTCGCCGCCCCAGCGCGGGACGATGTGCTGGTGCAGGTGGGCGGCGATGCCGGCGCCGGCCACCGTGCCCTGGTTCATGCCGATGTTGAAACCGTGCGCGCCGGACGCGGTGCGCAGCGCGGTCATCGCCTGCTTGGTCAGCTCGGCCAGCTCGGCCGTCTCCGGCAGGGTCAGGTCCGTGTAGTCGGCCACGTGCCGGTACGGCACCGTCATCAGATGGCCGCCGTTGTACGGGTAGAGGTTGAGGACCGCGTACACGTGCTCGCCGCGGCGGACGATCAGGCCGTCCTCGTCGGACTTGGCCGGGATCGAGCAGAAGGGGCAGCCGTCTTCGGCCCCCGGGCCGGTCGGCTTGTTCTCGCCCTGGATGTAGGCCATCCGGTGGGGCGTCCACAGGCGCTGGAACGCGTCCTGCGTCCCCACTCCGATCTGCTGTTCCGGCTCACTCGTCATGCAAGGCAGCATATGGCTTCGCCCGTTCGCGGCGTGTCGCCGGGGCGGCGAGAAGGCCGTCACCGGCCAAGCTGGGTCGGTGGACGACGAAAGCCCCGCGGCCCGCTGGGAGCAGCGCACCGAGATCCCGCTCTTCATCGGTTCGCTGATCTTCATCGCCGCCTATGCCACCCGGGTCCTGGCCGTGAGCCTGGCGTCCTTCTGGCGGGACCTGTGCCTGGTCGTGATGCTCGCGCTCTGGATGCTGTTCGCCGCGGACTACCTGGTGCGCTGGCGGCTCGGCGACCAGCGGTTCCTGCGTTTCGTCAGCACGCACTTCCTGCACACCGTCGTGGTCGTCCTGCCGCTGCTGCGCCCGCTGCGGATCGTTCCGCTCTACGACGTGATCCAGCGCCGGCAGGGGGACCCGCGCCTCTCGCTGCACGCGCGCGTGATCGCCTACGCGAGTCTGTCCACCCTGCTGCTCGGCTTCTCGGGTGCTCTCGCGGTCTTCCAGCAGGAGCGCGGGGCGCCCGGCGCGACCATGGTGACGTTCGGTGACGCCGTGTGGTGGGCCGCCTCGACCCTGAGCACGGTGGGCTACGGCGACATCACCCCGGTGACCCGGCTCGGCCGGGTGATCGCGACCGGGATGATGGCCTGCGGTCTCGGCCTGCTCGGCGCGGTGACGGGCTCGTTCTCGTCGTGGCTGATGCAGACCTTCACCCGCGAGGGCGACGAAAGGCCCCCGGGGAAGTGATCCCCGGGGGCCCCTCGGCCGGTGCGGATCAGACCTGGGCCCGCTCCGCCACGACCTTCGCGATCTTGGCGATGGCCTCGTCGAACGGGATGCCGTTCTCCTGCGAGCCGTCGCGGTAGCGGAAGGACACCGAACCGCCCGACATGTCCTCGTCGCCCGCGATGACCATGAAGGGCACCTTCTGCTTCTGGGCGTTGCGGATCTTCTTCTGCATGCGGTCCGAGGAGGAGTCCACCTCGACGCGCAGGCCCTGCTTCCTGGCCGCGGCCGCGAACTTCTCCAGGTACTCCACGTGCGCGTCGCCGATCGGGATGCCGATCGCCTGGACGGGAGCCAGCCACGCCGGGAAGGCGCCCGCGTAGTGCTCGAGGAGCACCGCGAAGAACCGCTCGATGGAGCCGAACAGGGCGCGGTGGATCATCACCGGGCGCTGCTTGGAACCGTCGGGGCCGGTGTACTCGAGGTCGAAGCGCTCGGGCAGGTTGAAGTCGAGCTGGATCGTCGACATCTGCCAGGTCCGGCCGATGGCGTCCTTCGCCTGGACGGAGATCTTCGGGCCGTAGAAGGCGGCGCCGCCCGGGTCCGGCACGAGGGGCAGGCCCTGCTTCTCGGCGACCTGGCGCAGTGTCTCGGTCGCCTCCTCCCAGACCTCGTCCGAGCCGACGAACTTCTCCGGGTCCTTGGTGGACAGCTCCAGGTAGAAGTCGGTCAGGCCGTAGTCGCGCAGCAGGCCGAGGACGAAGGTGAGCGTCTTGTCCAGTTCCTCGGACATCTGCTCACGGGTGCAGTAGATGTGCGCGTCGTCCTGGGTGAAGCCGCGGGCACGGGTGAGGCCGTGCACGACGCCCGACTTCTCGTACCGGTACACGGTGCCGAACTCGAAGAGGCGCAGCGGCAGTTCGCGGTAGGAGCGGCCGCGCGCGTCGAAGATCAGGTTGTGCATCGGGCAGTTCATGGGCTTGAGGTAGTAGTCCACGCCCTCGTCGAGCTGCATGGGCGGGTACATGCCCTCGGCGTACCAGTCCAGGTGCCCGGACGTCTCGAAGAGCTTCCCCTTCGTCGCGTGCGGGGTGTAGACGAACTCGTAGCCCTCCTCCTCGTGCCGGCGGCGCGAGTAGTCCTCCATCACGCGGCGGACGATGCCACCCTTGGGGTGGAAGACGGCGAGGCCGGAGCCGATCTGCTCCGGGATGGAGAACAGGTCGAGTTCGTTGCCCAGCTTGCGGTGGTCGCGCTTCTCGGCCTCGGCGAGGAAGTCGAGGTGCGCCTTCAGCTCGTCCTTCGACGGCCAGGCGGTGCCGTAGATGCGCTGGAGCATCGGGTTCTTCTCGCTGCCGCGCCAGTAGGCGGCCGCGTTGCGCATCAGCTTGAACGCGGGGATCAGGCGGGTGGTGGGCAGGTGGGGACCGCGGCAGAGGTCCTTCCAGCACAGCTCGCCGGTCTTGGCGTCCAGGTTGTCGTAGATCGTCAGCTCGCCGGCGCCGACCTCGACGTCCGCGCCGTCGTCGTGCGACGCCGAGCCCTTGAGGCCGATCAGCTCCAGCTTGTACGGCTCGTCGGCCAGTTCCTCGCGGGCGGACTCGTCGGTGACCACGCGGCGGGAGAAGCGCTGCCCACGCTTCTGGATCTCCTGCATCTTCTTCTCGACGGCCTTGAGATCCTCGGGCGTGAACGGCTTCTCGACGTCGAAGTCGTAGTAGAAGCCGTCCTTGACGGGCGGGCCGATGCCCAGCTTCGCCTCGGGGAAGAGCTCCTGCACGGCCTGCGCCATGACGTGCGCGGTGGAGTGGCGCAGGATGTTGAGGCCGTCCTCGGAGGAGATCTCGACGGCCTCGACCTCGTCACCGTCGGACAGCTCGTGGCTGAGGTCCCTGAGCTCGCCGGCCACGCGCGCGGCGATGATCGAGCGCTCGCCCGCGAAGAGGTCGGCGGCCGTAGTGCCCGGCGTCACCACGCGTTCTTCCCGCTCCGAATCGCGTTGGATGATCACACGGACGTCTGACACCGGTCTCTCCTGACTGAAGGTGGGTGCGGCGCCATACCAGGAGCGCGCGCACCACGGATCGTACCGACCCGGGACCGCCGACCGCGAAACGGTTACTTTCGGTCCGCCTCCCGATACGCCACCGCCGGGCGTACCGGTTCGTCTCAGTCCCCGGTTCGTCTCAGTCCCCGGGTCGTCTCAGTCCCCGTCCCGGTACGCCTCCCCGCACGCCTCCTCGAAGAAGTCGAGATTCTCGTGCAGCGACTTCATCAGCCGGTCCCGCTCGGCGTCGTCGACCTGGACGGGTACGACCGAGCCGGCGCCGGTGAGCCTGCGGAAGCCGCCCCGGCGCTCCAGCCGGCCGTGCACCCGGACCGGGAGCCCGACGAGGTGGGCGTGACCGGCGATGCGGTAGTCCTCCTCGCTCAGGGTGACGCGGACGTGCGGGACCTCGGCGCCCGCGAGCACCCGCAGCCGCACGGCACCCTCGCCGTACGGTCCGGAACGGCGCAGCCGGACGACGGCGCCGGTGATCCGGACCGGTACGGAGGGTTCGTCGCGCAGATAGCGGGCGCCGGCCGCGCGCAGGGCGGGCAGGTCGCCCGGGGAGAACTCCACGGGTTCGGCCGGGGTGGCGCAGCCCTCGGGGACGCCGGCTCCGGGCGCCCAGGCGACGGCGACGCGGGCGCCCTCGGTGCCGCGCACGAGAGCGGTGAGCGCGTCGGTCAGTTCGCGGCTGGCGCCGGCCTCGACGGCACCGTCGAAGGCGTCCATGCCGCCGGTGGCGCGCTGGTAGTCGATGGCCTCGCGGACCGCGTACAGCGCCTGGTGGAGACGGACGGCGAGCGGGCGTCCGGTGGGCACGGGCACGAAGGCGGTGAGCCGGCCTCCCTCCGCGCCGGGGCCGACGAGCACGTTCTCCAGGAGGGTCGCGGCGGCCGAGCGGTGCCGGGCGCCGTGGTAGCCGGCACGCGCGCGGGTGGCGAGCGCGGCGGCGAGGAGCAGCCGGCGGGCGGCGTCGCGCAGCCGCTCGTCGGCATTCCATGGCGCGGCCCCGGACGGTCCGCCCGGGGCGTCCCGCCACCAGCGGATCTCGTCGCTGGGCACGGCGAGGGAGATCAGCACCTCGCGCGCGGACGGGGTGTCGCTGCGGGCGAGCGCGTCGAGGGCCTCGCCGAGCAGGTCGTCGCTGTCGGGGAAGGCGCGGCTCGCGGGGACCAGCAGGCTGGTGCCGGCGCCGCCGGGGCCCGGCGGGGTCCAGCGGCTGTAGTGCCCGGCCGCTCCCCCGCGCCACTGCCAGCCGTGCCGGTGCAGCAGGGCGCCGAGCACGGCGGGGTCGACCGCGGCGGGGTCGGGCGGCCGGTGCCGGGCGAGGTCGTCGGGATGCGGCCGGGCCTGGCGCGGAAGTTCCTCCTGGGGACGGCTCCTCATGGTCTGCCTCCCGTCCCGACCCGCGTCATGATCTCGCACAGCGCCCGGTCGTCGAAGATGCGTGCGGTCGGTATCCGCACGGTGGTCCGGTGCCGGCCGGTGACCGGCCGGCCGGCGAGGTTGACCCAGTAGCAGCAGTGCCTGAGGTCGAGCCGGTCGTGGCCGGCGCGCAGCCAGTCGTCCTGGGACCTCGGGACCAGCATGACGACCAGGATCTTGTGCACCGAGACAGGTGTGCGGGCGAGTTTGCGCAGGTGGTCGTTGTCGAGCGTGAAGGAGAAGGAGCGGCCCGGGGGGTTCGGCGCGATCTGGTAGGTGCACTTCAGCTGCACCTTGATGGTGACCTCGTCGTCGACGGTGTGGCCGGGTGCGCTGTGGCTGACGTGCCAGTCGATGCCGTTGTCAGGGAAGGGCTGGGACAGCGAGCAGCCGGCCGCGGCGGCGACCGCGTGCAGATAACCGACCTGCAGTGTCTCCATGCAGGCGGTGGTGGCAAGCGTGCCGCGGAGGTGACCCGTGCGTTCGGGCAGCAGCCCGCCCCGCTCGGGCTGCGCAATGGCCATGACCAACAGCCTTCCGAGCCAAGGGTTTCCCCGTTGTGAGCCGCTGAACTGCAAAGACCCGTACTCCTGTTGTGTCCTTCCGGCGTACGGCGCAAACGGCCCGGGTATCACCAAACAGGCAGAAGACGGGATGTCACCTGCCCCGGGCGGACGAGGAGTTGTATTGCGATGACGAGCTGGTACGAGGGGCCGCTGGCCGCCTTCGACACGGAGACGACGGGTGTGGACGTCGAGGCCGACCGGATCGTGTCGGCCGCCGTCGTGGTCCAGGACGCGCCGGGCACCCGGCCGCGGATCGCCCGCTGGCTGGTGAACCCCGGTGTGCCGGTGCCCGAGGCGGCGACCGCGGTGCACGGGCTGACGGAGGAACACCTGCAGCGCAACGGCCGCTGGCCGGCGCCGGTGATGTACGAAATAGCCGACCAGCTGGCCGAGCATGCGGCGATGGGACGGCCGCTGGTGGTGATGAACGCGCCGTTCGATCTCACCCTGCTGGACCGGGAGTTGCGCCGGCACCGGGCCGCCTCGCTGGACCACTGGCTGCGGGCGGCGCCGCTGCGGGTGCTGGACCCGCGGGTGCTGGACAAGCACCTGGACCGCTACCGCAAGGGCCGCCGCACGCTGACCGACCTGTGCGCGCACTACGGCGTCAGCCTGGAGGGCGCGCACGACGCGGCGGCGGACGCGCTGGCCGCGCTGGAGGTCGTACGGGCCGTGGGCCGCCGCTTCGCGACCCGTCTGGAGCGCCTCTCCCCCACCGAGCTGCACACCCTCCAGGCCAACTGGCACGCGGCCCAGGCTCGCGGCCTGCAGGCCTGGTTCGCCCGCAGCGGCTCGGAGGAGACGGTCAGCACGGACTGGCCCCTGCGGCCCGAGCTGCCGGCGGCGGCTTGACGGTGCGGGGCGCCGGTGCCGGCGCCCCGCCGTCTCACCAGGAGCCGCCGCCCCCGCCTCCGGCACCACCGCCGACGCCTCCGGAGGTGGAGCCGCCACCGCCACCGCCGGAGCTTCCGGAGGGGGCCGGCGGGGGTGCGCTGGAGAGGATGACGGCGGCGAGCAGGACGTCGCTGCCGCTGAGGGTGGAGGCGCGCCGCGTCGACGTGGAGGCCCCGACCGCCGCCTCCCAGGCGGATTCGACACCGAGGGCCACCGCCCAGGCCGCGTACCGGTCCGCCCGCTGCCCGGTGGGCAGTTCGTCCGGGCAGGTGGCGGGGTCGGCCAAGTAGCGCCGGAACGCCTCGACCTGGAGCCAGCGGGCGGTACCGAGCGGGGTCCGCCGCTCCAGTTCCCAGTGCCGGCCGACGAGGGCGGCGCCGACTCCGGCGAGGACGGCCGCCGTCAGCAGGACCGGCCATCCGGCGGCGACGCGGCGGCCGCTCAGGACGCCCCCCGTGATCGCCAGCACGAGGCCGAGCAGCGTCCCGATCAGGCCGCCCGTCAGCGCCGCACCGGCACGGCGCCGGCCGGCCGCGTCCCACAGGTCGGACGTCGCACGCCATCGGTCCAGCCGGTACAGCAGGTCGTTCCAGCCCTGCCTGAACCAGTGGTCGCGGGTTCCCAGGGCCAGGCTGGAGCGGCCGGAGAAGATCTTGTCCAGCACCTCCTCGGTCTCCTGGTCGCCGGGCTCCCCGGAGTCGCGGCGGTCGATGACCGGATGCCGGTCGCCGCCCCGGACGGCGATGAGCCCGTCGGCCGCGGCGGTGAGCAGCCACGCGACCTGGTGGTGCTTGTCGGCGCGCTCGGTGAGCAGGATGCCGCCCTGGGCCGGGGTGAGGTCGTCGGGTGGTACGGCGGACGGCGTGAGCGTGCGGGCGAGCCGTTCGGCCTCGACGCGCCGGACCCGGCCGCCGTCCTCCGTCACGCGGTCGCGCCCGGCGTGGCGCAGCGCGCAGACCGTCAGCGCGGCGCACGTCAGCGCGACGGCCAGGAAGAGCCCGCCGTTGCGCATCGGGTGCGGGAGGGTGGTGCCGACGGCCCTGCCGGAGGGCGCCGCGGGCAGGGCCGCCGGGCCGGCGGCCTCGGTCTTCGCGGCGGTGGCGTACAGGGTGAGGCCCTCCTTGCCGCTCAGCCTGCCGACCCTGACGACGAGGTGGCCCGGCTCGCTCTGTACGGCCGTGCAGGGCCTGCCGTCGTCCCAGGTACCGCGTTCACAGCGGAGTGCGCCGAAGCCGCGGGCGCCCACGACGTGGACCTCCACGTTCGCCCGGTCCACCTTCCAGCCGGTGCCGACCGCGTCCCAGGCTAGCCGGTGTCCCTTCACCACCTCGGGGAGCACGTACTGGATGCGGTAGCGGTGGACTCCGCTGACCAGGTGGCCGGGGTCGCCGATCTTCAGCCGGTCGGCGAGGTCCCGCTCGCCCTTCTCGTCCTGGTAGTAGTCGCCGTAGGTGTCCTCGTAGGGGACCTTGTGGCCGTCCATGGTGACGCGCACGTGGTCGCCGTCCTCGAAGGGCGAGCCCGGCACGTCACGGTAGATGCCGTGCGAGTCGCCCGAGTGCCCGAAGTCGTAGTCGATGACCTCGGTGACGCGGGCGCTGCCGTCGGCGCGTATCTCGGCACCGACCCACATCGAGGTGACCCGCTCCTTGTTCGCCAGGAGTTGGGACAGTGCGACGACCCCGCCGAACACCACCAGCACGACGACGACCACGATCAGCGCCCACACTCTGCGCCGTCGTACCGGCTTTCCCCCGCGCTGTCTTCTCCTGCCTGCCCCATCGGTCACGACGCCCCCCTCAAGACGTTCGAACGGACATGAAAAAAGCCGGTCTGCGTCTGCAGACCGGCTTTCCCGGTGGGCGATACTGGGTTCGAACCAGTGACCTCTTCGGTGTGAACGAAGCGCTCTCCCACTGAGCTAATCGCCCGGGAACGCACTGAACAATACAGGGCTCCGCCGGGTTACTTCAAACCGCTCGGAGGTGGCGCAGCAGTCCGCGGCGGCCGGCGGCCATCATCAGCGCGTGGTTGGCCCTGAAGAGGGGCCGGCCCGGTACGGCGAGCCGCCTGAGCAGGGGCTTGGCCACGTCGACGACCTGGTCGTAGCGGGCGAGCGTGCCCGGGCCCGCGGGGGCGAGGGTCCAGCGGGCCCAGCCCTCGATGTCGCCGGACACGGTCACCTCCAGGACGCCCGCGGTCGGGTCGCGGCGCGTCTCGCGGGCGGTGAGCGTCATGTCGTACGGCAGCAGGGAGCGGATGGTGAGGACGCCGGTGACGGCGTCGAGGCGGGTGACCGAGCGCACCTGCGGCCACCAGCGCGGATAGTCCTCAAGCCGCTCCAGCACGGCGAACACGTCGGCCGGCGGGGCGGGCAGGGACCACAGGGTGCGGAAGCGGTAGTGGTTCCAGTCCATGGCCCGAGTCTGCCGCCGTGGCGCGCGGATCTGAGTACGCGTACTCATGCGCTCGCGAGTGACGCGCACCACACTCGGGGGGCGAGCGCCGCCGCCCGTGCGACGGCGCTCCCCCATCGCTCCCTCCAGCCGGGTATCCTGCCGCCGAGCAGGGCCAGGTTCTCGATGGCCGCGAGGCCGTACAGCGCGGTGTCGTTGGTGGCCACCCAGCTCGCCTCCGCGCCCTCGACCAGGGCGGCCGGTCCGGTCAGCCTCTCGGTCTTCCAGGGTGAGTTCTCGGTGTAGCCGTCGGAGTTGTAGAACTTGGTCCAGGCGCGCTTGGCGAGCGCCTCGTCCCCGGTCTGGACGGCGGCGTAGGCGTCGAGGCGCGAATGGCCCTGAAAGAGGATCAGGCTGCCGAAGTTGGAGCCGTACCGGGCCGCCTGCTCGGTCTTGCTCGCGTTGAAGTACCGGCAGTAGTCCAGGTACGCCTCCTTGAACTTCGGCATGTCGACCAGGTGGACCAGAGCCAGAGGGTGACCTCGGCCTCGTCGGTGTGGGCGTCGCGGATGTCGGGCTGGGCGGGGAACTTCTCCCAGAAGTCCCGCAGTCCGAAGGAGAGTCCGCCGCTCGCGCCGCCCACGTAACCGAAGCCGGAGGCCCGCCGCCCGCCGCCGGCACCGATCCAGCCGTAGCCCTTGGTGGTGCGCTTGCGCACGGTGAAGCCGTCGGCGGAGAGCTGGGAGAGGGTGTAGTCGCCCCAGTGCGGGATGTACTGGAGGCGGGTGGTGACCCGCTGGTCCCAGGTGGCCGGGTCGGGCAGCTTCTTACCCTCGAACTGGGCGGCCTGCACGGCGGCCCCCGGGTCGCGGCGGAGCCCGGTGATGCCCTGGACGGCTTCGCGGAGCAGGCCGGTGCCCTCGCCGCCGACGCGGATGTGCCGGTCGTAGGCGGCGTCACGCATCGGCACGGTGAAGCGGACGCCGAGGCCGCGGATGAAGTCGCCGCTCGCCCTGCCGGGTTCCAGGGTGCCGTCGTAGGTTGCACCATGCGGAAGGAGTCGGAGCCGGCGTAGAAGTAGAGCCGGATCGAGAACGGCAGCCAGCCGTGGCTGCCCTTGCGGTGCTTGCCGTCGATGCGGGCCACCGCGCGGACCGGGCCGTCCCGCTCGACGGTGACGGAGTCGATCGCGCCGTCGAAGCGCTCCGTCCGCACCGTCCCCTGGTCGCCGTCCTCGGCCTCGGGCTGCCGGATGAGCACCAGCCGGCCGTTCCTGGCGATCTCGGTCGATCCCCGGGTGACCGACTTGATCAGGGTCGAGCCGTTCCCGCCGATCCGCGCGGTGATGACACCGGTGGAGACGTCGACGGTGCCGCCGCTCGTGCCGACGGTGACCTTCCTGTCGGGGGCCTTGGGCGTACCGGTGGTGAGGATCAGCCTGCCGGAGCCCGAACCCAGCGCGTGCGCCGCCACTTGAGGGAGCCGTCGGGCCAGTGGGCGAGCGGCCAGGACTGTACGGGGAACTCCTTGCCGGCGGCGTCCGTGAGCTCGTGGATGGTCTTCAGTGCCTTGAAGTACTCGTCCCAGGTCCAGCCCTGTGCCGGCTCGACACCCGCCTGCTGGAAGAGCTTCTTGTCGATGACGAGTGCCATGGTGTTGGACCCGACGGGAATTCCCAGCTGCTTGCCGTCCACCTCGCCGACCTTCGTGACGCCCGCCCGGAAGTGATCCAGGCTCAGGTTCCCTTCCCGCACCTGGGACTTGAGGTCGAGGAGAATTCCGCGCTTGTCGTACTTCCGAAGAAACGTGACGGCGTTTTGGAAAACGTCCGGGGATTTCCACCGGCGGCCTGTGTCTGGAACTTCTCCCAGAACGATTGATACGTCTGGAAGTCGGTCTTGACCTTGATCTTGGGGTACTTCTTCTCGAAGAGCGCGATCGTCCGGCTGATCTTCTTGGCCCGCTCCTCGGCACCCCACCAGGAGTAACGGATCGTCACCGTTCCATCCCCGGAACCGCTGCCACCGCCACACCCGGTCGTCGCCGCGAGCCCGAGGGCGGCGGCCGAGGCACCGGCCGCCTTCAGGAGCGTACGCCTCTCAAGATTCCTGCTGGTTCCCACAGTCGGGCCCCCCGCAGCGTCGTCGCCGCTCATGAATCGTTTCAAGTAAGCGCTTGCTGGCACAAGTTACGGAGGGGCTCGGGGTGCGTCAATGATTCGGACAGGATTTTCTTCGGCCCCGGGGCTGCGGGAGTCGCGGTGGCGAAGCGGCCGGGCGCGTGACCTGACAGGTGAGGGGAGGTGCGGCCGAGGGGCCGAACACGGGGGGCGATCACCGAGGCGGCCGGAATCGGCTCCGCCGAGCCGGACGGCAACCCGCGGCGGCCCCCGCACGGGTGACCGCAGGACTCCAGCGGCGGCCGGCACGTCCCGAATGACGACGACCCACCTGCTGTTCGCAGGTGGGTCGTCTTCCGGGTGGGCGATACTGGGTTCGAACCAGTGACCTCTTCGGTGTGAACGAAGCGCTCTCCCACTGAGCTAATCGCCCGGGCGCAGGAAGAACATTACCCCATGTCAGGGGGTGCCTCCGACCAGGGGTCGGAGGCACTACCGGCGGCGCCCGGCGGACCGGCGCCGGCCCCGGTCACTGATCCTCGATCTTCCACGGCATGACGAAGCCGAACTTCCACAGGTATATCCCCGCCAGCACACCGATTATCACCAGGCCGATCACCGTCAGCGTGATGTTCCGCCGGCGCACCCGGGGATCGAGGGCCCGTTGGGCCGCCTCGGTGACCTTTCGCTTGGTCCAGCGCAGCACGAGCTGGGCCCAGACGAACTCGGTCGCCCAGATCGCCATGCCGCCGAAGATGACCACCCAGCCGGGGCCGGGCAGCGGCAGCATGACGACACCGGCCGCGACGACCGCGAGGCCGATCACGAAGACGCCGACCTGCCAGCTCAAGTGCAGCACTCTGCGTGACTTGACGAACTGCGGAGCCCGGGAGCCGAGTCCCCGCTCGGCTCGTTCCTCGTCTGCCTTCATCTCGTCCGCCTCGTCGATGGCCACCGCAACGTCGCCCCGCTCGTCACTCCCCGTATTCATACAGACAAACCCTACCGTAGTGAATCAGTCACTGGAATGGTCGCAGGTCTCACAGGAGTTCTCGGCCGGAAGAGTTACGTAAACACACGCAAAACCCTCAGAGGGGTTTACAACGGCACCGTAGGTGGCATGTCGATTTCGCCGACGTGCGAATCCCCGAGCGCACACTGAGCGAAAGGCCCTGGCGCTTATGAACACCACGGTCAGCTGCGAGCTGCACCTGCGCCTCGTTGTGTCGAGCGAGTCCTCCCTGCCTGTCCCCGCAGGCCTGCGGTACGACACGGCCGACCCCTACGCCGTGCACGCCACCTTCCACACCGGAGCCGAGGAGACCGTCGAGTGGGTGTTCGCCCGCGACCTCCTCGCCGAGGGTCTCCACCGTCCCACCGGCACCGGGGACGTCCGAGTCTGGCCGTCCCGCAGTCATGGTCAGGGCGTGGTCTGCATCGCCCTCAGCTCCCCTGAGGGAGAGGCTCTGCTGGAAGCTCCGGCGCGGGCCCTGGAGTCCTTCCTGAAGCGAACCGACGCCGCCGTGCCGCCCGGCACGGAGCACCGGCACTTCGACCTCGATCAGGAGCTGTCGCACATCCTGGCGGAGAGCTAGGTCGCGCCCCTCGAAGCCGCCCGGCGCCGTCCACTCGGGGAGACGGCTCGGGCTCAGGACAACCGCATACGGCAGGCCCGCGCCGTCACCGTGAGCGCGCACGGTGATGGCGTCCGCCTGCGTGTGTACCGCGGCCGTCCGGGCGTGGGAGACTCGGGAACCCCCAGGGGCACGGGGGCGCCGTGCCGGCGGTCCGCCGGCGGGGCGGTACCCGGTGCGGTGGGCGCGGTTGTCGCTACTATCGGCCGGCATCGGCGGGCGCCCGCCCGACCTCCATGCCAGGGAGCGAAACGTGCTGATCACCCACGACACCCGCTGCGCCCTAGACACCGTGGTGGATCTGGTGAACTCCGCGCCGGACGACGAGGCGGCGGTGGACGGACTGCCGGATGTCGCGGCACTCGCCGATTTCGTGCGAGGCCACAACGTCAGTGATGTCGGGGTGCTGTCGGAATTCGATCTGTCGGCGGTGCGCAAGGTCCGGAGCCGGTTCGCGGGGATCTTCGCCGCGCCGGACGCCCGGGCGGCGGCGGGGCAGATCAACGAACTGGTCGCCGCGGCCGGCACCACCCCGCGCCTCACGGACCACGACGGTTACGACTGGCATGTGCACTACTTCGCTCCCGGCGCGTCCGTGGCGGACCACCTGGCCGCCGACTGCGGCATGGCGCTCGCCTTCTTCGTGGTGGCCGGGGAGCAGGAGCGGCTGCGGCGCTGCGAGGCCCCGGACTGCCGGCGTGCCTTCGTGGATCTGTCCCGCAACCGCTCGCGGCGCTACTGCGACAGCCGGACCTGCGGCAACCGGCTGCACGTGGCCGCCTACCGGGCACGGCGCAAGGAAGCGGCGGGCTGACGGCCGGGCGGCAAGCGCGCGCTCATCAAGCCGACGCCGGTCCGGCGGGGCGACGCCAGTCCCGGCGGGTGACGCCGGGACGGACGTGTACGGCTCACAGCAACAGCAGATCGTGCAGCGCAGCCATGAGGATGAGACACCCGATCACCGCAAGGAAGATCATCAGCGGTGGCTGGGAAAGGGCGAAGAGGCACCCGCGCGGCTCATCCTTCGGCGGCGCGGCCTCGCTCTCTGACGTGTCCAGCATCTCGCGGGTGATGATGGCCCAGGCGGCACCCCGTTGGCGATCAGCACACTCCCCGAGTCCGGGTCTTCATCGTATTGCCCACTGACCGGTTCACCTTGGTTCCGGTTGTGAACGGTTTCAGGTCATATGCCGTGCTTCTTGAGGATGGCCTCGATGTCGCTGAAGTCGTCGGCGGAGGTCGTGCCGGCGGGCGGGGCGGCGGGCCGGGTCGCGGGGCTCTTCCCGGCGCCGAGCGAGGGGGCCGAGGCCGCAGGCGCCACCGCCTCGGACCGGGCGCCACGGGCCGCGGCGCGCTCGGCCCTGCGCTCGGCACGGGTGCCACCACGCCGGCGCTCGACGGCGCGGCTCCCCGCGAACAGCAGCCAGGCCGCGCCCAGCACGGCGAAGCCGGCCCAGGCCGTGGGGCTGAAGGCGGTGTCGGAGAGCCAGCCGACGATCCCTGTCATCACCAGGCCGATCGGCACGAGGGAGTAGGCCGCGATCCGCACGGCGGAGAGGTAGCGCTTGCGGTAGGCGGTGACCACCGCTATGCCCAGGCCCGCCGCGGAGACGGCGGAGCAGACGGTCTCGGCAATCATCCGGTCCTCCTGGCGGGCTCGGTCGGGTGGCGGGACGGGAGCGGCACGGAGTGTGCGCTTCGTCCGTTCCATCCTGCACCGTCCCGGTCCTGTGAGGCCATGCTCCGGCCCGACATCAGGGAGATCTCCGGGTCGCCTCCTCCGCAGGTCCAGTCCGCGTCCTCCCCGTAGCCGGTCCGGGCGGGAGACCCCCGAGCCGACGCGCCGGGTCCGGGCGCGAGAGATCCCGAGTCCACGGGTGGGGCCCGGACGGGAGACCCCGAGCCCACGGGTCAGGTCCGCACGGGAGACCCAGGAGCGCCGCGACGACCGCCGGGGCGGCGCCCGATTCGGCCCCCGAGGGCTCGCCTGGAAGACTGGTGCCCATGAGCGACTCCTCACCCCACCGCACCGAACCCCTCGTCCTCGACGTCTGGTGCGAACTCCAGTGCCCCGACTGCCTGAGCGCCCTGGACGACGTCCGCGCCCTGCGCGCACGCTACGGGGACCGGCTGGAGCTGCGGCTGCGGCACTTCCCGCTGGAGAAGCACAAGCACGCCTTCGCCGCCGCCCAGGCCGCCGAGGAGGCCCTGGCGCAGGGGCAGGGCTGGCCGTACGTGGAAGCGGTGCTGGCGCGGGTGTCGGAGCTGGACCGTGCTGGAGAACCCCTCCTGGTGGAGGTGGCCCGCGAACTGGGTCTGGACGCCGAGGAGTTCGACACCGCGCTGATCGACGGCCGGCACATCCTGATCGTCGACGCCGACCAGGCCGAGGGCAAGGCCATCGGCGTGACCGGTACCCCTACGTACGTCATCGGCGGCGAACGTCTCGACGGCGGCAAGAGCCAGGAGGGTCTGCGCGAGCGGATCACGGAGATCGCCGACCGGCTGCTGGCCGGGCAGGCGTGACCCGGCCCGGTCAGAGCAGCGGCTTGGTGAAGGCGGAGTCCGTCGTCTCGTAGCCCAGTGACTCGTAGAGCCGCTCGGCCGGGGCGTTGCCGGCGAAGACGTTGAGCCCGAGGACCGGCCGGCCGGCGGCGATCGCCTGGCGTTCCGCAAGCAGCATGAGCGTGCGGCCGTGTCCCCGCCCCCGGTGTGCCGGGTCGGTCTCGACGTCGAAGACGAACGCCTTGTCCTCCTGCAGGGCCAGCCACAGCACGCCCACCCGCGTCCCCGCGTGCTCCAGGACGCTGAGCCGCATGTTCTCCGTGGCCTGTCCCTGCGGCAGCAGCATCTCGTGGTCCCTGCGGGCCTTGTCGTACGCGGCCGCCTCGGGAACGCCCCGCTCGATCCACATCCGGGCGTAGTCGGCGGCCTCGTGCTCCTGCCAGGCGGCGAACTCGGCGGGGGTCATCGGCCGTGCCCGGCTGTCCGCGGGCAGTTCGGGCGGTGTGTCACCGAGGCGCTTCTCCATGCCGCGGTTGCGCAGGGTGTAGCCGAGGGCGCCGGCCAGCCGCAGCGCGGACTCCGCCGCCGCCGGGACCACGGCCTCCATCTGGGCGCAGCCCCAGCCGCGGGCGACCTCCTCCGCGGCCAGCGCGGCCACCGTCCCCCTGCCGCGCCGCCGGTCCGGCTCGGCTATCCGCAGCTCGATGACGCGCGCCACCGAGTCGCCGAGGTTCGCCGAGGTGCCGAGGCGGAGCACGCCCACGGGGCGGCCGTTCACACACACCTGGTACCGGCGCGAGCGTGTTCCGTCGGTGTTGCGCTGAAGCGGCTCGGCCGGCCGCAGGGTCGTCGTCATCACGGGTGTTCTACCCGCTCGGCGCCCCCGGGTCAGCCGAATTTCGCGCCGGTCACGGATCCAGGTCGTGCCCGGACCGCTCGTCGAAGATCCGCATCGCCTTGAGGGTCGCCGGACCGGGGGCGCCGGGCAGTTCCCGGGCGTCGACCCGGTGCACGGCCTGGACGTCGCGCAGGCTGGAGGTGAGGAAGACCTCCTCGGCGCGGTCCAGCACGTCCAGCGGCAGATCGGTCTCCCTGGCGCCGGTCCACTCCACCACGAGGGCGCGGGTGATGCCGGGGAGGCAGCCGGAGGCGACCGGCGGGGTGTGGATCTCGCCGTCCAGGACGACGAAGACGTTCGACCCGGTGCCCTCGCAGAGCTGTCCGACCGTGTTGGCGAACAGCGCCTCGGAGGCGCCGTGTTGGTGGGCGCGGGCGAGGGCGACGACGTTCTCGGCGTACGAGGTGGTCTTCAGGCCGGTGAGCGCACCCCGCTCGTTGCGGGTCCAGGGCACCGTGATCACGGCGGTGGTCTCCGGGCGGCGGGCGGTGTCGCCGAGGGCGACCACCAGGGTCGGGCCGTGCTCGCCGCGGTCGGAGCCGAGCGGTCCGTGGCCGCCGGTGTAGGTGATGCGCAGCCGGCCGAGCGGCATCGGGGTGGCTTCGAGGACGGCCGCGCAGGCGCGGCGGACCTCGTCGAGGTCGGGGTCGGGCAGGCCCAGGCCGCGGGCCGAGCGGGTCAGCCGGTCCAGGTGGCGGGTGAGCGCGAAGAGGCTGCCGTCGACGGCCTTCACCGTCTCGAAGACGCCGTCGCCGACGGTCAGCCCGTGGTCGAAGACGGACACCCGGGCGGAGTCGATGTCCCGCAGTGCGCCGTCGAGCCAGATCCTCATGTGAGAGCCCTTCCACTTTCCTGGTACAGCCCCGACGCTACCGCGAGCAGCCGGGACGCCTTCAGCTCGGTCTCCCGCCACTCCCCCTCGGGGTCGGATCCCCAGGTGATGCCGGCGCCGGTGCCGAAGCGCAGCACCGGCGTGCCGGGGGCGGAGCGGTCGATCCAGAAGGTGCGGATGCCGACGGCCAGCTCGCCGACGCCCCGGTCGGCGTCGACCCAGCCGATGCCGCCGCAGTACGGGCCGCGCGGGGCGGGCTCCAGCGCCTCGATGATGCTGAGCGCGCTGGACTTGGGGGCGCCGGTGACGGAGCCGGGCGGAAAGGCCGCGGCGAGCAGTTCCGGCCAGCCGGTGTCCGGGCGCAGTTCGCCGCGGACCGTGGAGACCAGGTGGACCAGGCCGGGGTGCTTCTCCACGACGCACAGGTCGGGAACGCTCACGCTGCCGGTGGCGCAGACCCGTCCGACGTCGTTGCGGACCAGGTCCACGATCATCACGTTCTCGGCGTAGTCCTTCTCCAGCAGGTCCGCCTCGGTGCGGCCGGTGCCCTTGATGGGGCCGGACTCGACGGTCCGGCCGGCGCGGCGCAGGAACAGCTCCGGCGAGGCGGTGGCGATCTCGACGCCGTGCCCGGGCAGCCGGATCGTGCCCGCGTACGGCGCCGGGTTGCCGCGGGCCAGCAGGGCGGTCAGGGCGTCCACGTCGGCGTCGGGGTCGACGGGCGCGCTCAGCACCCGGCAGAGGTTGGCCTGGTAGACCTCGCCGGCGGCGATGTGCTCGCGGATCCGGTGCACGGCCGCGGTGTACCCGGCGCGGTCCAGCGAGGAGGTCCACTCGGTCACCGCCGGGCCACGCCAGCCGCCCGGCACCGGGGCGGGCACCGGCTCCTGCCGGACCTCGGCGAAGCGGGCGCAGGTCAGCCGGCCCTCGAAGTCCGCGCAGACCGCCCAGAAACCGGCCGAGTCCAGGGCGGTGGGATCGTCGGTGACGTCGAGCAGACCGGTGGCGAGGCGGGTGCCGAAACGGGCCAGGGAAGGTGGGCCGGAAGGGTGGTGAAGCACAAGGTCGAGTCTAGGGCTGGTGTCCGAATCGCGGCCGGGAGATGTCCCCCCGGAACCACCGGCCGCCCCATGCGCCGGGTGCAGCGCAGCACGCTGCGCAAACGCGTTTTTGTACTGGCCCGGGAATCCGCTAGAGTTCAACACGTCGCCGGGACGCGAGAGCGGACCGAAACGACAGGCGGACGTAGCTCAGTTGGTAGAGCGCAACCTTGCCAAGGTTGAGGTCGCGAGTTCGAGCCTCGTCGTCCGCTCGAAGGAAGAAGGGGTCATCCCGATCCCCTACACTCCTGGTGGAGTGGCCGAGAGGCGAGGCAACGGCCTGCAAAGCCGTCTACACGGGTTCAAATCCCGTCTCCACCTCCAAGGACGATTAGCTCAGCGGGAGAGCGCTTCCCTGACACGGAAGAGGTCACTGGTTCAATCCCAGTATCGTCCACTGGATCCGTCGGCTCGTACGGCAGGACCCGAACCCGCGCGATTAGCTCAGCGGGAGAGCGCTTCCCTGACACGGAAGAGGTCACTGGTTCAATCCCAGTATCGCGCACTGTCTGTGACTCCCGGGTCACAGCCCGCGGACGATTAGCTCAGCGGGAGAGCGCTTCCCTGACACGGAAGAGGTCACTGGTTCAATCCCAGTATCGTCCACGCAGCAAGAAGCCCCCGGCCGTCTCGTACGGCCGGGGGCTTCTTCGTGGTACCGGCCCGGATCAGCTGGAGAACAGCATGTGGCCGAAGCTCTTGTGGCGGTGGTGACCGCCGTAGTGGCCGCCGTGGTGGCCACCGCCGTGCGGGGCGCCCCAGGCGGGGGCGGACGGAGCCGGGTACGCCTGCGGGGCGGCCGGGGGCGGGGGCGCCGGCTGGGACCACTGGGACTCCAGACGGGTCAGCGCCTCCAGCTCGCCGTAGTCGAGGAAGATGCCGCGGCAGCCGCTGCACTGCTCGATCTGGACGCCGTTGCGGTTGTAGGTGTGCATCGGCGCATGGCACTTCGGACACTGCATGGTCGGCTCAACTCCTCGCCTGTCGGTCCTGCTTCGCGTTTCCCCAGGACAGACTCCGTGCGGCCCCGGTCGGTTGCACCCTACGCCGGGAAACCGCGCGTCAACTGGCGGGGTACGGCACTCATTCGGGCACAGGCGTCGACCAGGGCCTGCTCCACCTCGTCCAGCGGGCGGCCGGCGTCGATCGCCTTGGTGAGGGCGCGGGCCGCGGTCTGCGCGGTGAGCGCGCGGGCGGGGACGTCCAGGGCCGGCCAGGGGTCGCCGTCCGCCGGTACGGCGGGGCCGCCGGCCTCGCGGTAGGCGGCCAGGAACCGGGTCCACTCGTCGGGCGGGAGCAGGCCGCAGGCGAACCACGCGGCGGGGCGGGCGAGGTCCCAGGCCGGGACGCCGAGGCCGAGGTCGTCCAGGTCGATCAGCCGCCAGGGGCCGTCGGGTGCCGGGTGCCGCACGAGCTGGCCGAGGTGCAGGTCGCCGTGGCAGAGAGCCGGGGTGCCGGGCATGGGCGCCTCGGCGCGGGCCCAGGCGGGGAGGGCGGCCCAGGCGCGGAGGACGGGCGGCCCGGCCGGGTGGGGGGCGGCGCTCAGAGCCGTGCGCAGGCGGGCGAGGGCGTGGGCGGCCTTGGCGGGGCCGCGCATGGGGGGCGGGGGGACGCGGTCGCCGGGGGCCGTTCGGTGCAGGCGGGCGAGGAGGGTGGCGGCCGCTTCCCAGGGGGCGGCGTCGGGGTCGTCCGGGTCGACCGGGGTGCCGTAAGGCCAGAGGGTGACGAGGCGGTCGTGCAGGGCGGTGGGGGTGGGGGTGAGCGGGGGCAGGAGGACGTCCGGGACGCGGGCGGCCGTGGCCAGGCGGAGGGTGAGGCCGGCGGGGTCGGTGTCCGGGGCGTGGGCCTTGGCGACGGTGCCGGCGTGCCGGACGACGGTGGCGTCGGGGCGGTCGGCGAGGGTGATTCCCGGGCAGGTGCAGGGGGCTCCGCCGGGGAGCTGGTGGGGGTGAGCGGTGGCTATGGCCTTTGTGGTGAGCGCGGTCAGGAGGTTCAAGGGGTCACTTCGGCCTCGGGGGTGGGGCGGTGTCGAGTGAGCGTACGCCTGCGGCGGGCGGTGCTGTGACGGTGGACGGTGTCCTGGGCTCTGGCTCGGCGGGGTTGGGTGCCGGTGCCGTGATGGCGGGGCCGCGCCGGTGCCGGCCCGAGGGTGTTTCGCTCGCCCCGCGCTTGGGGGGTGCCGCTGCGCCCACCCGTGCCGCCCCAGGCGGCACGCATGCCCGCAGCGGGGCGGGTCGAGTGCCCATAGCTGGGCGGCACCCATGCCGCGGCTGGGCGGGCCGGGACTCGCGACTGGGCGGGTCCAGTGCCCATAGCTGGGCGGGCCGGGTGCCCACAGCTGGGCGGCACTCATGCCGCAACTGGGCGGGACTCGTGGCTGGGCGGTTCGGGTGCGCGTGGCCGAGTCGTGGAACGGCGTAATGCCGGCGCAGCTCCCCAGCTGCGCCGGCATTTCTGCCGTCCGCCGCACCCCCGTCCCCACGGGGTTTCATGGATGGATGTCCCCGCCCGGACCGCTCTTCCGGGCCTGGGGTCGCCGCTCAGCGCCCCAGCATCACACCCACGGACGACGCCTGTGTGGCCACCGTCTCCCAGCCGTCGAAGACGAGCAGGAGCAGGGCCGCCAGAGGGAGGGCCATGAGCGTCGCCACCAGGGGGTGGCGGCGGCCCGTGCGGCGGGGGGCGAACGTGGTGCGCCGTGGTGCCGTGTGGGCCACGGTCCCTCTCCTGACCGTGTCTGCCGTACTGACTCTTGTTCCGGCAGCGGCGGGTGTCTGACCTCGGGGGACGAGTGCTGCACCCGCCGCTTGACCTCAAATCTAGGCGCGCGCTGCCAGGCGGGCGTCATGCCCTCGTACCGATTGGCGGGCCTCCCGGAGGATGAGCGGCATCCGGCGGAGTACTCCCCTGGGTGGAGACATGGACCTGACTCTCGGGGTCTTCCCGGAGGGGGCGCCCGCTGTGTCCCGTCATGTCCGGACCTGCCGGCGCGGCACTTCGAGTGAGTTCGATCACTTCCTCCGTTTCCGGGCGGTCGGAGGCGGGTGTCCGGATCGTCCGGTGACCGGTCCCGCCGGGCGCGGTCCGGTTCGGTCGCGAGTGCCGCGTCGCGGCCGCCGTGGCCTGCGCGCGGTCGCGGTGCGTCGGATCAACGTCCGTGTCATGAGGTCCGGTTGGAGTCGGCATGGTCTCAATGGCACTGCGCGGGACGGCTTCCTGACCTTGTCTCACCTCTGTCCGCGCGCGGTGGACAATCCCTCGGGCCGAGAGGGCGCGGCCTATGCGCGCGGGCGGCCGTGGAAACGTAAGCTGTGGCACGTCACAGGGACCGGGCAGCGGGGATGAACATGGCGATGATGCGCCTGAGGCGCGAGGACCCGCGCGTCGTCGGCTCGTTCAGGCTTCACCGACGGCTCGGCGCGGGCGGGATGGGCGTGGTCTACCTCGGCTCCGACAAGAAGGGCCAGCGGGTCGCGCTCAAGGTGATCCGGCCCGATCTCGCGGAGGACCAGGAGTTCCGGTCGCGCTTCGCCCGTGAGGTCTCGGCGGCCCGGCGGATCAGGGGCGGGTGCACGGCCCGGCTGGTGGCCGCGGACCTGGAGGCCGAGCGGCCCTGGTTCGCCACGCAGTACGTGCCCGGGCCCTCCCTGCACGACAAGGTCGCCGACGACGGCCCGCTCGGCGCGGCCGACGCGGCGGCGATCGGCGCGGCCCTGTCCGAGGGGCTGGTGGCCGTGCACGAGGCCGGCGTCGTGCACCGGGACCTGAAGCCGTCCAACATCCTGCTGTCCCCGAAGGGGCCGCGGATCATCGACTTCGGCATCGCCTGGGCCACCGGCGCCTCCACGCTCACCCACGTCGGCACGGCGGTCGGCTCGCCGGGCTTCCTCGCCCCGGAGCAGGTGCGCGGCGCCGCCGTGACCCCGGCGACCGACGTGTTCTCGCTGGGCGCGACGCTGGCCTACGCGTCGACCGGCGACTCACCGTTCGGGCAGGGCAGTTCCGAGGTGATGCTGTACCGCGTGGTGCACGAGGAACCGCAGCTGCACGGTGTACCGGACGCTCTCGCCCCGCTGGTCCGGGCCTGTCTCGCCAAGGACCCCGACCACCGGCCGAGCACGCTGCAACTGTCGCTCCGGCTCAAGGAGATCGCCGCCCGCGAGGCACAGGGCCTGGCCGACGTACGGCCGCCCGCGCCGCGCGTCGCGGAGGCGGACCTGCCGACCGGGCGGCTCGCCGACACCTACCCCGAGCAGCAGCGCGCCCAGCGGCGCGCTGCTCCCGGCACTCCGGTGCCGCGTGGGAACACGCCCGCCAGGGGCGGTGCGCCCGCCCGCGGCGGCAGCGTTTCGCGGGGCGGCGGGGTGGCTTCGCGCCCCGGCACGGCCCGGTCCACCCCGGTCCCTCGCGGCGGCCCGCGCTCCGGCAGCGGCAGCCGGCCCGGTCCGCGCAGCGGCACCGGGCGGCCGGCCCCGCGCCCGACGGGAAGCCGGCTGCGGCCGGCCAATCCGCGGCTGCTGCGTCAGCGGCTGTTCGTGTTCGTCGTGGTGACGTTGCTGGTCGCGCTCGGCATCGCCGTCGCCCAGGGCTGCCAGGGTCCGGCGCGCGGTCTGGGCGACGACGGGCGGCGGCAGCGCGTGGGACTGCGGCTGGGTTCGCACCCGTCGGCCGAGGGGCGTCCGGTGTCCCCGGTTCAGGCCCCGGGGCGGCCCGAGGCCACCGCGTAGAACGCCACCGCGGCGGCCGCGCCGACGTTCAGGGAGTCGACGCCGTGGGACATCGGGATGCGGACCCAATCGTCGGCGGCGGCCAGGGCCTTCGTGGACAGGCCGTCGCCCTCGGCTCCGAGCATCAGGGCCACCCGGTCCATCCGGTGCGGGGCGGCCTCGTCGAGGGTGCGGGCCCTGTCGTCCGGGGTGAGCGCGAGGAGGGTGAAGCCTGCCTCACGGACCCCGTCCAGGCCCTTGGGCCAGGTCTCCAGGCGGGCGTAGGGCACGGAGAAGACCGCGCCCATCGAGACCTTGACGCTGCGCCGGTACAACGGGTCGGCGCAGTCGGGCGAGAGCAGCACCGCGTCCATGCCGAGGGCGGCCGCGGAGCGGAAGATCGCGCCGATGTTGGTGTGGTCGTTGACCGCCTCCATGACCACGACCCGCCGGGCGTCGCGCAGCAACTCCCCCGTCGTCGGCAGCGGCTTGCGCCGCATGGAGGCGAGTGCGCCGCGGTGGACGTGGTAGCCGGTGACCCGCTCGGCCAGGTCCGGGGTGACCGCGTACACCGGGGCCGGCATCGCGTCGATGACGTCCCGCATGACGTCGACCCACTTGGCCGAGAGCAGCATGGACCGCATCTCGTACCCGGCGTCCTTGGCCCTTCTGATGACCCTCTCGCCCTCGGCGATGAACAGGCCCTCGGCGGGCTCGCGCCTGCGGCGCAGCTCGACGTCGGTCAGGCCCGTGTAGTCGCGCAGGCGGGGGTCGTCGGGATCCTCGATGGTGATGAGCTCGGCCACGGGGTGATACTGCCTTGTCCTGGGGTGGGTCGGTTGCCGGCGGCTGGGAAGAGGGTGCGGTGCCGGGTGCTGCTCCGGGTCACGCGTGATCAGGCCGCCGGTTCGGGACCCACGTTCACGACCTCGCCCACGACGATGACCGCCGGGGGCCTGACGTCCTCGGTGCGCACGGTCTCGGCGACCGTGGCGAGGGTGGCGTCGACGCGGCGCTGCGCGGCCGTCGTGCCCTCCTGGACGAGGGCCACGGGGGTCTCCGGCGACCTGCCGTGCGCGACGAGCGTGTCGGCGATCTTCCCGATCTTGTCGACGCCCATCAGGATCACCAGCGTGCCGGTCAGCCGGGCCAGCGACGGCCAGTCGACCAGGGAACGCTCGTCGTCGGGGGCGACATGGCCGCTGACCACGGTGAACTCATGGGCCACGCCCCGGTGGGTGACCGGGATGCCGGCCGCGCCGGGCACGGAGATGGAGCTGGAGATGCCGGGGACGACCGTGCACTGGATGCCGGCCTCCGCGAGCGCCTGGACCTCCTCCATGCCCCGGCCGAAGACGAAGGGGTCGCCGCCCTTGAGCCGGACCACCGACCTGCCCTGCTTGGCGTGCTCGATCAGGGCGTTGTTGATGGCCTCCTGGGCCATGTAACGGCCGTACGGGATCTTCGCCGCGTCGATGACCTCGACGTGCGGCGGGAGTTCGGCGAGCAGGTCGCGCGGGCCGAGGCGGTCGGCGATGACCACGTCGGCCTCGGCGAGGAGACGGCGGCCGCGGACGGTTATCAGGTCCGGGTCGCCGGGGCCGCCGCCGACAAGCGCGACTCCGGGGGTGCGGGTGCGGTGGTGGGGGGCGACGAGGGTGCCGTCGCGCAGGCCCTCGACCACCGCGTCGCGGACGGCCGCCGTGTGCCGGGGGTCGCGGCCGCGGGCGTCGGTGGTGAGGACGGCCACCGTGACGCCCTCGCTGTGTCCGGTCGCCGGGGTCCAGGCGGTCGCCCGGTCGGCGTCGTCGGAGCGGACGCACCAGACGCGGTGGCGCTCCGCCTCGGCGGACGCGGCGGCGTTGGTCTCGGGGTCGCTGGTGGCGATGAGGACGTACCAGGCCTGCGCGAGGTCGCCCTCGGCGTACGGCCGGCGGTGCCAGGTGATCTCGCCGCCGTCCGCCATGGCCTCGACGGAGGGCGTGGCCTCAGGGGAGACGAGGACGATGTCGGCGCCGGCCGCGATCAGCGCCGGGAGGCGGCGCTGGGCGACCTGGCCGCCGCCGAGGACGACCACGCGGCGGCCGGAGAGGCGGAGGCCTACGGGGTAGGCGGGGTGTTCGGCCATGACGGACGGCTCCTCGTGCAGCTCTGCGATGGGCGCGCCGCGGCTTTGGAGCGGCCCTGACGTGCGGATTTTAAGGCGTCGGAGCGAGCGGGGCACGGGCGGTCCGGCAGCTGAACACCGGACCGCCCGCCGCGGGGCCGCTACTTCTCCGTGA
This sequence comes from Streptomyces sp. NPDC047869, assembly GCF_040704065.1. Classification (NCBI taxonomy): domain Bacteria; kingdom Bacillati; phylum Actinomycetota; class Actinomycetes; order Kitasatosporales; family Streptomycetaceae; genus Streptomyces; species Streptomyces sp. NPDC047869. The sequence goes on from NZ_JBEYRK010000002.1 coordinate 184,385, forward strand.
CCCCCGCCGAGTCGAACGTGGCCACCTCGTGCATCGCCCGTGCGGTGCTCTGCACCAGGGGCAGGGCCAGCAGGGCGCCGGTGCCCTCGCCGAGACGGAGGTCAAGGTCGACCAGGGGACGCAGGCCCAGCTTGTTGAGCGCCGCCACATGGCCGGGCTCGGCGCTGCGGTGGCCGGCGATGCAGGCCGCGAGGACCTCGGGGGCGATCGCGCGGGCGACCAGGGCCGCGGCGCCGGCGCTGACGCCGTCCAGGATCACCGGCGTACGCAGGGAGGCGCCGCCGAGGAGCAGGCCGACCATGGCCGCGTGCTCGAAACCGCCGAGGGCCGCGAGGACGCCGATCGGGTCGGCCGGATCCGGCTGGTGCAGGTCGAGGGCGCGGCGGACGACCTCGGTCTTGCGGGCCAGCGTCTCGTCGTTGATGCCGGTGCCCCGGCCGGTGACCTCGGCCGGGTCGGCGCCGGTGTACACCGAGATCAGCGCGGCGGACGCGGTGGTGTTGGCGATGCCCATCTCACCGGTGAGCAGCGCCTTGTTGCCGGCCGCCACCAGGTCGCGGGCGGTCTCGATGCCGACCTCGATGGCGGCCTTGGCCTCCTCGCGGGTCATCGCCGGGCCGGTGGTCATGTCGGAGGTGCCGCCGCGGATCTTGCGGGGCAGCAGTCCGGGTGTGGCCGGCAGATCGGCGGCGACACCGACGTCCACGACGCACACCTCGGCGCCGACCTGGCCGGCGAAGGCGTTGCACACCGCTCCCCCGCCGAGGAAGTTGGCCACCATCTGCGCGGTGACCTCCTGCGGCCAGGGGGTCACGCCCTGGGCGTGCACTCCGTGGTCGCCGGCGAAGATCGCGACGGCCGCGGGCTCCGGGATCGGCGGCGGGCACTGCCGGGACAGCCCGGACAGCTGGGCGGAGATGATCTCCAGCATGCCGAGCGCGCCGGCCGGCTTGGTCATGCGCTTCTGGCGCTCCCAGGCCTCGCCGAGCGCCTTGGCGTCGAGCGGGCGGATCTGTGCGACGGTCTCGGCAAGCAGGTCGTGGGGTTCCTCTCCGGGCAGGGCGCGGCGGCCGTACGTCTCCTCGTGCACCACCCACGACAGCGGGCGCCGCTTGGACCAGCCGGCCTGCATCAGCTCGGGTTCGTCCGGGAACTCGTCGACGTATCCGACGCACAGGTAGGCGATGACCTCCAGGTGCTCGGGCAGGCCGAGGGCGCGGACCATCTCGCGCTCGTCGAAGAAGCTGACCCAGCCGACTCCGAGGCCTTCGGCGCGGGCGGCGAGCCACAGGTTCTCCACCGCGAGCGCGGCGGAGTACGGGGCCATCTGCGGCTGGGTGTGCCGGCCGAGGGTGTGGCGGCCGCCGCGGGTCGGGTCGGCGGTGACGACGATGTTCACCGGGGTGTCGAGGATGGCCTCGATCTTCAGTTCCTTGAACTGCTTGGCCCGGCCCTTGGGCAGCGACTTGGCGTAGGCGTCCCGCTGGCGCATGGCGAGTTCGTGCATGGCCCGCCGGGTGTCGGCGGAGCGGATCACGACGAAGTCCCAGGGCTGCGAGTGGCCCACGGAGGGCGCCGTGTGGGCCGCTTCCAGGACGCGCAGCAGCACCTCGTGCGGGATCGGGTCGCCGCGGAAGCCGTTGCGGATGTCGCGGCGTTCGCGCATCACCTTCAGGACGGCCTCGCGTTCGGCGTCGTCGTAGGCGGGCGCGGCCGGACCGGTCGACTGTCTCGGCTCCTCCACCGCGGCCGTGTCCTCCTCCTGGTCGGCGGCCCTGGTCCGCAGGTCCTCAGCGTGCTGTACGACACCGGGGGCGGCCTCGGTGTCCGGCTCGGCCGGTGCCACGGCGGGCTCGGCCTCGCGGGGCGCGGGCACGGTGGCCACCGGCTCCTGCTGCTCCTGAGCGGGCAGCACGATGGGGTGCGGCGGGGTCGGGGCCAGGTGCGGTGTGGTCGGCACCTGGCCGTCCACGGGCACGAACTGCCCGAGCGGCTGCTCGGGGTCCGGCCGCAGCGGAACGGCGGAGGGCAGGGGCTCGGCGGGTGCGGCCGGGTCCGTCTCGGCGGCGGGCGCGGGCGTCACGGTCTCGGCGGCGGCCGGTGCGGGCGTGGCCTCGGCGGGCGTCGGCTCGGCGGGCGTCGGCTCGGCGGGCTGGTGCTGCGGGCCCGAGGGAAGGCCGGCGCCGGTGGCCGGGGCGGGCGTGCCGTCGGCAGCCGTCCGGGCGGTGGCGTCCAGAGCGGCCTGGGGCTGGAGCTGGGGCTGCTGCGGGGCGGGCGCCGCGTCGCCGTCCTGCGGGGCGGGTGCGGTGAGCTGCGGGCCCTGCGCCTGCGGGACGACGGGCTCGGGTGCCTCGGTGGCCGGCGGGGCGGTCACGGCCTCCGGTGCCGGGGCGACGGGCTGGGCGGCCTGCACCGCTTCAGGGGCCTGGGCCGACTCGGGGACCTGCACCGCTTCAGGGGCCTGGGCCGACTCGGGGACCTGCACCGCTTCAGGGGCCTGGGCCTGTGCGGGCGCCGGCAGCGGCTCCGGGGCGGGGGCCGGTGCTGCGGCCTCGGCCTGCGGGGGCGCCGCGGCCGGAGTGTCGGCGGGCGCGGCCGGCTGAGCCTCGGCGGGCTGGGCCTCGGCGGGTGCCTCGCCGTAGCCGGGCACCTCGACGGGACCGGAAGCCTGCGCGGGAACGGTCTCGGCCGGCTGAACCGCTTCGGCCGGGTCGGTCATGTCCTGAGGCGTGACCGCGGCGACGTCCGCCGCCGGGTCCGCACCCGGTGCCTGAACGGCGTCGGCGGCTTCCGGGACGGCTCCGGACGCCACGTCCACGGCAGGGGCGTCCCCGGCGGGCACGGCCTCGGCGGCGACCGGTGCGTTTTCCTCCGGTTCTTCCGGCTGGACGGGCTCGGCGGCCTCGCCGGACACCTCGGGCTCGGGCGCGTGAACCGGCTCGGTGCCCTCGACCTGCGCCGACGTGCCCGGAACGGCCTGGTCCGCGACGTGCGAGGCATCCGGACCGGGGATCACCTGGCCGGGCTCGGCGCCCTGGGCCGCTTCCCCCGCCTCGGTCTCGGGTACGACTCCCCCGGCCTCCGCCACCGGCGGCGCCTCCACCACGGGCGGCGTGTCCGCGCTGCCGTCCGTACCGGGAACGGCCGCGGCCCGCGGTTCCTGACCGGCGTCGACCGGTACCGGACCGCCCTCGGCAGCCTGCGCCTGGTCCGCCGGAGCGGTGTACACCCCGTCGTGACCGTGCGCGGGCTGGACCCCGTCGTGGCCGTGCACACCCTGGGCCGCGCCCGGAGCCTGCGCCCCCGCCTGGGTGGTGAGGCGGTCCAGCGTGGCCTGGGCGGCGCCGGAGGCGTCGGCGGTGGGCTCGGGCTCACCGGCCGGAGCAACCGTTTCCGCAGCCGGCGCCTGAGCGTCGGCCTGGGCCACGGCGGCGGGCGCGGCCCAGGGGGCCGCGGTCTGCGGGGCCGCGCCGGACAGGGCCTGGACGCCGAGGTAATCGGGCCCGGTCGTGGCCGGTCCGGACTGCCGGGCCGGCACTCCGGCGGGGCCGCGGTCGGCGAGGGAGCGGACCGGGCTGGCGGAGGCGTCGGGGATCGGCGGGCCGAGGTGCAGCGGCCGGCGCGGCTGCTGTGCCGCTGCCGCCGTCGCCTCGTGCGGGGCCGAGAGAATGGGGGAAGAGGGTACGGACGCCGGACCCGAGTCGGGCAGCCGGACGCCGCTGAGGTCGACGGAGCCGCTGTCCCGGCCGGCCGTCTCGTGCGGACCGGGTTCATGGAAGGTCTCGACGACGGGTTCCGGCGCGGGCGGCGGAACCTCGTTGCCCCAGGCGCCCTGAGCACCCGGCAGCAGCAGGTCTTCGTCCTCGGCGGGAAGCTCGGAGAGGTAGGTGTACGCGCCGTGCGCGGGGACGCCCGGCTGCTCCACCATGCCTGCGCTCTCCGGCTCTCCCTCGGCCGGGACCTGGCCGGTGTCGGTCATGCGTACCCCTCGCCCATCGGTTTAGTGCTTCTCTACGACCAGCTCACCCGGAACGGCGCACCGACCGCCCCGCAGTGAAGAACGAGCGTGCGTGCCCAGCGGCACGAACGACCGCCCGGAAAAGGCGACAAAGCCATTCAGTGGCATTGTCCCGGCCGTTCGGCCGTCGCGACAGCATGATCCGCGACAGCCCGCTGTGGACTGCGCCACGTTGCGCGTCCTCGGGTTCTGCCGTACCACACCCATCCCAAAACGGGCGCGCTTTCCGGACATTGACGAACGAAGTTCCGGGCCACCGGTACGGCACAACGATCGGCCAGCCTACCGCGCGCGGTACGACAAGAGGATCACGGGGCGCGATCGGGCGGGGCCCCGCCCGTCGGCCGGCCGCCGCCCCTCAACGAGGCGCTTCGCGCCGCTGGATTTCCCCGGTGAGCAGGAACGCGACGTTCCGCTCGGTCTCCCGCCAGGCCCTGGTGTCCAGTTCGACGGACTGCAGTAGGGCGCACTCGACCCGGTATCCGTGCTCGGTCAGTCCGCGGCCGACGAGTTCGGCCTCGTCACGGGTCGCGGCGTGGGTGACGATGCGCTGCGGCCGGCGGTCGGCGACCGCGGAGACCACGGCCGCTCCCCCGCCGCCCACGCGTACGACGTCGGGTTCGGGCAGGTTCTCGAGGACGTGCGGGGCGGTGCCCTGGACCAGCTGGAGCTGGACGCCGAAGCGGCGCGCGGCGGCCTCGGTCCGGGCGCAGGCCTCGGGCAGCCGGTCGACGGCGATGACGGCGGCCCCGGCGCGCGCGGCCTCCGTGGCGAACGCGCCGCTGCCGCAGCCGATGTCCCACACGAGGTCGCCGACGCGCGGTCCGAGACGGGCGAGTTGGGCGGCCCGCAGCAGCTGGGTCTCGCCCTCGCCCAGACCGCCGTGCGCGCCGTACTCCTCGTCCGGCTGCACCCAGCCGCGCGGCCCGGTGCCCGGGTCGCGGCCGGAGATCCAGCCGCCGTCCTCGGCCGCCGCCGCCCGGCCGCCGACGACGATGACGACGTTGGGGTCGCGCCAGGTGTGGTCGGCGGCCTTGTCGGAGGTGACGACGGTGACCTGTTCGCGTGCGGTGCCCAGTTCCTCGCAGATGACGAAGGTGCGGTGGACCCCCTCCATCAGGAGGCCGAGTTCGGCGGGTCCGGCGCCCGGTGAGGTGAGGACGGCGACCTTGGTGTGGGCGCGGCACACGTTGACGGCGCGGCGCAGGGTGCGCCGGTGGGCGACGACCACCTGGGCGTCGTCCCAGGGCATGCCGGCACGCGCGAAGGCGGCGGCCACGGAGGAGACGGCGGGGACGACCTCGACCTCGAGTCCGAACTCCGGTGCCCGCAGGGTCCGTACGACGCCGAAGAAGCCGGGGTCGCCGTCGGCGAGCACGACCGCGGTGCCGCGGTGCGCGGCGATGCGACGGGCGGCCAGGGCGACGCTGCCGAGGCGGACGCGCTCGGCGGCGGGCGGGATGTCGGGGAGCGCCAGGTGGTGGACCGCGCCCGCCACGAGCGTGGCGGCGCCGAGGGCGGCGCGTGCCGCCTCGGTCGGCGGCGAGCCGTCCCAGCCGATCACCGTGACCCGGTCGGCCATCGTCGTCAGTCTCCGTTTTCGCAGGTCGTCTGGGGTACGGGCCCTGGGTGGGCACCGCGAGCGTACCCGGTGAAGCCGGCGGACGCGCGGTGGGGGCGGCGGTGCGCGGTTGTGTGCGGCCCGGTGGGGTTCAGTTCCAGTCGGAGTAGGAGCTGAAACCACCGGTGTCGGCGAACTGCTCGTCGCCGCCTTCGAGGTCCTCCGGCAGCAGGCTCCAGACGATGAAGTCGGTACGGGTGTCGGTCCAGGTGCCGTCCGCGGTGCGGAGGTGGACTATGCAGGCGTTGCGCAGCACGCCCTCGCTGATGCAGCCGATCTTCTGGGCGACCTGCTGGGAGGCGGTGTTGTCGGCGGCGGTGCGCAGCTCGATGCGCTCAAACTTCTGGTCGCCGAAGAGCCATTGGGCGGTGGCGAGCGCGGCCTCGGACGCATAGCCCTCGCCGCGGGCCCAGGGCGCGATGATGTACGACAGCTCGGTGGCGCGGATGTGCCAGTTGGTCCTGGTCAGCTGGACGATGCCGACCAGGCGCTGGGTGAGGAACTCGGTGACCGCGAGGTCCAGGCCCCGGCCCGCGGCGCGTTCGGCGGGCGCGTACGCGGTGATCCAGTGCCGGGCGCCGTCCTCGGTGAACGGCTGCGGTACGTCGGTCCAGGCGGCGATCTGCTCGTCGTTCATCATCTCGGCCATCGCGGGCACGTCGTCCTCGTCGAGGGGTCGCAGCACCAACCGCTCCGTGCTGATGGAGATGTTGGGGAAGGTGCTACTCATGCGCCGCTCCGTAACCTTCGAAAAACCTGCAGGGGCTGCTGAACTGCCCAGCATGCAGCATGAAAGCACCGAATCGCACAACGGGGCCCACTCCTTGTGAGGAAGCGGACCCCGTGCGTGGCGATATGGGATCAGAAGGACGGGATGACCGAGCCCTGGTACTTGTCCTCGATGAACTTCTTCACCTCGGGCGAGGTCAGCAGCTTGGCGAGCTTCTTGACCCGGGGGTCCTTCTCGTTGCCCTCCTTGACCGCGAGGAAGTTGCCGTACGGGCTGTTCTTCGCGGACTCCAGGACCAGTGCCTCCTGGGCGGGCTTGATGCCGGAGGAGATGGCGTAGTTGCCGTTGATCACCGCCGCGTCCACGTCGTCCAGGGAGCGCGCGGTCTGGGCCGCCTCGACCTCCTTGAACTGGAGCTTCTTCGGGTTCTTGGTGATGTCCCGCGGGGTGGCCTCGGTGCCGACGCCGTCCTTGAGGGTGATCAGCCCGTTGGCGGCGAGCAGCTTCAGGGCGCGGGCCTCGTTGACGGCGTCGTTCGGGACGGCGATGGTCGCACCGCTCTTCAGGGCGTCGGCCTTCTTGACCTTGTGGGAGTAGAGGCCGAGCGGTTCCAGGTGCACCGTGACGACGGGCGCGATGTGGGTGCCGCGCTTCTTGTTGAAGTCGTCGAGGTACGGCTGGTTCTGGAAGTAGTTGGCGTCCACCGAGCCGTCCTCGGTCGCCGTGTTCGGCGTGATGTAGTCGGTGAACTCCTTGACCTCGAGGTCGAGGCCCGCCTTCTTCGCCAGGTTCTTCTCGACGAAGTTCAGGATCTCGGCGTGCGGGGTCGGGCTCGCGGCGACGACCAGCGGGCCGCTGTAGTCGGAGGAGCCGGCGGAGTCCTTGTCGGAGCCGCAGGCGCTGAGCCCGAGGGTGAGGGCTCCGGCGGCGAGGACGGCGGTGGTGAGCTTGGCGGTGTTACGCACGAAAAGTGCCTTTCCTTAAGGGTGGTGCGGCCCCGTGATGGGTGCACGGGGAGTTCTGGAGGCGGGGCGGTGGCGCTCAGGCGACCTCGGTGATGTCGGCGGCCGCGGGCTCCTTGGCCTTGAGCAGGCGGAGCTTCGGCGCGGGGCCGGAGCGGGCGCCGCGGTGGTGCAGCGCGCGGGCCGCGTAGTCGCCGGCGAACTGGATGAGGGAGATGACGACGGCGAGGATCGCCACGATCATCCACATCAGGCCGGTCTCGAAGCGCTGGTAGCCGTAGCGGACGGCGAGGTCGCCGAGGCCGCCGGCGCCGACGGTGCCGGCCATGGCGGAGTAGCCGATGAGGGCGACGAGGGTGGTGGTCGCGGAGGCGATCAGCGACGGCAGGGCCTCCGGCACGAGGACCTTGCGGACGATGGTGAGGGTGTTGCCGCCCATCGACTGCACGGCCTCGACGAGCCCGCCGTCCACTTCGCGGACGGCCGTCTCGACGAGGCGCGCGAAGAACGGGATGGCGCCGATGGCCAGCGGCACGATGGCCGCGTCACGGCCGATGCTGGTCCCGGTGACCCACCGGGTGAAGCTGGTCAGGGCGACCATGAGGATGATGAACGGCATGGAGCGGGTGATGTTCACGACCTGGCCGAGGACCTTGTTCACCACGACGTTCTGCAGCAGGCCGCCGCGCTCGCTGAGCACGAGCAGGATGCCCAGCGGAAGACCGGCGGCGACGGCGATGAGCGTGGACCACCCGACCATGTAGGCGGTGTTCCAGCACTCCGGTTCCAGCAGCGACCACATCTCGGACCAGGTCACTTCGCGCCCTCCTTCACCAGCACGGGCTCCTGGCCCTCGTGTTCGACGACGTCGATCTGCAGGCCCTGCTCGCGCAGGAAGCCGACCGGCACCACGTTGTCCTCGTAGCGGCCGGGCAGCTCGATGCGCATGCGGCCGATCTGGAGTCCGCCGACGGTGTCGATGGCGGCACCGAGGATCGAGATGTCGATGTTGTAGGTGCGCGAGAGCTGGGAGATGACCGGCTGGGTGGCGGCCTCGCCGTGGAAGGTGACGTCCAGGACGGTCCGGTCGGTGCCGGTGGCCTCGCCCCCGACCGGGAAGAGGGCGGAGGCCAGCTCGGAGCCCGGGGTGGCCAGCAGCTCGCTGACCGTGCCGGACTCCACGATCCGGCCCTTCTGCATGAGGGCTGCGGAGTCGCAGATCTGCTTCACCACGTCCATCTCGTGGGTGATGAGCAGGACGGTCAGGCCGAGCTGCCGGTTCAGGTCGCGCAGCAGTTGCAGGATCGAGCGAGTGGTCTCCGGGTCGAGGGCGCTGGTGGCCTCGTCGGAGAGCAGCACCTTGGGGTCGCCGGCCAGGGCGCGGGCGATGCCGACGCGCTGCTTCTGGCCGCCGGAGAGCTGGGCGGGGTGGGCCTTCGCCTTGTCGGCGAGACCGACCAGGTCCAGCAGCTCCAGGGCCTTGCGGGAGCGCTCCTTGCCGGACTTGCCGAGGATCTCCAGCGGCAGTTCGACGTTGTCCTGCACGGTCCGCGAGGAGAGCAGGTTGAAGTGCTGGAAGACCATGCCGATCCGGCTGCGCGCCCGGCGCAGTTCCCGGCCGGCCCGCGGGCCGTGGCCGGCGAGGGCGGTGAGGTCCTGTCCGGCGACGGTCACGGTGCCGGAGGTGGGCCGCTCCAGCAGGTTGACGCAGCGGATGAGCGAGGACTTGCCGGCGCCGGACTGGCCGATGACGCCGTAGACCTCGCCCTCGCGGACGTGGAGATCGACGCCGTCGAGGGCGGTGACCTCGCGGCCGCGGGAGCGGTAGACCTTGGTCAGGCCCGATGTGGTGATCACAGGGATTCCGTCACTGTCGAGTGCGCGGGCGTGGGTGTGCCCGGGCACGGGTGCATGCATTGCATTCGGTCAGGGACGCGGCACGGTTCTCGCTGTGGCGATGGAACCGGGGAGAACATCGTGTGCGCTGGGCGGCGTCAGTCCGCGCGGCGGCGGGGACAGGCCACGGCTCTCGCTTCGGGGCGCGAGGCTCGGGTGGTGCGGGGGCCCTCTAGAAGGCGCACATTCGACACATACAGCGAGCACCGGGCGGCATGGTCGCCTCGGTCGCAGGGGTGCGGCTGCTCGTCGTGGTCATGCGATCAGTAAACCAGACCGACGGTGCTGACCGGCGACGGCCGTCCGCATAGTGGACAGCCGTGGACAGTGACAGGACACGCTCAGCCGCGGACGGAGATCTCCACACCCTCGTCGGTGACCAGTGCGGACAAGGCCGAGAGGTCCCTGACCACCAGGTCGGCCCGCAGTTCCGCGGCCGGGTGGGTTGTGGTCAACGCCACGGTGGTCATACCGGCCGCGCGGCCCGCCTGGAGCCCTGCGGGGGCGTCCTCGAAGACCACGCAGTGGGCCGGGTCCACGCCGAGCTGCCGGGCCGCGAGCAGGTAGGGCTCCGGGTCGGGCTTGCCGCGGGTGATGTCGTCGGCGGCGACGAACGTCTTGGGCAGGATGCCGACGGCGTCCAGCCGGGCCTCGGCCAGCCGCCGGGTGGCGGAGGTCACGACGGCCCAGCGGTCGGCGGGCAGCGAGTTGAGGAAGTCCCGCGTCCCGGGCAGCAGCCGCACCCCTCCGCCGGGCACGTCCTCGACCTCGAGCTGCTCGACCCGCGCGACCGCCTCCGGGACAAGGCGGGCGGGCAGCAGGTCGGCGACTATCTCCGCCGCGGGCCGCCCGTGCAGCTCCACCCGCCGGAACTCCTCGGCCGTGATCCCGTACTCCCGCGCCCAGCGCGTCCAGCAGCGCTCGACGGATTCGAGCGAGGAGACCAGGGTGCCGTCGTTGTCGAACAGGAGGGCTTGTGCGTGGATCGTCATGGTCTAGACCCTACGGCGTACAGCGGGGTCGGCGGCGGCGGGCCGTTTCCGCCGTAATAGGGTCACCGCATGCTCAATGCCCTGACGCTGGTGACCGGGCTCACCGCGCTGCTGCTCGCCGCCTGGTGCGGCTGGGCCGCCTACCGGGACCAGCCGACCAAGGACTGGCACTTCATCGGCATGGCCGTGGTGTCCCTGCTGGCCGTGGTCCAGTTGGTCGTCGGGGTCGTCCGGCTGGCGCGGGGCGAGAAGCCGGAGCAGGGCACGGCGATCTTCGTGGCGTATCTGCTGGGCGCGTTCGCCTGTGTGCCGGCGGCGGGCTTCATGTCGCTGGCGGAGCGGACCCGCTGGGGCTCCGTGACGGTGGCCGCCGGCGGCGTGGTCCTCGCCGTGCTGGAGGTGCGGCTGTATGACATCTGGGGAGCCTGAGATGACGGCGGTTCAGGAGAAGCCGGCCCGGTTGATCAGCGGGCCGGGGATGCTGCTGGTGTGGTTCTACGGCGTGATGGTGGTCGGGGCCGTGTCGCGCTCGGTGTACCAGATCGCGACGGACTTCGGCCGGGCACCGCTGGCCTACTCGCTGTCGGCGGTCGCCGGCCTGGTGTACGGGTTCATCACGTACTCGCTGGTCCGGGGCGGGGAGACGGCCCGCAGGGCGGCACTGGTGTGCTGTGCCGCCGAGCTCGCGGGCGTGCTGATCGTGGGTACCTGGACCCTGGCCGACCCCTCCGCCTTCCCGGACGCGACCGTCTGGTCCGACTACGGCATGGGGTACGTCTTCATCCCGGTGCTGCTGCCGCTGTCGGCGATGTACTGGCTGCGCAGGTCGCGCGAGCGCGTCACGCGGTAGCCGCGTACGTGCCCGCCCGCTTCTCCAGGACGATCAGCTCCACTCCGTCGGCGCCCGTGGACCGGCCCACCGTCTCGTAGCCGACCCGGCGGTACAGCCGGAGGTTGCCCTCGCTGCGGTGGCCGGTGTGCAGGCGGAACCGGGTGGCGCCGCGCTGCTCGGACAGTGCCGTCTCGGCCGCGCGCAGCAGCCGCGCGCCGATGCCGTGGCCCTGGAGCCGCGGGTGGACGCAGAGCTTGCCGATGGCGGCCGCGCCGTCCTCGGTCACCTTGCCGCGCACCGAGCCGACCACCTCCTCGCCGAGCCGTGCGACGAACACGCAGTCGGCGACGACCTCCTGACGGACGGAGTCCAGGCTCTGCACGAGCGGGTCGATGCGGTAGTTGCCGTACAGCGCCGCCTCGCTCTGGAAGCACAGGTACTGGAGCCTGAAGATCTGCTCCGCGTCCTGCTCGGTCGCCACCGAGATGGTCACGCTCATGCCCATGTGCGCATGCCTCCCGCTCACCTGATCACCGGTCGTCCCCCACTCCTATCCCCGCGCTTCGCGGGCCGCAACCTCCGGCGTGAGCAATCGCCGCAGACATCCCAGACATCTGGAGCGTTCCGGTCCGAGACTGCCCTGTGAGATACCCAACTCCCCGGCGATCTCCCGGTATGTCGGGTCGTTCGGCGAGAGCAGCGCCTCCAGCAGCCGGGGGCAGCGCCCGGGCAGTGCGCGGACCGCTTCGCGCAGGGCCCGGTACCGGGCGGCGTTGAGGGCGAGCTGCTCCGGTCCGGGGCGCGCGTCGGCCGGTTCGGCTCCGTACGGCCGCTCGCGCCGGGCGGTACGGCGGCCGCGGCGGGCCTCGGCGCGAACGGCGCCGCGCAGCCAGCCGTGCGGGTCCGGCGGCGGCCCGCCGGCCGCCAGGCGCTCCAGCAGCCGCAGCCAGACGGCCTGTTCCAGGTCGGCCGGCTCGCTCCCGGCCGCCTGCGCCTCGGCGGACGCCTCGGCGGTGAGCAGGGGGCCGAGGGCGGCCACCAGGTCGTGCGTCATACGCGGAACGACGCGCCGCCCCGGTGCCGGGTTCCGGGACGGCGCACGCTCACCCCGAAAGGTGTGTGACGGCCGGGGTGTTGACGCGGGCCGCGGGGTCAGCGGGCCAGGAAGTCGGCCCGGGCGAGCAGGCCGGTGTCGGCGTTGTCGGTGAAGACGCCGTCGATACCGGTGGCGAAGTACGTGGCGAAGGCGCCGAAGGCGTCACCGTAGGCGTCCGCCGCGCCACCCTTGCGGTACTCGGCCGGGAGGAAGGGGTTCTCGTTGCGCATGGTGTAGGGGTGCAGGATCAGCCCGACCTTGTGCGCGTCGGCGACCAGCGTGCTCGGCTCGGCGAGGGTGCCGTCCGCCTTCCTCGGGATGACCAGGTCGAGGGTGGGGCCGATGCCCTGGGCGTAACCAGCCATCTCCCGCAGGCCCTTGGGCGCGATGAGGTCGGCGACCGTGCGCGGGTCGCCCGAGTCGACGAAGTCGTAGGGGCGGCTGTTCGCCGAGGAGAGCAGCACGACGAGCGGGTTGTCGACGAGCCGGTTCAGCCGCTGGATGCTGGTCGGCTCGAAGGACTGCAGGATCACCGGCGCGTTCCGGCCGTCCTTGCCGTACTTGCGCAGCAGCTTCGCCACCCGCTCCTCCAGGCCGAGGCCCAGCTTGCGGAAGTAGGTGGGGTGCTTGGTCTCCGGGTAGATCCAGACCTGCCTGCCCCGCCTGCGGGTCTGCTCATCCTGCCACCTCAGGACCTCTTCGAAGGTGGGGATCTCCCAGCGGCCGTCGTAGAGGGTGTTGTGCGGCCGGTTGGCCGGGATGCGCTCGACGGCGCGCAGCGTCTTCAGCTCGGCCAGGGTGAAGTCCTCGGTGAACCAGCCGGTGGTGGAGACGCCGTCCAGCACCTTGGTGGTCCTGCGGCTCGCGAACTCGGGGTGCGAGGCGACGTCCGTGGTGCCGCCGATCTCGGGCTCGTGCCGGCAGACGAGGTGGCCGTCCCGGGTGGGCACCAGGTCACCGGCCTCCACGATGTCCGCGCCGAGGTCGAGGGCCAGCTCGTAGGAGCCGAAGGTGTGCTCGGGGCGGTAGCCGCTGGCCCCCCGGTGGCCGATGATCGTCGGGATTGGCAGGCTCTTCAGCCCGCGCCCCCCGTGTGCGGCCGTCCCGGTACCGGCCGCCCGGGCGGCGCCGGGCAGTCCGAGGACCACCCCGCCCGCGCCGAGCACCGCCGCGCCGAGCACGGCCCGCCGTCCGGTGGTCCGCTGCCGCTCGTCCGCCCGGTCGCCGTCCATGCGGTCCATGCGCCCTCCTGCCGTTCGCTGCGTGTCTGTCCCCGGCGTTCCGGTTCCGGGGCGCCGGTGCGCGCCGATCGTAGGGGTGCCGGTGTGACGTACGGGAGACCCTTGTCCGAACAAGCGGGTGACGCCGGTTGTCCGGCGGGCGGCGGAATGTGACGGTGCGTCGGCATCGCCGGGAGCGGAACGGGTAGCCGGACGGTACGGGCTCCGCGCGATGTCCGTCACATCGCCCACCCGGACGCCACACCTGTGTTCCGGCGCTTCACCGCAGGTAAACCAGTGTCAACAGTGCGTAAGACCTCGGTGAACCGGGCCTCCCCGATGTGCGCTTCCCCCGGAGCCGCGAGTAATGTCCTCACCTGCACAGACACATATCGCCCACCTCGACATCGGAGGACCCGTTGTCCCGCTTCGCGCTCATCAAGGCAGTGCTCGGACCGATCATGCGTCTGATGTTCCGCCCTCAGGTGGAGGGCGTGGAGCACATCCCGGGGGACGGGCCGGTCATCCTGGCCGGTAATCACCTGACCTTCATCGACTCGATGATCCTGCCCCTGGTCTGCGACCGTCAGGTCGTCTTCATCGGCAAGGACGAGTACGTCACCGGCAAGAACCTCAAGGGCCGGCTCATGGCGTGGTTCTTCACCGGCGTCGGCATGATCCCGGTGGACCGCGACGGCGGCCGCGGCGGTGTGGCGGCCCTGATGACCGGGCGCCGCGTCCTCGAGGAGGGCAGGATCTTCGGCATCTACCCCGAGGGCACCCGCTCCCCCGACGGCCGCCTCTACCGTGGCCGCACCGGCATCGCCCGGCTCACCCTGATGACGGGCGCCCCGGTGGTCCCGTTCGCGATGATCGGCACGGACAAGCTCCAGCCGGGCGGGTCGGGCATCCCGCGGCCCGGCCGGGTGACCGTCCGCTTCGGCGAGGCGATGGAGTTCTCCCGGTACGAGGGGATGGACCGGGACCGCTACGTGCTGCGGGCGGTGACCGACTCGGTGATGGCCGAGGTCATGCGGCTGTCGGGTCAGGAGTATGTGGACATGTACGCGACCAAGGCGAAGGCAGCCTGAGCCTCCGGCGGTTCGGCGGCTTTTCGGCTGCGGGTGCGTGGGGGCTCGTCGCGCAGTTCCCCGCGCCCCTTTGGGTCACTCCGGGTCTTCCAGTTTCTGTTCCTTCAGCAGGAACCACGCCGCCGCCGCTGTGGCCAGCAGGACCGCTGCTCCCGCTCCGCATGCGAGGTGGAGGCCGTGGACGAAGGAGTCGCGGGCGGCGTCCAGCATGTGCTGGGCGGGGAGGGACGGCATGTTCTTCGCCGCCTCCACGGCGCCGCCCAGTGACTCGTGGGCCTGGGCCGGGGTGCCCGCCGGGCCGGTGAAGCCGCGGTAGGCGCCGGTCACGATGGAGCCGAGCAGGGCGATGCCCAGGGCCGCGCCGAGTTCGTACGCCGTCTCCGAGACCGCGGACGCCGCGCCCGCCTCGTTCTTGGGGACGCCGGCGAGGATGACGTCGGCGGTCACGGTGAACGAGAAGCCCGCGCCCACACCCACGACGAGCAGCGCGGCGCCGAGCAGCGGGTAGCCCGTCGACCGGCTCAGCGTCGTCAGCACGGCCAGGGCCGCACCGACCGCCGCCAGGCCGCCGGAGACCACCACCCGCACCGAGAAGCGGCGGGCCGCCCGGCCCGCGACCAGGCCGGCCGCCACCGCGCCCACGGCCGCGGGCAGTTCGGCCAGGCCCGCCTCGAACGGACGCCTGCCCTGGACGAGTTGCAGGTACTGGGAGAGGAAGAAGACCAGGCCGGACATGCCCAGCACGGTCAGCAGGTCGGCGAGGACCGCACCGCTGAAGCCCCGGCGCCGGAACAGACGCATGTCCAGCAGCGGGACCGGCATGGTGAGCTGTCGGCGTACGAAGCCGTACAGCGCGGCCGCGCCGAGCAGGCCCGCCGCTGCCGCGACCGGGGTCGGGCCGTGCGCGGCGGCGTCCTTGACCGCGTACACGACGCCGATCATGCCGACGAGGGACAGCACGACACTGCTCAGGTCCCATGGCCCGGGGGCGGGGTTGCGGGACTCGGGCAGCGTGCGGATGCCGACCAGGACCAGCACCGCCATGACCGGCAGGTTGATCAGGAACACCGAGCCCCACCAGAAGTGCTCCAGCAGGAAGCCGCCCGCGATGGGGCCGACGGCGGTGCCGGCGGAGGCGGTGGCGCCCCAGATACCGATGGCGAGGCTGCGCTCGCGCGGGTCGTGGAAGAGGTTGCGGATCAGGGCGAGGGTGGCGGGCATCAGGGTGGCGCCCGCGACGCCGAGCAGCGCCCGCGCCAGGATCATCAGTTCGGGTGTGGTCGCGTAGGCGTTCAGGACGGATATCGCGCCGAACGCCGTGGCGCCGGCGAGCAGGATGCGCTTGCGGCCGATGCGGTCGCCGAGGCTGCCCATGGAGACCAGCAGCCCGGCGATGACGAAGGAGTAGACGTCCCCGATCCACAGCAGCTGGGTGCCGGAGGGGCGCAGGTCCTCGCTGATGTAGGGGGTGGCGAGACCGAGGACGGTGGCGTCGACGGCCACCAGCAGCACGGCCAGGACGAGGACCGAAAGCGCGAGCCAGCGGTCCGGGCGCCTCACCGCCCCGGTCGTGCCGGCCGGCTGCAGGGTGCTGGTCATGATTCCTCTCTCCGCGGTGCGTTCGCACGTCGTGCGCCGCCGAGCAGCAGCTCGACGACCATGTGGCTGAAGTCCTTGCCGGCCACCCGGCCCTCCGCGACCGCCCAGGCGCCGGAGGCCAGCAGGCCGTACAGCGCCTCGGTGAGCCAGGCCGGGGTGAGGTCGATGCGGAACTCGCCGCTCTCCTGACCGCGCCGGAACAGGTCCGTGAGGCGCTCGTCGAGGCGGGTCCAGCCCTCGTTCTGCTCCTCGCCCTCGAAGAGCTGGTTCTCGGTGTAGAGGAAGGCGAGCAGGCCGGCCGCGGGCTCGATGGCGCGGACCAGGCGGCGGACCGCCTCGCCCGCCGGGCCCTCGTCCAGGCGGGCCGCGTCCAGGGCGGCCTCGCACTCCGCGATGCCGAGCGCCTCCAGGGCCCGGACGAGGGCGTCGCGTCCCGCGAAGTGGCGGTGCAGGGTGGCCCGGCTGATCCCGGCGGCCCTGGCCACCTCGTCCATGGTCGCGGTGGACTTGCGGGTCAGCAGGGCGGCCGCGCTGCGCAGCACCTGGTCACGATCGAGGGCCATGAGACAAGGATAGCCCAAGTGAGACACTAATGTCTCACTGTGGGCATGCGTGACTCATGACCGCTGGTCGGAGCCGGTTCGGGGCGGGTGTCGGTCAGTGCCAGGGGAGCTGTCCGCGCCGCTCCCAGTAGGCGTGCGGGTCCTCCACCAGCGTGGCGAGCCGGGTGAGCTGGTCCACGTCGAGGTCCACGACTGCCGCGTGCAGGTTGGAGGCGAGCTGGTTGAGTGTCGCGGCGCCGGAGAGGACGACCCCGGCCCAGGGCTGGCGCAGGATCACGGCGAGGGCCACCGCGTCGCAGCCGAGGCCGGTCTCCTCGGCCACCGACTTCAGCATGTCCGGAGCGTGCGGCGCGGCGAGCCGGCCGTTGGCCATGCCCTCCTTGACGATCACGGTCAGCCCGGCGTCGTGCGCCTCGGCCAGCGCGGGTCCGGCCGAGGTCTCGAGGGCGTTGTACGTCGACTGGACGGTGCGGAAGAGGGGCTCGCCCTCGACCGTCACCTCGAGCGCGGCGCGGATGGCGTCGGCCTGGGCGGGGCCGCTGGTGGAGAAGCCGACGGTGAGTCCGCCGGCGGCGGCCTCGGCGAGTCGGGCGTGGAGTTCCTTGTCGGTGAGGGCCGGGCTGTCCGGGGTCACCGAGTGGATCTGGTAGAGGTCCAGCCGGCCGCCGAGCAGTTCTCCGGTCTCGGCGCGCTGGCGCTCGTATGTCGCCAGACTGTGGTCCTTCACCTCGTGCCGTTCGGCGTCGGTGGACCAGCCGGCGGTATAGGTGTAGCCCCACTTGCTGCCGACGACCACGTCGTCGATCTCGGGGCGGGCGGCCAGCCAGCCGGCGAGGAACTCCTCGGAGCGGCCGTAGGAGCGGGCCACGTCGAAGTAGCGCACACCCTGCGCGTAGGCGGCGTCGAGGAGTTCGTGGGTGCGCTCGCGCAGTGCCTCGACGCTGCGGTTCTCCCCGAGGTCCTGCTCGCGGCCGAGGTTGATGTAGCCGGGGCGGCCCACCGCGGCCAGGCCGAGCCCGATGTGGCTCGTCGGCGTGGTCGCTGTCGCGAGGCGGGCGAAAGGCATCGCAGGCTCCGTTCGGTCGGCTCCGGTACGGCTTCGACGACCAACGTAACCCGCGATGACCTCCGGGTCCGCCCGGCAACTCGGCCGGATAGCTGCTCAGGTGAGGGCGGGGTGCCCTACGACGCGGCGCTCGGCCGTCCGTACGCCTTGCGGGGCTCCGCCGCCCACGCGTGCTGCGCCGCGACGTCCGTCTTGAGCTCGGCGAGCTGGACGGCGACCGCGCTGGGCGCCGTACCGCCGCGGCCGCTGCGGGAGGCGAGGGCGCCGGGGACGTCGAGGACCGAGCGGACCTCTGGGGTGAGGTGGGCGGAGATCTTCGCGAACTGCTCGTCCGTGAGCTCGTCCAGCTCCTTGCCCTCGGCTTCGGCGACCTTCACGCACTCCCCCGCGACCTCGTGGGCCACGCGGAACGGCACGCCCTGCTTGACCAGCCACTCGGCGATGTCGGTGGCGAGCGAGAAGCCGGCCGGGGCCAGTTCCTCCATGCGCTCGCGGTTGACCGTGAGGGTGGCCATCATGCCGGTGAAGGCCGGGAGCAGGACCTCGAGCTGGTCGCAGGAGTCGAAGACCGGCTCCTTGTCCTCCTGGAGGTCGCGGTTGTAGGCGAGGGGCAGGGCCTTCAGCGTCGCCATGAGACCCGTCAGGTTGCCGATCAGCCGGCCCGACTTGCCGCGCGCCAGCTCGGCGATGTCCGGGTTCTTCTTCTGCGGCATGATCGACGAGCCGGTGGAGAACGCGTCGTGCAGGGTCACGAAGGAGAACTCCTTCGTGTTCCAGATGATGATCTCCTCGGCGATCCGGGACAGGTTGACCCCGATCATCGCGGTGACGAAGGCGAACTCCGCCACGAAGTCGCGGGAGGCCGTGCCGTCGATCGAGTTGCCGGCGCTGCCGCGCTCGAAGCCGAGGTCCTTCGCCACCGCCTCCGGGTCCAGGCCCAGCGAGGAGCCCGCCAGGGCGCCCGAGCCGTACGGCGAGACGGCCGTGCGCTCGTCCCACTGGCGCAGCCGCTCGGCGTCCCGGGACAGGGACTGCACATGCGCGAGCACGTGATGGGCGAAGAGCACCGGCTGGGCGTGCTGGAGGTGGGTGCGGCCGGGCATCGCCACGTCCGGGTGGGCCTCGGCGAGGCCGATCAGCGCGTCCTGGAGTTCGGCGATCAGGCCGCCGATGATCCGGGCGTGGTCCCGCAGGTACATCCGGAAGAGCGTCGCGACCTGGTCGTTCCTGGAGCGGCCGGCGCGCAGCTTGCCGCCGAGGTCGGGGCCGAGGCGCTCCAGCAGGCCGCGCTCGAGGGCGGTGTGGACGTCCTCGTCGGCGATGGTGCCGACGAAGGAGCCGTCCGCCACGTCCGCCTCCAGCCGGTCGAGACCGGCGATCATGCGCGTCAGCTCGTCCTCGGTGAGGAGCCCCGCCTGGTGCAGCACGCGCGCGTGGGCGCGGGAGCCGGCGATGTCGTAGGGCGCGAGCCGCCAGTCGAAGTGGACGGACGCGGACAGCTTCGCCAGGGCCTCGGCGGGACCGTCGGCGAAACGGCCGCCCCAGAGCCGTACGTCACCGCTGTTGCTGCTCACTTGCGTTGCTCCTCGGAAGTCGTCTCTGTGCGACCGCCTCCCCACCCTTGCAGGCGAGGAGGCGGCTGTCAGGCGATGCGTGCGAGGTGACCCGTACGAGGTCCCCCGCTCCGGCTCAGGCCAGGTCGCGCTTGGCGGCGATCTTGGACGACAGGCTGTAGATGTCGATGAAGCCCTTGGCCGCGGCCTGGTCGAAGGTGTCGCCGGTGTCGTAGGTGGCGAGGTTGAAGTCGTACAGCGACGACTCCGAGCGCCGGCCGGTGACGACGGCGCGGCCGCCGTGCAGGGTCATCCGGATGTCGCCGGAGACGTGCTGGTTGGCCTCGTTGATGAAGCCGTCCAGGGCGCGCTTGAGCGGGGAGAACCACTGGCCGTCGTAGACCAGCTCGCCCCAGCGCTGCTCGACCTGCCGCTTGTAGCGGGCCAGCTCGCGCTCGACGGTGACGTTCTCCAGCTCCTGGTGGGCGGTGATCAGGGCGATCGCGCCGGGGGCCTCGTACACCTCGCGGGACTTGATGCCGACCAGGCGGTCCTCGACCATGTCGATCCGGCCGATGCCCTGGGCGCCGGCCCGCTCGTTGAGCTGCTGGATGGCCTGGAGCACACTGACGGGCTTGCCGTCGATGGCGACCGGGACGCCCTCCTTGAAGGTGATGACCACCTCGTCGGCCTCACGCTGGACGGCCGGGTTGGAGGTGTACTCGTAGATGTCCTCGATCGGGGCGTTCCAGATGTCCTCCAGGAAGCCCGTCTCGACGGCGCGCCCGAAGACGTTCTGGTCGATGGAGTACGGGGACTTCTTGGTGGTGGCGATCGGGAGCTGCTTGGCCTCGCAGAAGGCGATCGCCTTGTCCCGGGTCATCGCGTAGTCGCGGACCGGGGCGATGCACTTCAGGTCGGGGGCGAGGGCGACGATGCCGGCCTCGAAGCGGACCTGGTCGTTGCCCTTGCCGGTGCAGCCGTGGGCGACCGTGGTGGCGCCGTGCTTCTTGGCGGCGGCGACCAGGTGCTTCACGATCGTAGGCCGGGACAGGGCGGAGACCAGCGGGTAGCGGTCCATGTAGAGGGCGTTGGCCTTGATCGCCGGGAGGCAGTACTCGTCGGCGAACTCGTCCTTGGCATCGGCGACCTCGGCCTCGACGGCACCGCACGCGAGGGCGCGCTTGCGGATGACGTCCAGGTCCTCGCCGCCCTGGCCGACGTCGACCGCAACGGCGATGACCTCGGCGCCCGTCTCCTCGGCGATCCAGCCGATGGCGACGGAGGTGTCCAGACCGCCTGAGTAGGCGAGTACGACGCGCTCGGTCACGGGTTTCTCCTCACAGTGCATTCGCTGATATGCATGAGTATGCAGAACCCCGCATGATTCGTCAATCGCCGGTCCGGCGAGCCGGGAGTTCCGGGGAGTCCGGGCACCCCGTTGAACGAATGAAACCGCTTTCCCGTGATCCCCTCCGAACGCAGGCGCCGCGTTGCCCGATCCGGTCGCCGCGACCCGCTTCCACCATCGACCGCATCGCCATCGCCATCGCCTTAGGCCGCACCTCCACCAGACCCACCCGCCTCGGCACCCTCGCGGCCCGCACGCTCACGTAGTGAGGCGACAGGCGGCCGCGGCCACCCCGCAGACGCCGGCCGGGGTGGCCGCTGCCGGGCGAAAGCCCGTACCACGAACGGCAATTAGTTAGACAAGCGAAGGAATCGCGTCGATAATCGACGGACATGGGAAAGACCTACGAACGCATAGACGGCAGGCTCCGGACGTTCATCGAGGAGCAGCCCCTCTTCTTCACGGCCACCGCTCCCCTCTCCGGCGACGGCACGATCAACCTCTCCCCCAAGGGGCTGCGCGGCTCCTTCGCGGTGCTGGACGAACTCACCGTCGCCTACCTCGACTTCGCCGGTTCCAACGCGGAGACGATCGCGCACCTGCGGGAGAACGGCCGCATCACCCTCATGTGGTGCGCCTTCCAGGGACCGCCGAACATCGTCCGGGTGCACGGCCGGGGCGAGCCGGTCTTCCGCGACGACCCGCGCTTCGCCGCTCTGCTCGCCCGCTTCCCGGACATCGACCCGAGCACGCACGGACTGCGCGCCATCGTCGTCGTGCACGCGGAGCTGATCCGGGACACGTGCGGCTACGCCGTTCCCCACATGGCGTACGAGGAGGACCGCGACCTGCACGGGAAGCGGTTCGCGCGGGAGGACGACGCCTCGCTGAGCGCGTACTTCACCAAGAAGGAGCACGTGGCGACGAGCCTGGACGGACTACCCGGGCTGCCGTTGCCGCTCCCCCCGTCTAGCGTCTGAACCATGCGCCAAGGTGTCGTCCTCGCCCTCGTGTCCGCGTCCGTCTGCGTACTCGGTCTCTCCCCCGGCCACGGCCCGGAGCCGCTGCCCGCGCGGATGGCGGACACCGGCGGCGGCACCCAGCTGATCACCGCGTCGGCACCGGGCACCGGCTCGACGTCGGGGACGGTGACGTGGTGGGACCTGCGGGACGGGCAGTGGACGCAGGCCGGTTCCGCTCCCGCCCGGTTCGGGGCGAACGGGCTGGTGGAGGGCGGCACGCGCGAGCAGGGCACGAACACCACGCCGACCGGGCTGTACGGCATCCCGTTCGGCTTCGGCATCAAGGCCGCCCCGGCCGGGACCCGCGTCGAGTACCGGCCGGTGACGGCCGCTTCCTGGTGGTGCCAGGACAACGACTCCACGTCGTACAACCGCTGGGCCGAGCCGCTGCCCGCCGACTGCCGGGCCTCGCAGTCCGAGAAACTGAGCTCCTACGATCCCCAGTACGGGTACGCGCTCGTCATCGGCTTCAACTACGACCGGCCGGTGCGCGGGCGCGGCGCCGGGATCTTCCTGCACGTGAACGGCAAGGCCGCGACGGCGGGTTGTGTGTCCGTGCCCGAGGACGCGATGCGGAAGATCCTGAGCTGGGCGGACCCTGCGCGCAAGCCGCATGTCGCGATCGGGACGGCGGACGGCGCCACGGCCGTCACGCGGTACTGAGCAGCACCGTGAAGGTCGTCGATCCCGGCTCGCTGTCCAGCTCCACACTCCCGCCGTGCGCCTCGACCACGGCCGCCACGATCGACAGCCCGAGCCCCGCGCCGCCGCCGGATGCGTCCGCGCGGCGGCGGTGCTCGGCGCGGGTGAACCGTTCGAAGACGCCCGGCTGCACGTCCTCGGGGACGCCGGGGCCGTCGTCGTGGACCGAGAGGCGGGCCGTGCCGTCCCCGGCCGTCAGGGTCACCGTCACCTCGGTGCCGTCGGGGGTGTGCAGCCGGGCGTTGGCCAGCAGGTTGGCCAGCACCTGGTGAAGCCGGTGGGCGTCGCCCGTCACCGTCAGCGGTTCCTCGGGCAGGTCCAGTGTCCAGCGGTGGCCGGGTCCCGCGGCCCGGGCGTCCGTCACCGAGTCCAGCACCAGCCGGGTCAGGTCGACCGGGCGGCGCTCCAGGGGGCGGCCGGCGTCGAGGCGGGCCAGCAGGAGCAGGTCGTCGACCATCTCGCCCATGCGGGAGGACTCGGCGGCGATGCGCTCCAGGGCCCGGTGCACCTCCGCCGGCACCGGGCCGGGGTGCAGCAGGGCCAGTTCGGCGTGGCCGCGGACCGAGGCGACCGGGGTGCGCAGCTCGTGGCTGGCGTCGGCGGCGAAGCGGCGCAGCCGCTCCTCGCTGGCGTGCCGTTTGGTCAGGGCGCCCTCGACATGGCCCAGCATGCGGTCGAAGGCGGCCGCCACCTGTCCCACCTCGCTGCGCGGGTCGGATACCGGGGCGCGGGGCGGCAGGGCGACCTCGCCGCTGGCGAGCGGGAGTTCGCTGACCCGGGTGGCGGTGGCGGCGACCCGGCTGAGCGGGCGCAGCGACCAGCGGACCCAGAGCGCCCCGGCCACGCCGGTGATCACGAGGGCGAGGCCGAAGACGACGCCCGCCACCCGTTCCAGGCGGTGGACGGTCGCCTCGACGGGCTCCAGCGGGAGGCCGACGATCAGGACGTCCCCGTCCCGGCCCGGGAAGGCGGTCACCCGGTAGTCGTGCAGGGCGGACAGCTCGATGGTGTGGGGGCGGCCGTCGGCCGGTACCCGGGCCAGCCGCCGCTGGTCCTCGGCCGTCAGATCGACGTTCAGGTCGGCGGACGGGTCGCCGGAGCGGATGAGGCCCTTGTTGGTGACCTCGCCGTTCAGGAGGCGGGCGCCGAAGGTTCCGGTGGCCTGGCGGCGGGTGTCGCCGTGCTCGTCGCCGTCGTGGTCCGGGAGCGGCGCGTCGTGCTCCATGCTCTCCGGGAACCGGGTGCCGACCTGGACGAGCTGTTCGTCCAGGCGCTGGGTCAGGAAGCCGTTCAGCTCGACGACCGCGGCGAGTCCCACGGCGGCGCAGCTCACCGCGAGCAGGACCACGAGGCCGACGGTGAGCCGGGCGCGCAGCGTGCGGGGGCGGGGCAGCCGGCGTACGGCCCTCACCGGGTCACCGGCTTCAGTACGTAGCCGGCCCCGCGCACCGTGTGGATCATGGGTTCGCGGCCCGCGTCCACCTTTTTGCGCAGGTAGGAGATGTACAGCTCGACCACATGGGCCCGGCCGCCGAAGTCGTAGGACCAGACCCGGTCGAGGATCTGGGCCTTGCTGAGCACCCGGCGCGGGTTGCGCATGAGGAAGCGCAGCAGCTCGAACTCGGTCGGGGAGAGTTCGACCAGCTCACCGGTCCGGGTCACCTCGCGGGCCTCCTCGTCCATGACCAGGTCGCCCACGACCAGCCGGGGCCCGTCCTCCAGCTGGCGGGCCATGCCGGCCCGGCGCAGCAGGCCGCGCAGCCGGGCGACGACCTCTTCGAGGCTGAAGGGCTTGGTGACGTAGTCGTCGCCGCCCGCGGTGATGCCCGCGATGCGGTCCTCGACCGCGTCGCGGGCGGTGAGGAACAGCACGCAGACCTCGGGCTTGACCTCGTGCAGACGGCGCAGCACGGCGAAGCCGTCGGTGTCGGGCAGCATCACGTCGAGGACGACGGCGTCGGGCAGCAGTTCGCGTGCGGCGCTGACCGCGGCGGCGCCGTCGCCGGCCGCGCGCACCTCCCAGCCCTCGTAGCGCAGGGCGCCGGTCAGCACCTCCGCGAGGTCGGGATCGTCGTCGACGACGAGGACGCGCAGCGGGGTGCCGTCGGGCCGGGTGAGGGCGGGGCGGCCGGAGCGAGTGGTGTTCATGGCGTCTACCAGCATCACCCCTCGGGGGGCCGGCTGTCCGCCCCGCCCGCTCTGAGTTTCCTCTGAGCGGGCGGGCAGCTCCCTGAGATTCCTCTGAGAAAGCCCTCCGGGACCCCTGCGAAGCGGGTTTTCAGAGGTGCCCCAGAACTTCGGCCCGCACAGTGGCATGGCTGACGGACGAAGGGAACGGCACTGATGACCACCGTGGATACGAGGCGGGCGGCCCCGCCCCTGCCGGGGACCGCGCGGCGTTCCCCGGCGGGCTGGGTGCTCGCCGCGCTGTGGGCAGGGGTGGCGGCCGTGATCGCGCTCTGGTGGGCGGACACCGGGTCCGTGGTCGGCACGGCCGGCCGGCTGACCGGGGCCGGGCGGATCGCCGGGCTGCTGTGCGGGTACGCCTGCGCGGTGCTGGTCGGGCTGATGGCCCGGGTGCCGCTGCTGGAGGTGCGGATCGGCTCGGACCGGGTGGCGCGCTGGCACGCGATGGCCGGCCGCTACACGATCTGCCTGCTGCTCGCGCACGTGGTGTTCATCCTCGCCGGGTACGCGGCGCAGGACCGGGCCTCACTGTGGCACGAGACGGTGACGGTGGTCCTGGACTACCCGGACATGCTGAAGGCGACCGCCGGCACGGTGATCCTCCTCGCGGTCGGCATCACCTCGGCACGGGCCGCGCGGCGCCGCACCGGTTACGAGTTCTGGTACTACGTCCACCTGCTGACGTACGCGGCCGTGTTCCTGGCCTTCTTCCACCAGCTCGCGCTGGGCGACCAGTTCAACGGCAGGCCGGTGGCGACCGCCCTCTGGTACGCGCTGTACCTCGGGGTGGCGGCCCTGGTGGTGTGGTTCCGGATCCTCGCGCCCGTGCGGCTCAACCGGCGGCACCGGCTGCGGCTGGACTCGGTGCACCAGGAGGCGCCGGGCGTGTACTCGGTCGTCGTGCGCGGCCGGCACCTGGACGAACTCGGCGCACGGCCGGGGCAGTTCTTCCGCTGGCGGTTCCTGGGACAGGGTATGGGCTGGACGTCCACGCCGTACTCGCTGTCGGCGCCGCCGCGCCCGGACCTGCTGCGGATCACGGTCAAGGCGCTCGGCGACCACAGCGCCGCCGTGCCGCTGCTGCGGCCGGGCACCCGGGTGTGGGCGGAGGGCCCGTACGGCTCCCTGACCGCCGACCGGGCCACCTCGCACCGGTCCCTGCTGATCGCCGCCGGCGTCGGCATCACCCCGCTGCGGGCGCTGTTCGAGACGCTGCCCGGCGAGGTCACCCTGCTGTACCGGGCCCGCGGTGTCGAGGACCTGGCGCTCGGCGGCGAACTGGAGGCGATCGCCCGCTGGCGCGGCGCCCGGGTGCTGTACGCGCTCAACGGGCCGCACGGGCAGCGCCCGGACCTCACGGCCGAGTCGCTGCGGGCGGCCTTCCCGGACCTGGCCGGGCACGACGTCTACATATGCGGCCCGCACGGTTTCGCGCAGGACGTGTACCGGGCGCTGCGGGCGGCCCGGGTGCCGGACCGCCGTATCCACCACGAGTCGTTCGAGCTGTGAGGTCTCCTTCCGTGCACGCGCTGAACAAGAACCGCCCCTTCCGCCGCATCGTGCTGGCGAGCGCGGCCACCGTCTCCGGGATGGTGCTGCTGCTGTCGCTGAAGCCGCACGCGGCCCCGGCGCCGGCCGCCGGCACCCCCGCGCCCGCCCCGACGAGCAGCAGCGCCGGCGCCTCCCCGGGGACCACGAAGGCGCCCGCCACCGGGACGAGAACGGTCACCGGTGACTCCGTCCAGACCCGCTGGGGTCCCGTCCAGGTGCGTGTGACGATCAAGGGCGGCAAGCTCACCGACGTCACCGCGGTCGTCTACCCGACGGAGAACCCGCGCGACCGAGAGATCAACAGCTACGCCATCCCGCAGTTGCGGCGCAAGGCGCTGGACGCGCAGAGCGCGCGGATCGACTCGGTCTCGGGAGCCACGTACACCAGCGACGGCTACCGCCAGTCGCTCCAGTCCGCGCTGGACTCGGCGGGCCTCTGAACACTCGGCGCACGGGGCGCGTATCTCTGGGCCAAGGGTCAAGTCCCCACGGAGGAACCGTGACCACCACGCTCGCAGGCGGACGTGCCGCCCGCCGCCAGACGATGCGCCGCATCCGCCCGCGCCGCTCCCCGGCCGTTCCGCTGCTGATCGCGGTCTGGGCGGGCGCGGCCGCCGTGCTGTGGCTCTGGTGGCACAACACCCCGGCCATCGCGGACAACAACGGCAGGATCCTGAACGCGGGCCGCATCACCGGTCTGCTGGCCGGCTATCTGATGGCACTGGTCGTGCTCCAGATGGCGCGGGTACCGGCGCTGGAACGGCGGGTCGGCTCCGACCGGGTGGCCCGCTGGCACGCGATGAGCGGCCGTTACACGCTCTGCCTCATCGTGGCGCACGTGTTCCTCACCATGTGGGGCTACGCGCTGCAGGCGGGCAAGTCGCTCGGTGACGTGGTGCAGCAGACCGTCGACTCCGTCAACCAGCTCCCCGACATGGGCAAGGCCGCCATCGGCACGGGTCTGTTCGTGCTGATCGGGGTCAGCTCGGTGGGCGGGATCCGCCGCCGGCTGCCGTACGACGCCTGGTACCACGTGCATCTGCTGACGTACGCGGCGGTGTTCCTGACGTTCTGGCACCAGATCAGCACCGGCAACGACTTCGCGGTCGAGCCGGTCGCCAAGACCTTCTGGTACGGGCTGTACGGCGCCGTCACGGCGCTGGTGCTCTGGTACCGCGTCATCACCCCGGTCCGGCTGAACGTCCGTCACCGGATGCGTGTGGAGGCGGTGATCGAGGAGACGCCGGGCATCGTGTCGGTGCTGATCGGCGGGCGGAAGCTGCACCGGATGGGCGCGGAGGCGGGGCAGTTCTTCCGCTGGCGGTTCCTGGCCCCCGGGATGCGGTTCAGCTCGCACCCGTACTCGCTGTCGGCGGCGCCCCGGCCCGAAATGCTGCGGATCACGGTGAAGGCGATCGGCGACCACAGCTCCCGGCTGCGCGAGCTGGCGCCCGGCACCCGGGTGTGGGCGGAGGGCCCGTACGGGGCGCTCACCGCGCAGCGGCGCAGCCGGGGCAAGGTGCTGCTGGTGGCGGGCGGGGTCGGCATCACGCCGATGCGGGCGCTGTTCGAGACGCTGCCCGGGGCGGCCGGTGACATCACCCTGCTCTACCGGGCCAACACCACCCAGGACCTGGCACTGTGGGACGAGCTGGCCGCGATCGCCGAGGAGCGGGGCGCCCGCCTGATGTACGCGGTCAACAGCCCGGACGGTGAGCGGCCGGACATCTCCGCGGAGAACCTCCAGCGGAAGATCCCGGACGTCGAACGCCACGACGTCTTCATGTGCGGGCCGCCCGGGTTCGCGCAGTCCGTGTACGAGGCACTGCGCGGCGCGGGAGTCCCCGCGCGCCGTATCCACCACGAGTCGTTCGAGATGTGAGCGGGAGCTGCGAAGCGATGAGGAAGAGCCACCCCATTCGGCGCGTCGTGCTGGCCACCGCGGCCACCGTGTCCGGAGTCGTGCTGCTGCTGTCGCTGAAGCCCGCGTCGGACCCGGCCGCGGCGCCGGCCGCCGGTGCCGCCGCGCAGGCGGGCGGGGCCGCGCAGCAGGCACCGCAGGGCGGGCAGCAGGGCGGTGGCGCGGCGGCGGGCACCGTCACCGGTGACGCGGCGCAGACCCAGTACGGGGCCGTGCAGGTGCGGCTGACCGTCGCGGGCGGGAAGATCACCAAGGCGGAGGCGGTGCAGGCCCCCAAGGGCGGGGTCAGCGACCAGAAGACCGCGCTCGCCGTGCCGAAGCTCAACCAGGAGGCCGTGGCAGCAGGCAACGCCGACATCGACGCGGTCTCCGGGGCGACCTACACCAGCGCGGGGTACAAGAAGTCGCTGCAGTCGGCGCTGGACAAGGTGAAGGCGTCGTCCTCCGGGGCCGGTTCCGGCGCTGGTACCGGTGCGGGTTCGGGTGCCGGATCGGGTGCCGGTTCCTCGGGTGCTTCGGGGTCCGCGCAGGCGCGGACCGTCACCGGCCGGGTCGCGCAGACGCAGTACGGCCCGGTGCAGGTCAGGATCACCGTCAGCGGGGGCAGGATCACCCGGGCGGAGGCGGTGCAGGCGCCCAAGGGCGGGGTCAGCGGCCAGAAGACCGCGCTCGCCGTGCCGAAGCTCAACCAGGAGGCCGTGGCCGCCAGCAACGCCGACATCGACGCGGTGTCCGGGGCGACCTACACCAGCACCGGCTACAAGCAGTCGCTGCAGTCGGCGCTCGACCAGGCCGGTGGCTGACCCGGTGACCGGGCCGGACGACGCCCCCGCCGCGGTACGGCACGCGGAGGAGGTCATGGGCACCGTCTTCTCCTTCGACATCCGCGGCGGGCGGACCGACGCGGTGCGCGAGGCGCTGGCCGGGGCGGTCGCGGTACTGCACCGGGCCGACGCGCTGTTCTCCACCTACCGTGAGGACAGCGAGCTGTCCCGGCTGGCCCGGGGCGAGCTGACCGTGGCGCGGTGCGCGCCCGAGGTGGCCGAGGTGCTGGAGCTGGCGGCCGAGGCGGAGCGGGTCAGCGAGGGCTGGTTCAGTCCCCGGTACCGGGGCGACCTGGACCCGACCGGAATCGTGAAGGGCTGGGCGGCGGAACGGGCCGCCCAGCTGCTGGCGGCGGTGGACGGGGTGTGCGGGGTCAGCGTGAACGGCGGCGGCGACGTCCAGATGCTGGGCGCGCCGGAGGCGCATCGGCCGTGGCGGGTGGGAGTGGCCGACCCGCTCCGGCCGGGCGGGCTGGCCGCGGTGATCTCGGCGGCGGGCGTGGACGAGCTGTCCGTGGCCACGTCCGGCACGGCGGAGCGGGGCGCGCACATCCTGGATCCGCGCACCGGCCGCCCTGCGGTCACCGACCTGGTCTCGGTGACGGTGGTGGGCCCCAGGCTGACCTGGGTGGACTGCTGGGCCACGGCCGCGTTCGCGATGGGGTCGCGGGCGGGGCTGGCATGGCTGGAGTCGCTGCCCGGCGTGGAGGCCCTGCTGATCACGGCCGGGGACGAGGTGCGCTGCACCGGGGGTCTGGCGGACCGACTGGGCTGAAAGTTCAATTTTGGTCTTTTTACCTCCGAATGCCATCCGGCTCCAGCCATGGACCGTATCCCCTGTGAAGCAAGATTCAGGAGGAACGCATGGCCATCTTCAGCAATCTCATGCCGGCCAACGGCCATGACAACGGCGACGACACGTCGTTCGACGGCGGCTCGCGGAACGGCTTCGGCCACGACCACGGCGACCGTCACGACTTCGGCGACCGCCACGGACATGGTCACGGCCACGGCCACGGTGAAGGCCACGGGCACGGCCATGGCCACGGCGGCCACGGCGGCCACGGCGGCCACGGCGGCTACTGATCGCATCCCGAGGCGGGGCGGACCGGTGACCGGAGGACCCGGTCCGTCCCGCCGCCGACTTCCGAGGAACGCATGCCATGGCGCACCTCCTGCGGCGTCTGCTGT
The DNA here is from genome assembly GCF_040704065.1 of Streptomyces sp. NPDC047869. Taxonomy (NCBI): domain Bacteria; kingdom Bacillati; phylum Actinomycetota; class Actinomycetes; order Kitasatosporales; family Streptomycetaceae; genus Streptomyces; species Streptomyces sp. NPDC047869. The sequence continues at coordinate 214,373 of NZ_JBEYRK010000002.1, forward strand.
CGGTGGGCGAGACCTCCGACGCCGTGGTCGCCGCCGCGCCCCCGGTGCCCCTGCGTGAGGTGTTCCGGCGGTTCTGGCCGTACACCCGGGGCGGCCGGCGCTGGCTCGTTCCCCTGACCCTCTTCAGCCTGGCCGGGCCGGCCGTGGACGCGGCCGAGATCTGGCTCTTCAAGATCGTCGTGGACGATGTGCTCGTCCCCCGGGACCTGCGCCCCTTCCTCTGGATCGCGCCGGTCTATCTGGGGCTCATCCTCTGCTCCGGGATCCTGGGCTTCGGCGACAGCGTGACGTCCACCTGGGTCAGCGAACGCTTCCTGCTCTCCCTGCGCTCCGACGTCTTCCGGCACGTCCAGGGGCTGTCGCTCGGCTTCTTCGAGCGCCGGCGGCTCGGCGACGTGCTGTCCCGGGTCACCGGTGACGTCGACGCCGTCGAGACGTTCCTGCTCTCCGGGGTCGCGGACGTCCTCTACTACGTGATCCGCCTGGGCGTCTTCCTCGGACTGCTCTTCTACCTGCGCTGGGACCTGACCCTGCTCGCCCTCGCCATCGTGCCGCTGTTCTGGGGTGCCGCCCGGCACTTCTCGCGGCTGATCAAGGCGGCGTCGCGGGAACGCAGGCGGCGCAGCGGCTCGATCAGCGCGATCGCCGAGGAGTCGCTGGGCAACGTCGCCCTGGTGCAGGCGTACAACCGGCAGGGGTGGGAGGAGCGCCGGTTCGAGAAGGAGAACCTCGGCAGGTTCCGGGCGGCGATGACGTCGGCCCGGATCCGTGCCGTCTACGGACCCGTCGTGGAGATCATCGAGGTGGCCGGCGGTATCGCGGTGATGGGCCTCGGCACCTGGAAACTGGCCCAGGGACAGCTCACGCTGGGCGGCCTGCTGGTCTTCCTGGCCCTGATCGGCAAGCTCTACGGCCCGGTCCGCGGCCTGTCCCACCTGGGCACCACCTTCTACGCGGCCTCCGCCTCGGCCGAGCGGATCATCGAACTGCTGGACCAGCGGCCGCAGGTCGTCGAGGCCGCGCACCCCCGGCGCACCGGCCGGGCGCGCGGCGAGGTGGAGTTCGACGGCGTCTGCTTCCGCTACCCCGGGACCGGGTCCTGGGCCCTGTCGGACGTGTCCTTCGAGGCGGCGCCCGGTGAGACGCTGGCGCTGGTCGGGGCCAGCGGGGCCGGCAAGTCGACGATCGCCAAGCTGCAACTGCGCTTCTACGACCCCGACCGAGGAGCGGTCCGCCTCGACGGCAGGGACCTGCGGGAGCTCAGCCTGACCGACGTGCGGGACAGCGTCGCCGTGGTGCTGCAGGAGACGCTCGTCTTCCACGGCACCGTGCGGGAGAACATCGCCTACGGCCGCCCGGAGGCGACGGACGCGGAGATCGTCGCGGCGGCGCGCGCGGCGGACGCGCACGAGTTCGTCGAGCTGCTCCCGGAGGGGTACGACACGCTGGTCGGCCAGCGGGGCCGGACGCTGTCCGGCGGACAGTGCCAGCGGCTGGCCATCGCCCGGGCGATGATCCGGGACGCGCCCGTCCTGGTGCTGGACGAGCCGACCACCGGCCTCGACGTCCGCTCGGGACGGCGGATCATGGACCCGCTGCGCCGGCTCATGGCCGGGCGGACGACCGTGGTGATCTCGCACAACCTGCTGACCGTCCAGGACGCCACCCGCATCGTGGTCCTGGACCACGGCCGGGTCGTCGAGCAGGGCGCCCACGGCGAACTGCTCGGCCGCGACGGCGCCTACGCTCGGCTCCACCGGCTGAACGCCCTGAACGGCGTACCGTCCCCGGGACGGGTGCCCTCATGAGCGCCCCCGCCGCCCGGGAAGCGGCCCCGGCCGCGGCGCCGGCCCCGGCCCTGGCACCGGGCACGCGGCCGGTCCCCGGCTACGAGATCCTGGGCCATCTGACCCGCACCCGCTGCCTGGACGTCCACGACGCCTGGAGCGAGGAGCGGGACTGCCGGTGCGTGATCAAGGTGCTGCGTCCGGACCGGCGGGGCGAGGCCGGGCTGGGCGAGCGGCTGCTGCGGGAGGGACGGTGGCTGCGGGAGTTCAGCCATCCGCATCTGGTCCGCGGCTACGAGACCTTCGAGTCGCCCGAGCCGCTCGTGGTCCTGGAGACGCTGACCGGGGAGACGCTGTCCCACCTGGTGCGCCGGCTGCGGCACCGGGCGTCCGCCGCCGACGTGGCGCTCCTCGGGGTCCAGCTGTGCTCCGCCGTCCACTACCTGCACCGCCGTGGCCTGCTGCACCTGGACCTCAAGCCGTCCAACGTGGTGGTGGACCGCGGGTTCGCGAAGGTGCTGGACCTGAGTGTCGCGCGGCCTCCCGGCCCGGCCCCCGCGGGCGTGGGCACACTCCGCTACCTGGCCCCGGAGCAGGCCCGCGGGGGCCCGCTCACGACCGCCGCCGACGTGTGGGGCATCGGCGTCACCCTGTTCGAAGTGGCCTGCGGCGAGCCGCCGTTCGGCCGCGACGACAGCACGGGGGACCCGGACGGAAGGTGCTGCCCCCAACTGGAGCGGACAGCCCCGCCGGTGGCCTCCCGCCGGCGCCTGCCGCCCGCCCTCGCCGCCGCCGTCGACGCCTGCCTGCGTCCCGGTCCGCCGGCCCGGCCCACGCTCACCGACCTGTCCGCCGCCCTCGGCTCCGCCCGGCCCGGCGCCCGCGGCTGAGGCGGGTACTCAGGGCGGTACGGTCGCCCGGGTTCACGCCTCGCCGGTGCGGACCTGGCCGGTCTGCAGCGGGGCCGTGGCGAGGACGGTGCCGTCCGGGGCGGTCAGGCGGGCGCCCGACACCGCTCCCGGATCGATGGAAGCCGCCACGCCCCAGGCGCCGCGCCCCTCGTGCACCGGGAACTCGCCGAGCCGGACCGTCGTGCCGTCGGAGCGCTCCAGGAGACAGGTGACCTTGCCGTCGTACACGGCGCCGGGGGCCGTCAGATCGACGGACATGAACACCCAGCCGGGGCTCCCGGGGTGGGCGTAGACCTCGCCGGCGGGCCGGGCACCGGACCCGGCCGAGGTCAGATCGCCGACCAGCATGGTCTCGGTCCCGGCGGGCGCCGCGGGCGCGGCCGTGACCTCCTCGATGGCGGTGCCGATCCCCCAGCCGGCGAACCCGAAGGCGACGGCGAACGCGACCGCCACCGACGCGAGCCGCAGCCGGACCCGCCGGGCCCGGCCGCGCAGCCCCTCACGAGCGGACGCCCGCATGGGCGGGCGCCCCTCGTACGCGGTGACGTCCTGGGTCAGGGCGCGCGCCACCCGGGTCTCGAAGCCCAGCGGCGGTTCACGGTCCGGCAGCAGGCCGATCAGCCGGTCGCCGACCAGGGTCAGGTGCTCGACGTACTCGCGGCACTCCGCGCAGCCGTCCAGATGCGCGACGGCCGCGGCGCGCTCGCGGCCGTCGAGCACGCCCAGCGCCAGCTCGGCACCGAGCTCCCGCAGTCGCCCGCAGGTCACCTCACTGGACATGGTCGCCTCGCTTCGGAGCCGCGAGGGTGGTCCGCAGTTTGCCCATGGCCGCCCTGATCCGCGTCTTGGCGGTGCCCAGCGGGATCTTCTCCCGGTCGGCGATCTGCTGGGCCGTCATTCCGTAGACACCCGCCATCACCAGGGCACGCGCCTGTTCCCGCGGCAGCCGCGCCAGGGCGGCCCGGAGCTGGGACGAGGCCTCGTCGGCCAGCGCCCACCGCTCGGGGGTCTCGGTGACGACGCCCAGGAGCGCCTCGAGGTCCTCGGGCGCCACCGCCTGCGTCCGCCGGGCGCGGACGGCGTCGATGGCGAGGTTGTGCGCGATGGTCGTCAGCCAGGTCGTGACCGACCCGCGGCGCGAGTCGTAGATCTGGGCGTGACGCCACGCGCGCTCGAACGTCTGCTGGGCGATGTCCTCGGCGAGCTGCGGATCACCGGTGACGGCCATCGCGACACCGAAGACCCTGTGCTGGAACCTCCGTACGAAGGCGACGGCGAGTTCCTGGTCACCGGTGGACAGCCCGGACAGCAGAGCCTCGTCCGGAAGGCGGTCCACCGGTGTCCCGTAACCCGACACACCTCTGTATACGGCCGGCCGACGCCTGGGGATTGCGCCCCGGCTCCGGAAGATCACACGGCCATTGTCCGCCGGTCGGCCGGGGCCCGCACGCGGGTCACACCCCGTTCTGCGCCAGCCGCAGCAGATGGTCCGCGAGCGCCTGGCCGCCGTCCGGATTCCGGCTGATCAGCAGCAGTGTGTCGTCGCCCGCGATGGTGCCGAGGATGTCGTGCAGCTCGGCCTGGTCGATCGCCGAGGCGAGGAACTGGGCCGCGCCCGGCGGGGTGCGCAGCACCACGAGGTTGGCGGAGGCCTCGGCGGAGATCAGCAGCTCCTGGGAGAGCCGCCGCATCCGCTCCTCCTTCGCCGACTCCCCCAGCGGGGCGCGCGGAGTGCGGAAACCGCCCTCGCTGGGCACCGCGTAGATCAGGTCGCCGTCGTTGTTGCGGATCTTCACCGCGTTCAGCTCGTCGAGGTCCCGGGAGAGCGTCGCCTGGGTGACGCTCAGCCCGTCGTCGGCGAGCAGCTTGGCGAGCTGGCTCTGGGACCGCACCGGCTGCCGGTTGAGGATGTCCACGATCCGGCGGTGGCGGGCGGTGCGGGTCTGCGGGACGGCGGGTCCGGCACCCGCCGCCTGCTCGTGGTCCTGCGCCTGGCTCATCGTCTTCTCATTCCCCGGATCGTCCGTCCCCGTCGGCTGCGTCGAGGATGCCGGGCAGTGCCCGCAGCAAGGCACCCGTCTCGTCGTCGCGCAGGTTCAGCGGCGGCATGAGCCGTACGACGTCGGGAGCGGGCGCGTTCACCAGGAACCCGGCCTCCTGGGCCGCCTGCTGCACCTGTGGCGCGTGCGGCCCGGTGAGCACGATACCCAGGAGCAGGCCCGCGCCCCGGACACAATCGATCAGCGGGTGGCCCAGGGCCTCGATTCCGTCCCGCAGCTTCTCGCTCTGCCGCTTGACGTTCTCCAGCAGTCCCTCGTCCGCGATGGTGTCCAGGACGGCGAGTCCGGCGGCGCAGGCGACCGGGTTCCCGCCGAAGGTGGTGCCGTGCTGACCGGGCTGGAGCAGTTCGGCGGCGCGCCCGAAGGCCACGGTGGCACCGAGCGGCAGCCCGCCGCCGAGCCCCTTGGCGAGCGTGACGACGTCCGGCAGGACGCCTTCGTGGGCCTGGTACTCGAACCAGTTGCCGGTCCGTCCGACGCCGGTCTGCACCTCGTCCAGCACCAGCAGCGCGCCGGTGGCGGCGGTGATGGCGCGGGCCGCTTTGAGGTAGCCGGCCGGGGGCACCACGACCCCGTTCTCGCCCTGGATCGGCTCGATGACGACGAGGGCCGTCTCCTCGGTCACCGCGGCGGCCAGCGCCTGCGCGTCGCCGTACGGGACGTGGGTGACGTCGCCGGGCAGCGGCAGGAAGGGCTGCTGCTTGCCGGGCTGGCCGGTGAGCGCGAGGGCGCCCATCGTCCGGCCGTGGAAGCCGCCCTGCGTGGCGACCATGTGGGTCCGCCCGGTGAGCCGGCCGATCTTGAAGGCGCCCTCGTTGGCCTCGGCCCCCGAGTTGCAGAAGTAGACCTTGCCGTCCCGGCCGAAGAGCTGCAGCAGGCGCTCGGCGAGGGCCACCGGCGGCTCGGCGACGAACAGGTTGGAGACGTGGCCGAGGGAGCCGATCTGCCGGCTGACGGCCTCGACCACGGCCGGGTGGGCGTGGCCGAGCGCGTTGACGGCGATGCCGCCGACGAAGTCGAGGTACTCCTTGCCGTCGGCGTCCCACAGCCGGGCGCCCGCACCGCGCACGAGGGGCAGCCGGGGGGTGCCGTAGTTGTTCATGAGCGCGCCCTGCCACCGCGCGGTCAGCTCCTGGTTGCCCGTCATGACTGCTCCCCCTCGGTCTCGTCGGGCACGACCATCGTGCCGATGCCCTCGTCGGTGAAGATCTCCAGCAGGATCGAGTGCTGCACCCGGCCGTCGATGACGCGGGCGGTGCGCACACCGCCCCGCACCGCGTGCAGGCAGCCCTCCATCTTCGGGACCATGCCCGCGGACAGCTCCGGCAGCAGTTTCTCCAGCTGGGAGGCGGTGAGGCGGCTGATCACCTCGTCGGAGTTCGGCCAGTCCTCGTAGAGGCCCTCGACGTCGGTGAGGACCATGAGGGTCTCGGCCCCCAGTGCCGCAGCGAGTGCCGCAGCCGCCGTATCAGCATTGACGTTGTAGACATGTCCGTCGTCCTGTGACCTGGCGATCGAGGACACGACCGGGATGCGGCCGTCGGCGAGCAGTGCCTCGATGGCGCCGGTGTCGATCTCGGTGATCTCGCCGACCCGCCCGATGTCGACCAGCTCGCCGTCGATCTCGGGCTGGTGCTTGGTGGCGGTGATGGTGTGGGCGTCCTCGCCGGTCAGGCCGACGGCGAGGGGCCCGTGCTGGTTGAGCAGGCCGACCAGCTCGCGCTGCACCTGCCCGGCGAGCACCATCCGTACGACGTCCATGGCGTCCTCGGTGGTGACCCGGAGGCCGGCCTTGAACTCGCTGACGATGCCGTGCCGGTCGAGGGCGGCGCTGATCTGCGGACCGCCGCCGTGCACCACGACCGGCTTGAGACCGGCGTGGCGCAGGAAGACGACGTCCTGGGCGAAGGCGGCCTTCAGGTCCTCGTCCACCATGGCGTTGCCGCCGAACTTGATGACGACGGTTCTGCCGTGGTGCCGGGTCAGCCAGGGCAGGGCCTCGATGAGGATCTGGGCCTTGGGCAGTGCCGTGTGTTTCCGCGTCGTGGTCATGAGGAGTAGGCGCTGTTCTCGTGGACGTAGTCGGCGGTCAGGTCGTTGGTCCAGATGGTCGCGGTCTCGCCGCCCGCGGCGAGGTCGGCGACGATGTGCACCTCGCGGTAGCGCATGTCGACCAGCTCGCGGTCCTCGCCCACGGAACCGTTCTTGCAGACCCAGACGCCGTTGATGGCGACGTTCAGCCGGTCCGGTTCGAAGGCGGCCTTGGTGGTGCCGATGGCGGACAGGACGCGGCCCCAGTTGGGGTCCTCGCCGTGGATCGCGCACTTGAGCAGGTTGTTGCGGGCGATGGAGCGGCCGACCTCGACGGCGTCGTCCTCCGTCTCGGCGTTGATCACCTCGACCTTGATGTCCTTGCCCGCGCCCTCGGCGTCGCCGATGAGCTGCCGGCCGAGGTCGTCGCAGACCTGCCGGACGGCCTCGGCGAACTCGTCGTACCCGGGGGTGATGCCGGAGGAGCCGGAGGCGAGCAGCAGCACGGTGTCGTTGGTGGACATGCAGCCGTCGGAGTCGACGCGGTCGAAGGTGACCCGGGTCGCGGCGCGCAGGGCCTTGTCCAGCACCTCGCCGCCGAGGTCGGCGTCGGTGGTGAGGACGACCAGCATGGTGGCGAGGCCCGGCGCGAGCATGCCGGCGCCCTTGGCCATGCCGCCGACGGTCCATCCTCGCCCAGACTCCGTCCGGGGGGACCCCCTGGTGACCACGGACGTCTTGTGGACGGTGTCGGTGGTCTTGATGGCGATGGCGGCCTTCTCGCCGCCGTGCTCGCTGAGCGCGCCCGCGGCCGTCTCCACCCCCTTCAGGAGCTTGTCCATCGGGAGCAGCACGCCGATCAGTCCGGTGGAGCAGACGGCGACCTCGATGGCGCCCCGGCCGAGCACCTCGGCCGCCTTCTCGGCGGTGGCGTGGGTGTCCTGGAAGCCCTTGGGGCCCGTACAGGCGTTGGCGCCGCCGGAGTTCAGCACCACGGCCGACACCTGGCCGCTCTTGAGGACCTGCTCGGACCACAGCACCGGGGCGGCCTTCACACGGTTGGAGGTGAAGACGCCGGCGGCGGCACGGCGGGGCCCCTCGTTGACCACGAGGGCCAGATCCGGGTTGCCGTTCTCCTTGATCCCGGCGGCGATGCCCGCCGCCGTGAATCCCTTGGCTGCCGTGACGCTCACTGCATCTCCTTGTTCGCCCCGCCGCGGTAGCGGCTGATGTCACTGTCGCCCGCGCGGCGCGGCGGTGCGGCCATCGTCGTCGTCTGCGGCCCGGCGGCTGCACGTGCGTCGCTCACGGTGCGACTCCGATCGTGGAAAGTCCCGTGGTCTCGGGGAGACCCAGGGCGATGTTCATGCTCTGCAGGGCGCCGCCCGCGGTGCCCTTCGTCAGGTTGTCGATGGCGCTGATCGCGATGACGCGGCCCGCGGCGGCGTCGTACGCGACCTGCACCTGCACGGCGTTGGAACCGTACACGGACGCCGTGGCCGGCCACTGCCCCTCGGGGAGGAGGTGGACGAATGGCTCGTCGGCGTAGGCCTTCTCGTAGGCGGCGCGGACGGACTCGGCCGTCACCCCGGCGACGGCCCTGGCGCTGCACGTGGCGAGGATGCCGCGCGGCATCGGCGCGAGGGTCGGGGTGAAGGAGACCGAGATCCGCTCCCCCGCCACCCCGCTGAGGTTCTGGATCATCTCGGGGGTGTGCCGGTGGCCGCCGCCGACGCCGTACGGCGTCATGGAGCCCATGACCTCGCTGCCGAGCAGGTGCGGCTTGGGCGCCTTGCCCGCGCCGGAGGTGCCGGACGCGGCGACGACCACGGCCTCGGGCTCGGCGAGGTGGGCGGCGTAGGCCGGGTACAGGGCGAGGGAGACGGCGGTCGGGTAGCAACCGGGTACCGCGATGCGCTTGGACCCCTCCAGCGCGGCGCGGGCACCCGGCAGTTCGGGGAGGCCGTAGGGCCAGGTGCCGGCGTGCGGGGAGCCGTAGAACCGCTCCCAGTCGGCCGGGTCCTTCAGCCGGAAGTCGGCGCCCATGTCGACCACGAGGACGTCGGGGCCGAGCCGCTCGGCGACGGCGGCGGACTGCCCGTGGGGCAGGGCCAGGAAGACGACGTCGTGCCCGGCGAGGTTCTCCGGCGTGGTCTCGGCCAGCACCCGGTCGGCCAGCGGCAGCAGGTGCGGCTGGAGCGCGCCGAGCCGCCGGCCGGCGTTGGAGCTTCCGGTCAGGGCACCGATCTCGACCTCGGGGTGCGCGAGGAGCAGCCGCAGGACCTCACCGCCCGCGTAGCCGCTCGCTCCGGCCACCGCCGCACGTACCGCCATGTCCACCCTCCTCTGGATGGCATGACTATACGTATCGCTGCACGTTTATGCAATCGTCTTCCGCGTTCCGGGGACCGTCACCGGACGCGAGGAGCCACCCCCGCCGGGACGCACCGCCAGGCGAGGGCGGCCGCGGACAGGTAGGCGAGGGCGCCGATGGCCATGGCGGTGCGCAGGCCGGTGCCGTAGTCGGGGCTGGTGGCCAGCAGGCTGCCGCCCAGGGCGACCCCGGTGGCGCTGCCGATCTGGCGGGTGGTGTTGAAGAGGGCGGAGGCGGCGCCCGCGTAGGCCGGGGGCGCGGCGCCCATCACGGTGGCGGTCGAGCCGGTGAGCGCGAAGGACGTGCCGAATCCGGTGGCCATCATCGGGGCCACCAGCAGCGGGTAAGCCGGGTCGGGTCCAGCCGCGGCCCAGCCGGCCAGTCCGAGGGCGCCCAGGAGCATGCCGGTGACCACCAGCGGGCGGTCGCCGGTGCGGCGGGTCAGCCGGGCGGACAGCACGGAGGCGAACATCGTCATCGCCACCGCGGGGAAGAGGGCCAGCCCGGTCCGCAGGGCGCTGAAGCCGCGCTGGTGCTGGAAGTACAGGCTGGCGGTGAAGACCATGCCGTAGAAGCCGAAGTTGAACAGCAGTCCGACGGCGGCACCGCCGCTCATCGCGCGGGAGCGCAGCAGCCCCAGCGGCAGGGCGGGAGAGCGGGCGAGCCGCTCGCGCAACGCGAACGCCGCGACGGCGAGCACGGCCAGGGCCAGACCGGCGAGCACGGCGGGGTCGCTCCAGCCGCGCCGTCCCGCCTCGTTCAGCGCGGCGGTGAGCAGGGCCACCGCCGCCACGACGGCGCACTGCGCCGGCCAGTCCAGGGCCCGGTCCGGGTGCCGCGGTGACGGCGCGACGAACCGCGACGTGAGCACCAGGCAGACCAGGCCGACCGGCAGGTTGATCAGGAAGACCCAGCGCCAGCCTGCCGTGGACACCAGCAGCCCGCCCAGCAGCGGCCCGGCGGAGGCCGCGATGCCGGCCATCGACCCCCAGAGCCCGAAGGCGCGTGAGCGGGCCGCCGGCACCGGATAGGCCTCCTGGAGCAGCGCGAGGGAGCCGGGCACGATCAGGGCCGCGCCGAGTCCCTCCACCAGCCGGGCCGCGACCAGGAAGGGGGCGTCCGGCGCGAACGCGCACGCCGCCGAGGCCGCCGTGAACACGCCGACGCCCGCGCGGAAGACGCGCCGGTTGCCCAGCCGGTCGCCCAGCGCGCCCCCGGTCATCAGGAATCCGGCGAAGACCAGGGTGTACCCGTCCGTGATCCACTGGATGCCGGTGAGCGAGGCGCGCAGTTCCCGGCCCACCACGGGCACCGCCACGTTGATGATCGTGACGTCCAGGATGACCATGAAGTACCCGGCGCACACGGCCAGCAGCGGTGCCGAGGAGCGCGGCGCGGCCGCCGGGCCCGGGGCGCCGGGCTCACCGCCACCGGCGGACTCCGCGAAGGGCATGTCGCCGACCCCGTCCTGTCCGGAATCCCTGGGCGCTGAGCATGCTAGGCGGCGGCGGCAGGCGGTCCGGGGAACCCGGGCCGCCGGGCGGCCCGGGTTCCCCGGACGGGCCAACCGGACGCGGTCGGCCGCGGGCCCGGCGCGCGGCCGCCGCGGGTTCCTCACCGCCGCCCGCCGAACTCCCAGTCGTGGACCTCCACGGCGGCGTACTCGCCCGCGGCCAGGACGGCACGGGCGTCGTCCGGGTCCTGGGCCCGGACCAGCGCGGCCGTACCCAGCCAGGTGGCACCGTCGTCGGACAGCAGCGGCCCGAACGCGATCAGGTCGTCCCGGCCGGGCGGCACCGCGGGCCCGGTGGCCCGCCCGGGGCCGAGCCCGAGCACCAGGTACCGGTTGCCGCCGGCCGGGCCACCGGGGAAGTCCCACATGGTGCGCCCCAGCAGGTTGCGCCACCGGCGCAGCAGTACATCCCGGTACACGCCGGCCTGGTGGTTCGGCTCGTCGAAGGCGAACGCGCGGGCGGCGGCGGGATCGGGCAGGTCGACGATGTGCACGCTGCCGGTGGGCGTCTCGCCGTCGGCGCCGAAGGTCGGGCCGCGCGCGATCAGTTCCTTCGCGTACCGGTCCATGTAGGACCAGTGCTCCTCCAGCAGTTCGTCGCGCAGTGCCTCGGAGCCGGGCCGGTCACGGTGGTGGCAGAAGAACTCCATGCCGCGGACCCTGGCGCAGCAAGGGCCAATGCCTCAACCGGATTACGTCACGCGGGTGTTCCCGGCCGCTCCCGGACCTTCCTGCCGCCGGGCAGCATGATGCGGCGGGAGACGACGAACGTCACCGGGATCGCCGCCGCGGAGGCGAGCAGGGGGGCGAAGCGGTTCCCGGCGTGGAGGACGTCCACGATCACGTACACACCGGCGGTGGTGACGAGGAAATTGGTGGCGTTCGTCAGCGGGAACAGCAGGAATTTCCGCCAGGTGGGCCGCGTCCGGTAGGTGAAACGCGCGTTGAGGAAAAAGGATCCGACCATGCTGAGCAGAAATGCCAGAACGTGCGCGCCGAGATAGGGAATCCAGTGCAGGAACAACAGATAGAGGCCGTAGTACACGGCCGTGTTGACGGCACCGACCACGGCGAAGGTGACGATCTGTCTCGACGTCGCGGTCTGGCTCGACGTCGCGGTCCGTCTCGACGTCACGGTCTGGCTCGGTCCCACGGTCCGCTTCGGCATCAAGGAATGAGGTCTTTCGTTCGTTCCACGTTGGTCGCCTTCACCAGGAAGTGCGGACGCCCCTTCACCTCGTAGTAGATGCGGCCGGTGTACTCCCCGATGACTCCCAGCATGACCATCTGCACGCCGGCGAGGGCCGTGACGGCGGTGATGATGGTCACATAGCCGGGCGTGTCGACGCCGTGGACGAGGGCGGCGCCCACGATCCAGGCGGTGTACAGGCCCGCGCACAGCAGCAGTCCGGTGCCGAGCCAGAGGGCGGCGCGCAGCGGCCGGTTGTTGAAGGACAGCAGGCCGTCGAGGCCGTAGTTGAGCAGGCTGCGCAGGTTCCAGGAACTGCGGCCCGCCTCGCGCGTCGCGTTCTCGTACTCGAAGGTGGTGCTCGGGAAGCCGACCCAGGCGAACAGGCCCTTGGAGAAGCGGTTGTACTCGGTGAGGGCCAGCACCGCGTCCACCACACGGCGCGACATCAGCCGGAAGTCGCCCACGCCGTCGACCAGTTCGACGTCGACCAGGCGGTTGACGAGCCGGTAGTACAGCCGGGCGGTGAGGGTGCGGGTGAGACGGTCGCCGGTGCGGGTGCGCCGGGCGATGACCTGGTCGTGGCCCTGCTCGCGCAGCCGGACCATGCGCTCGATCAGGCCGGGCGGGTGCTGGAGGTCGGCGTCCATCACTACGACCGAGTCGCCGGAGGCGTGCCGGAGACCGGCGAGGAGGGCCGCCTCCTTGCCGAAGTTGCGGCTGAAGGAGACGTACCGCACCCGGGAGTCGCGCCCTGCGAGGTGCTTCAGCACGGCGAGGGTGCGGTCGCGGCTGCCGTCGTCGACGTAGACGAACTCCATGTCGTGCCCGAGTGGTAGCAGCGCGTCGGCGATCCGCTGGACCTCCTCGTGGAACCGCTCCAGGACGGCTTCCTCGTTGTAGCAGGGCGCGACGATCGATATCAGCATGACGGGTCTCCCCCAGGACGCGTTCGGAGTGCGGCGGTCACGCGCTCGAGTGGCGGTGTGGTCGGGTGCGGTGCCGGGACGCGCCGGCGGCGCACGGTCCCGAGCGTGCCGAGCAGGGCGAGCGTCAGGAGCGAGGCGGCCCCGACGGCCGTGCCCAGGCGCAGGCCGGGCGGGTGGAAGGTACAGGTGAGTGAGGTGGCGGTGCCGTCCAGGGGGACGGCGATCAGCCCGTGGAAGGACTCGGCGGGCCGGGGCCGGCCGCCGCCCGCTGCGCACCGCCAGCCGGCGGTCCGGGGTGCCGCCACGACGGCGACCCCCCGGCTGTGGGCGGGCAGTTCGGCGCGCAGGGTGCCGTCGGAGACGGTGACCTCCTTGGCGCCGGTGGCCTTCAGCCGGGCGGCCGCGGCACGCAGGCGGCCGGTGTCCAGGCAGCCGATGGCGCCGCCGGGGACGCGGCCGGGCCGGTCCGGGGTCAGCGTGACGCGCAGCGGCCCGGACAGCGGGGCCGGTCCGAGCGGCTCCATGGCGGCGCGGCTGCGCGGGTACGCGGACCGGAAGCGCGCGCCGGCGCGGGCGCCGTCCAGGCGCGCCGTGCCCGAGAAGCGCGGGGCCCACAGGTAGACCTGGCTGCCGGCCGGGCAGACGGCCGTGACCGTCGGACGGGCCAGGGCGTTCCCGACGCCGACCCGGCCGCCCCGGACGGCCCGCCCGGCGTCGCCGCGCACGGCGGTCCGGGGCACGGTGTAGACGCGGCTGCCGAGCAGCAGTTCCTGGTTGCGGTACGGCGACGGCCCGAAGCCCGTCCGGGCGGGGGCGCCGCGCACGGTCACCAGGGGCGGCACGTCCCGGCGGGTGACGGTCACCGGGCCGCCGTCGCCGTCCTGCGGCGGCTTCGACTGGTGCGGGTCCGGCGGGGAGTGCACCCGGGCGCCGACGGAGAGGACGACGTCGGTGACGGGGTTGTCCAGGCTCTGCACGCTCCGTCCGCGCGAGGTCCAGCCGCCGCCGAGCGCGGTGAGGGTACGGCTGAGCACGTCGGAGGTCAGGCTGCTGTAGTACTGGGCGCCCTGGCCACCGACCAGCATCGGGTCATTGGCGACGGTCTGCTCGCGGCCGGGGTCGGTGCGGTACCGGGGCCAGCCGTCGGCCCGGGCGGTCGCCGCCGCCTGTCGCTCCTGCCGCTGCCCCCAGGGCGCGTAGTCGTCCAGGTGGGCGAGGCGCGTCCGGGTGGCCACGGCGGAGGTGGCGGCGCTCTCACCGAGCTGGGATCCGATGAGGAGTACGGCGGCCAGGCCGGCCAGGGCCCGCGCGCGCCGTCCGGCGTCCGCGCGGCGCAGCAGGGCGAGGCCGCCGAGCGCGCCGGCGGTGGCGAGCAGCAGCACCGGCCAGGTGTGCGGGCGCACCATGTGGCTGCGGCTCGCGAGGGCCGTGATCAGGGCGAGCAGCCCGGCGGCCGCGGCCAGGACGCGCGGGGGCGGTGGGCCGTGCGACAGGGTCTGCCAGGCGGCGATGACCAGCAGCCCGCACAGCACGAAGGCCTGCCGGTAAGGGCTGCCTTGCGGAGTGGCGAGGGCGTGCCAGACGAGATGGGTGGGCGCCCACTGCAGCGACAGGGCCACCGCGAGCACGAGCAGGGTCCAGCCGGTGCGCACCCGGGCCGGGACCGCGCGGTGGAACGGCAGGGCGAGGGCGAGCAGCAGGGCGGTCATGCCGACGTAGAGGGCCGGGGAGCCGAAGCCGTAGGTGGCCGGCAGCAGCCGTGCCGACAGGTCCTCGGCGGGCACCGGGGCGAAATCGCGGATCCGGCCCGGGTAGGCGTGTGCGGTGCCGAAGTAGACGACCGTGACCAGCGGGGCGGCGAGGCCCACGCCGAGTGCGGCCGTGAGGGTGGCGCGGCCGGCGGCCGCGAGCGCCCGCCGGCGGGGCAGGTCCGCGAGCAGCATGCGGAGCAGCAGGACCAGGGCGGCGCCGAGGGTGGCCATGTAGGCGGTGTAGAAGTTGGCGGTCCAGGCGAGGGCCACGACGACGGCGCCGAGTACCCGGTGCCGGCCGGCGAGGGCCCATTCGCCGGCCAGGCAGAGCAGGGGCAGGGCGATGAGGCCGTCGAGCCACATGGGGTTGTACGAGGCGTCGGCCAGGCTCCAGCCGCACAGGGCGTAGGAGGCGCCGAGCAGGCCGGCCGCCCACCGGCGTCCGGGCCCGAGGGCCAGGAGCAGGCAGGCCATGGCGGCACCGGCCGACGCGGTCTTCAGCGCGGTGATCACGTACACCGCGAGGTCGATCTCGTGCCGGGGGAAGACGGCGACGAGCGGGGCGAACGGGCTGCCCAGGTAGGTGCCGAGGTCGGGCAGGAAGCCGGCGCCGTATCCGGACTGCCAGTTGACGAGGAGGCCGCCGTCGGCGTGGCCGTGCAGCAGGTCCCACAGGTGGGCGTGGAACGGCACGTACTGGTTGCCCAGGTCGTTGACGTTCCGGGTGCGGGGGCCGAACGGGTAGCTTCCCGCGAGGATGTCGGCGGCGCAGAAGGCGGTGAGGGCGACGGCCGCGGCGAGCAGGGCGGCTTGTGCCGTGGTACGCGGCCCAGGGGGCCGGGTGGAACGGTCCATTGATCGGCAGGCCCCCAGCGAATTCATTTCCTCGATTTCGCCGGATTAGACGGGGCGGATTTCCGGATGGTTGTGCGCTCACCGAAAAGTGATGACTCCCGCTCCGAATAGGGGAAACACGTTGTGAATTTCTCGGCGGGCAGGGAAACACCGGATTTCACAGAGGTGTTTTCAAGGTGAACCGGGTCAACGCGCGGCGCCACCGGGGCCGGGCTTGACCTGGAGTGCGCTCCAACTCCTAGCGTTCCGGCAACGGCGAACGGCCGCCGCGCCGAGCGGCGACCCGGAAGGGATGTACCGACATGAGCGAGAGCACCACCCGTGACGAGCGTTTCGCCCATGGCCTCGCGGTCCTGCGGAAGGTCGACGGCGAGGCCGGGCAGCGGGTCGTCGACTCGCTCGCGGACATCAGCCCCGAGCTGGGCCACCAGGTCGTGTCCTGGGCCTTCGGGGAGATCTACGACCGGCCCGGACTGGCGCCGCGCGACCGCCAGCTGGTCACGCTGGGCGTGCTCACCGCGCTCGGCGGCTGCGAGGCCCAGCTCGACGTGCACGTGGGCGCGGCCCTGAACGTGGGCCTCACCCCGGAGGAGATCACGGAGGCGCTGCTGCACTCCGCCGTCTACTGCGGCATGCCGAGGGCGCTGAACGCCACGTTCGCCGCGAAGAAGGTCTTCGCCGAGCGCGGGCTGCTGCCAGTGGGAGAGCGGCCCGCGCCCGGGGCACCCTCCGCCTGACCCCACGGGCCATCGGCGTGGGCCGTCCCGACGCCAAGGCCTCTCGCTCGGAGCGCGCCGGGCTCGCGAGCCCTGGCACCGCCCCTGATCCGGCCTGATCCGCACGACAGACCCCAACCGCGTCCGGCGCGGGGGCCGGTACGGGCACCCATGCCGCGGCCGTGTGCCCGCTCGTAGACTCGGGGCATGCATGCGCTGACGCCGTATCTGATCGTGCTCGGCTGCCTCGCCGTGGTGCCGCTGGTCCTGATGAGACTCGCGGGTGCGATCCGGCGCCGCGGCTCGGTCGGCGGCGGTGTGGGCGCCGCGCTTGCCGCCTGTGAGGAGGCCTTCCGGGCGACGGGTCACGCCGCGCACCACGAGATCCGGGCCCAGGCCGACCGGAAGTCGCCCACCGGGTCGCCGGACGGTCCGCGCCCGGGGTCCTGGAAGGGCCGGCGGTGAGCGGGGTGCTGCCCGTGCCCGATGTGCTGGCCCATCTGGCCGGGCGCTGGCGGGTGGAGCGGAGCGTGCGGGATCTGGCGGGCGGGGACGAGGGGCGCTTCGCGGGGGTCACCGTGTTCAGCCCGCTCGACGGCGGCGGGCTGCTGCACGAGGAGTCCGGGGAGTTCACCTGGCGCGGAGTGACACGGCCGGCGACGCGGACGCTGCGGTTCCTGCCGGGGCGGGAGCCGGGCACGGCGGACGTGCGGTTCGCGGACGGCAGGCCCTTCCACGGGCTGGACCTGACCTCGGGGCGGTACGTCGCCGGCCACCCCTGCGCGGCCGACTTCTACCGGGGCGAGTTCACCGTGACCGACGCCGACCACTGGCGCACGGTGTGGCACGTCGGCGGGCCGGCCAAGGACCTGGTGCTCACCACGGACTACGTGCGCGAGGGCTGAGCGAGGACGCCGTCGAGACGTAGGTTCCAGCGGCCCGAGCGGCCGGTGACGGTGGTCACCGACAGCGGGCGGACGTCGATGTTCCAGTACGCGGCGGGCGGTGCCTTCAGGGCGTACACCAGGGCCGCGCGGATCACGGAGGGCTCCGCGACCGCGACGATCCGGCCGCCGTCGTCGGCGGGACGCGTGTCGAGCCAGCCGCCGACCCGGGAGATGAAGGCGAGCAGCGACTCGCCGCCGTGCGGGGTGGAGCGCGGGTCGGCGAGCCAGGCGTCCACGGACTCCGGCTCGCGGGCCATCGCCTCGCCCAGCGTCAGCCCGCGCCAGCGGCCCATGCCGCAGTCGCGCAGGGCGAGCTGGACCAGCGGGGCGTAGCCGAGGGCGTCGCCGGTGGCACGACTGCGCGGGGTCGGTGAGCAGTAGCGCAGTTCGGCCGCCGACAGCGGCAGCAGGTCCCCGGCGGCGCGCTGCACCTCGTCCCAGCCGGCCAGGTCAAGCGGCCGGTCGTCCTCGAAGCGCTCCGCGAGCAGCGGGGAACTGCGCGCGGCGGCGACGAACGTCACCCGAAGTGGCATGCGGTGATGGTGGGCCTCGCGGGTACGCAGGTCAAGAGGCGCCGCCCCGTGGTTACCGAGGGTACGGGCGCGCTCACTCGAAGGTGTGCACCATCCACCGCTCCGGGTGGTCGACCGCCCGGAACCCGAGCCTGGCGTACACCGCCTGTGCGTCCTCGGTGGCCAGCAGGACGCGGCGCAGCCCGTACGGCCGCAGGTGCTCGCGGATCCGCCCGACGAACGCCGTGCCGACCCCCTTGCCGCGCACGGCGGGGTCGACGTACACGTCGGCGAGCCAGGCGAACAGCGCCCGGTCGGTCACCACCCGCGCGTACGCCACCTGCTCGCCCGAGGCCGCGTCGTACACCCCGAAGTTGATCGACTCCGCCATCGCGCGCTCGTGCATCTCGCGGGGCCGGCCGATCGCCCAGTAGGCGTCGGAGGACAGCCAGCCGTGGACGCGGTCCACGTCCACACGGCCGGTCTCGGCGGAGAACTCGTAGCCTTCGGGCAGCTCGGGTGCGTCGCTCATGCCGGAATCCTCACAGCCCGCCGCGACCGGCGTCGACTCGATTTCCCCGGCCGGACAAGGATGTCCGGGCCATGGCGTCCGGTCAGCGGGGTCCGGTCCCGAACACCTCGTCGCAGGCGGCCCGCAGCCGGCGCACCCCCTCCGTGATCTCCCCCGTGCCCGCGACCGCCGCGAAGCTCAGGCGGAGGTGGCCGGCGGGGGGCTCGGCGCTGAAGTAGGGGCGGCCGGGGGCGACGGCGACGCCCGCGCGCAGGGCGGCGGCGGTGAGCGCGGACTCCGCCTCGGGGCCCGGGCCGCCGGTGCCCGCCATGCCCTCGGGGAGGCGCGCCCACAGGTGGTAGCCGCCGGACGGGATGTGGGGCAGGGCGAGTTCGGGCAGACGGCGGGCGAGCTCGGCGGTCATGACGTCGCGGCGGGCCTTCAGCTCGGCCGACAGGGTCCGCAGATGGCGCGGCCAGGCCGGGGAGCCGACGAGTTCCAGCGCGGCCTCCTGGAGCGGCCGGGGCACGAAGAAGCTGTCCACCACCTGGATGGCGCGCAGCCGTTCCAGTACCGGCCCCCGGGCGGCCAGCGCGCTCACCCGGAAGCTGGGCGAGGTCGCCTTGGTCAGCGAGCCGACGTGGACGACGACGCCGTCGGGGTCGTCGGCGGCCAGCGGGCGGGGCAGCGGCCCGGCGTCGGCGTGCACCAGGCGGCGCACGAAGTCGTCCTCGACCACGAACGCGCCCGCCGACCGGGCGATACCCAGCACCTCGGCGCGGCGGCCGGGGGCGAGGACGGCGCCGGTCGGGTTCTGGAAGAGCGGCTGGCAGACGAAGACCCGGGCGCCGGTCGCCCGGAAGGCGTCGGCGAGCAGGCCGGGCCGGACCCCGTCGGGGTCGACCGGCACCGGGACCGGGCGCAGCCCGGCGGCGCGGGCCAGGGCGAGCATGCCCGGATAGGTGGGCGACTCGACGAGCACCGGGGCGCCGGGCGGAGCGAGCGCCCGCAGGGCGGTGGCCAGCGCGGACTGGCCGCCGGCGGCGACGAGCACCTCGGCGGCGGTGACGGCCCCGCCGATGCCGCGCGCGAACCACTCCCGCAGCTCCGGCAGCCCCTCCAGCGGAGGCCTGCCCCAGGCGCCGGGACGCCGCCCGGCCCGGGCCAGGGCGGCGGACATCGCCCGCTCGGGCTGCAGGGAGGGGTGCGGATAGCCACCGTTGAACTCCAGGACGCCCGGCGGCGGCGCGGCCAGCGAGACGGTGACCCCGGACGCGTCCACGGTGCGCGGGACCAGTTCGGCTCCGTCGGCGCTCAGCGCGACCTCCTGCCAGGAGGTGTCCCCGGCGGGCGCGGTGGCGGCGCGCGGTCCGGCCCGGAAGGCGCCGGCGCCGGGCCGGGTCACCACCAGCCCCTCGGCGGCGAGCTGGGCGAGAGCCCGGGAGACGGTCACCGGGCTCACCCGGAACCGTTCGACCAGGGCCCGGCTGGACGGGAGTTTTTCACCGTGGGAGTAGCGGTCCAGTTCCCGGCGCAGCCGTTCTGCCAGTTCACCCACACTGCTACTCTGTTCCATGAGAGCACAGAGTAGCGCTACTGCCACCACCCCGATAGCAGTCACCGCCCCCGCCGCCGAGCGCCGGGGCTTCGGCACCGGTCAGGCCGCGCTCGGTGTCCTCGCCTTCTCCCTCACCT
This sequence comes from Streptomyces sp. NPDC047869, assembly GCF_040704065.1. Lineage (NCBI taxonomy): Bacteria > Bacillati > Actinomycetota > Actinomycetes > Kitasatosporales > Streptomycetaceae > Streptomyces > Streptomyces sp. NPDC047869. Next base: position 234,154 of record NZ_JBEYRK010000002.1, read on the forward strand.
TCCCGGCCACCGCCTGGGGGCTGGAGGGCTTCGGGCCCTGGACCCTGGTGGCCGTCCGCAGCGTGCTCGCGGCGCTCGTCGCCGGCGGCTGCCTGCTGGCCCTGCGCGTGCCGCTGCCCGAGCGGCGGCATCTGCCGGGTCTCGCGGTCGTCGCCGCCGGAGTGGTGTTCGGCTTCCCGCTGCTGACCACGCTGGCCCTGCAGACCTCCACCACCGCGCACGCCGCCGTGGTGGTGGGCCTGCTGCCGCTGACCACCGCCGTCTGCTCGCTCCTGCGCACGGGCCACCGCCCCGCACGGCGGTTCTGGCCGGCGGCGCTGGCGGGTGCGGCGGCCGTGGTCGCCTTCACCGTCGGCCAGAGCGGCGGCACGCTCACCATCGCCGACGGCTATCTGTTCGGCGCGCTGCTGGTGTGCGCGGCCGGGTACACCGAGGGCGGCAGGCTGGCCCGGGTGATGCCCGGCTGGCAGGTCATCGGCTGGGCGCTGGTGCTGTGCCTGCCGCTGAGCGTCCCGGCCGCCGCGCTGGCGCTGTCCTACGAGCCGGTGCGGCTGACCGCGCACGGCGTGACCGGTCTGCTGTGGGTGGCGCTGGGCTCGCAGTTCCTCGGGCTGGTGGTCTGGTACCGGGGCATGGCGGCCATCGGCATCCCGAAGGCCAGCCAGTTGCAGTTGGCCCAGCCGCTGCTCACACTGGTGTGGTCGGCGCTGCTGCTGGGCGAGAACCTCACGGCGGCCGCTCCCCTGACCGCCGTCGCCGTACTCGTGTGCATCGCCGTCACCCAGCGGTCGTGACGTGAGGAGGAGGGCTCCGATGCATGCATCCGTGGGAGACCAGCTTGTCCAGCACGGCCGGGTTGTCGGCCAGCACGACCACGTGTCGGTAGTCGTCGAGGTGATGGGCAGGGAGGGCAACCCGCCCTACCGCGTCCGCTTCGCCGACGGACACGAGGCCGTGATGTCCCCCGGCCCGGACTGCCAGATCAAGCACAAGGAGAAGGAACAGCGGCTGTAACTCAGCGCGGGGGCCTCGCCGGCTGCCGGTAGTGGTCGGCGACCACCCGTGCCATCGCCCCGATCGGGTCCGCCGCCACCTCCTTGGCGGCGAAGAAGACGTGCCCGCGCACCTGCGGGTACCGGGCGGCGAGTGTGAGGTGCCGGGACAGCTCGACGGGGTCCTGCCACTGCGAGGGCTGCCCCGCGGCCCCCGCCTTGTACAGCGCCTCCCCGATGTACAGCCGGGTGCCGGTGCCCCGCGCCACCTCGGCCCACCAGTCGACCAGGGCCGCGTAGTCGGCGGCGGCGAAGCCGATGTTCCAGTAGAGCTGCGGGACGATGTAGTCGATCCAGTGGTTGCGCACCCAGGCGCGGGTGTCCGCGTGCAGGTCGTCGTACGTCTGCACGCCGGCCCGGGTGTCCGAGCCGAGCGGGTCGGTCGTGGCGTTGCGCCACACCCCGAAGGGGCTGATCCCGAACCGGGTGCCGGGCCGGACCCGCCGGATGCCGGCCGCCGTCTCCCGCACCAGCCGGTCGATGTTGTCCCGGCGCCAGTCCGCCCGGGCGGCGAAGTCGCCGCCGTACCGGTCGTAGGAGGCGTCGTCGTCGAAGGTCTGCCCGGCGACCGGGTAGGGGTAGAAGTAGTCGTCGAAGTGGACGGCGTCGACGGGGTACCTGGCGACCGCGTCCAGCATCGCGCGCCGCACGAAGGCCCGGACCTCGGGCAGCCCCGGGTCGTAGTAGAGCTTGCCGCCGTAGGGCACCACCCAGTCCGGGTGCAGCCGGGCCGGGTGCGAGGCGGCCAGCCGGCCGAGGTCGGTGTGGTTGGCGACGCGGTACGGGTTGAACCAGGCGTGCAGTTCCAGGCCGCGGGCGTGGGCCTCGCGCACGGCGGTGCCCAGCGGGTCCCAGCCGGGGTCCTGGCCCTGGGTGCCGGTGAGGTACTGGGACCAGGGCTCGTACGGCGAGGGCCACAGCGCGTCCGCCGTCGGCCGCACCTGGAGGATCACCGTGTTGAGCCGGTTCCGGACCGCCCGGTCCAGATGGGCGATCAGCTCGGCGCGCTGCTCGGCGGCGGTGAGGCCCGGCTTCGAGGGCCAGTCCCGGTTGGCCACGGTCGCGACCCACACGCCCCGCATCTCGGCGGGCGCGCGGTGCCCGCCCGCCGCGCCCCGCCCGGCGTCGGCGGCCCGTCGCCCTGGGGCCGCCGACGCGTCCTGGGCCCCGGCCGCCTGGGCCGCCGCCAGTGTCGACAGCGCCGCCGCGGCGAACGCCCGGCGTGAGATCCGCCCCATTCCGCACCCCCATACGCTCCGGATCCGCGCCCTCACGGATCGTTCCGCGCCCCAGGATGCCCGCACCCGCGCGATCGATCATCGATACCTGGCGGTAACGTGCACGATCGGAGCAGGGGCCGACCCGGAGTCCCGCACACACCCGGACAAAGCCGGAGAACCAGCGAAGGGGACGATGTGACCGACATCGAGCGCGTCGGAGTCGTGGGCTGCGGCCAGATGGGCGCGGGCATTGCCGAGGTGTGCGCCCGCGCGGGACTGGACGTGAAGGTCGCCGAGACCACCGGCGAGGCCCTGGAGATCGGCCGTACCCGGCTGCTCAACTCCCTGACCAAGGCCGCCGAGCGCGGCAAGATCTCCGAGGAGGAGCGGGACGCCACGCTCGCGCGGCTGAGCTTCACCACGGACCTCGGCGAGTTCGCCGACCGGGACCTGGTGATCGAGGCCGTGGTGGAGAACGAGCAGGTGAAGACGGAGATCTTCCAGGTGCTCGACCAGGTGGTGACCCGCCCGGACGCGATCCTCGCCTCCAACACCTCCTCCATCCCGCTGGTGAAGCTGGCGGTCTCCACCTCGCGGCCCGACCACGTCGTCGGCGTCCACTTCTTCAACCCGGCCCCGGTGCAGAAGCTGGTGGAGCTGATCCCGGCGCTCACCACCTCCGAGGGCACCCTCAGCCGGGCGCAGGCCTTCGCCGAGAAACTGCTCGGCAAGCACGCGATCCGCGCCCAGGACCGCTCCGGCTTCGTGGTCAACGCGCTGCTGGTGCCCTACCTGCTGTCGGCGATCCGCATGTTCGAGTCCGGCATCGCCAGCCGCGAGGACATCGACAACGGCATGGAGATGGGCTGCGCCCACCCGATGGGCCCGCTGAAGCTGTCGGACCTGATCGGCCTGGACACCATCGTCTCCATCGCCAACTCCATGTACGCCGAGTACAAGGAGCCGCTGTACGCCGCTCCCCCGCTGCTCCAGCGGATGGTCGAGGCGGGCCGGCTCGGCCGGAAGACGGGGTCGGGCTTCTACAGCTACTGATTACCGTCCGCTACACCCGTGGGCCCGGCACCGGATTCGGTGCCGGGCCCATCCGTTTCACACACCGTGTGCGCGCCGGGCCCGCATATGCCCGTCACACACGCTCCCCATGCGCTTACCAGCGGAGTTGACTCTGCATGCGCATGCAAGTGGTGCGGAACCACCACGTCCGACTACGGAAAGGAGTGGACCCGTGAGCGCCGAACCGGAGCATCCCGTGGTCCATGGAGAACTCGCAGAGTTACGGCGCCGCCTCGACGTGGCGTACGCCCGCGTCGAGGGAGGACTCGCCCTGCTCAGTCACCGCGCCGAGGAGACCGCCAAGGAGGTGGACGACCTGGTCACGCGCATGAGCTCACTGGAGCACGCGCGCTGGCCCCTGCCCTCGCTGGCCGTCCTCACCGCCCTCGGCGCACTCGTCGTGACGGTCTGGCAGGCACTGGGCCGCTAGGCGGCCCGGTCGTCGGCGAGCCTCATGTGGTGCAGCAGGAGTAACGCGGCCGCCATGTTGGCGGCCGGGACCTCCCCCCGGGCGATGAGGTCGGGGACGATCTTGAGCGGGACCCACTCCCGGCGGTCCGACTCGAAGTCGTCCACGGGGTGCCCTACGTACTCGCCGTGGTCGGACCAGTAGATGTGGTGCCGGGCGTCGGTGAGGCCGTTGGACGGCTCCACGCTCATCAGGTGGTGCAGCGGTCCCGGCCGCCAGCCGGTCTCCTCCTCCAGTTCCCTGGCGGCCGCGCTCGCGATGTCCTCGCCGTCCTCCACCACGCCGGCGGCCAGTTCCCAGCCCCAGCTGTCGGTGATGAAGCGGTGCCGCCACAGCAGCAGGACCTCATTGGCCTCGTTGACGACCGTGGCGACGGCGACCGGCCGCAGCCGGATGAGGAAGTGGTCGAGGTGCCGGCCGTCCGGCAGCTCCACATCTGCGAGATTGACGCTGAACCAGCGGTTTTCATACACAGTTTGTTCGTTCTGTTTCGTCCACTGCACGGTTCTGCCACCTTCCACCGAGTAAGGGGCAATATCGCAGCAGGGGCTGTGTAACTGCAGTGCGCCTACAGCGGTACGCGCAGTGCGCCGTCGATGAGTTCGGCGGCTTCGGCGGTCCCGGCCGAGCCGCAGCGCACCAGGTGCTCGCGCACCGCGCGGAGTCTGTCACGCAGCCGCTGGGACTCCATCCCGCGCGCCTGCTCGGCCATCTGCACGGCCGTGGCCACCGCGTTGTCGGCGTTGCCCTGGCGCAGCTCGATGGTGCTGAGCATGGCGAGCCGGTGCACCCGGCCGCGGTCGTGCGCGGGGTTGTCCACCGCCGCGGCCGCGTGCTCCCGGGCGGCGGCCAGCTCCCCGAGGCTCAGCAGCGCCTCGGCCACCTGCACGTTGACCAGGCCGGGCTGTACGTAGCCGGTCTCGTCGGGCTCGTACCCCCGCCGGATGCGGTCGGCGGCCGTCTCGGCCCGGCGGATGCAGGACAGGGCGCTGCCGGAGTCGCCGAGGTGGGCGTACGCCTTCGCCTGCATCGCGTAGAGGTCGGAGGCGAGGGCCGGGGTGATGTGCCTGCCGGCCGCGCGCAGGGCGGCCTCGGCGAACGCCACCGCCTGCCGGTACTCCCGCATGAACACCGCCTGGTTGACCAGCAGCGCGATCACGTAGGCGCCAAGTCCCCAGTCCCCGCTGGCCTTCGCCAGCCGGAGCGCCTGGTGGAAGTAGCGCTGGGCCAGGCCGTGCGCGTCGGAGTCGTAGGCGCAGATACCGGCGATCGCCACCAACCCGCCCGTCGCACGGTGCAGTTGGCGTCCGGTGGCGTCGGTGTAGCTGCCCCGCAGCAGCGGGGCCGCCTCGGCGTTGAGGAAGCCGACGATCCGCGCCCGGGTCGCGACGCCGCCGGCCTTCCGGTACATCTGCTCGTAGTGGGTGCGGGCGGCGCGCAGCAGTTCGAGGTCGGCCGCGGTGACCCGGTGCCGGCCGCCCCGGGAGACGTCCACGTCCTCGGGCGGGTTCTCCCACTCCCACACCGGCATGACGGCCGGGGTGCCGGTGACCGCGGGCGCGCCGAGCACATGCGGGCGCTGCTGTTCGTCCGAACGCCACAGCGCGGTGGCCCGTTCCACGAAGCCGGACAGCGAGCCGGTGTGCGGGGTACTGGGCTCGCCGGGCACGCCGAGGCCGATGTCGTCCAGGGTCACCGGCCGGTGCAGTCGTCCGGCGAGCACCTCGCAGATCAGGTCGGGCACCTGGCCGCGTGGCCGCTGACCCTTCAACCACCGTGCCACGGCGGTGTGTTCGTAGCGGAGCGCGAGGCCCCGTCCGCGGCCGGCCTGGTTCACATGGGCGGCGAGGCCGGCGTGCGAGATCCCCGCCTCGTCCAGGATCGCGTCGAGCAGAGTGTTGGGCTGCATGAATGCCCCCCGAATGGCCTGGTGTCCGTCAGCGTAGTGGCTCGGCCTTCACACGGGGTGTGAACGGAGTACGCGCATCCGGACCGTGCGCGCACTGTCGCGGAGCGTCGCGCTGCCGGTTGACTGGTCACCCGGCCAAGCCGCCGGCTCCCCCTCAAAAAGCGGTGGCTTGGCCGGGTCGGCCTCCGGCGTCCGGGGCGGCGGACAATACGAACGGACCGGCCCCTCAGGGGCCGGTCCGTCGCCGCCGACCGGCGGACGAGCCGGGTCGGCGGGCCGCTTCGACGCGGATCAGCCGCGCAGCACGGCTCCGGTCCGCTCGCCCGCGAGGGCCACCGCCGCGTCCCGGGCAGCGGACGCCTCGTCCACGGTCAGCGTCCGGTCACCCGCGCGGAAGCGCAGCGCGTAGGCCAGGGACTTGCGGCCGTCGCCGAGCTGCTCCGCGTTCTCGTACACGTCGAACAGCCGGATGGACTCGAGCAGTTCGCCCGCGCCCTCACGCAGCGCGGCCTCCACCTCGGCGGCGGGGACCGGCCTGTCGACCACGAGGGCGACGTCCTGGGTGGCCACCGGGAACGTGGAGATGCTCGGCGCCTGCGGAACGCCGTCGCCGGCCGCCTCCAGGGCGTCCAGGTCCAGCTCCATCGCGCAGGTGCGCTCGGGCAGACCGAGCGCCTTGAGGACCCGCGGGTGGAGTTCGCCCGCGTGTCCCACGACCCGCTCCGTGCCGTCGGCGGCCACGACCAGTTCGGCGCAGCGGCCCGGGTGCCAGGGGCCGTACTGGCCCTTGCGCACGATCAGGTCGGCACCGGCCTCCCGGGCGACGGCGCGGCCGGCCTCGATCGCGTCGGCCCAGTTCGCCGGGCGGCCCTTGCCCCACCAGCCGGCCTGCTCACGAGCGCCCGCGAGCACCACGGCGACGTGCCGGGGCTGCTCGGGCAGCGCGTCGTTCAGCGACTCGATCTCCTCGTCGGTCGGGCGGCGGTCGACGGACAGGTGCACGCCCGCGCGCTGCTCCTCGCGCGGCTGGAACACCAGGCCGGTCTCGAACAGGGCCAGGTCGTGCGAGCCGCGGCCGTCGTTGCGCCGCAGCGCGCCCAGCAGGCCCGGCAGCAGCGTCGTACGGAGCGCGGGCTCCTCGTCGTTGAGCGGGTTGACCAGCTTCACCACGCGGCGGGCCGGGTCACCGGACTCCAGGCCGAGCTGGTCGAAGACCTGCTCGCCGACGAAGGGGTAGTTCGGCGCCTCGACGTAGCCGGCGCCGGCCAGCGCGCGGCCGACCCGGCGGTGCAGCCGCTGGCGGTGGGTCAGGCCGCGGCCGGAGGGCGGCTTCGGCAGCGTGGAGGGCAGGTTCTCGTAGCCCTCCAGGCGGATGACCTCCTCGGCGAGGTCGTTGGCCTCGGTGAGGTCGGGCCGCCAGGACGGCACCGTGACGACCAGCTCGTCCTGGCCCCGGACGTCGCAGCCGATCTCCTGCAGCCGGCGCACCACGGTCTCGCGGCCGTAGTCCACGCCCGCGACCCGGTCCGGGTGGTTCGCGGGGACCGCGACGGTCCGCGGGGCGGTGGGCGCGACGACCTCGGTGACACCGGCCTCGGCCGTGCCGCCCGCGAGCAGCACCAGCAGGTCCACGGTGCGCTGCGCGGCGGCCGCGGCGGCCTGCGGGTCGACGCCGCGCTCGAAGCGGCGGGAGGCCTCGGAGGACAGCTTGTGACGGCGGGCCGTACGGGCGATCGAGACGGCGTCGAAGTGGGCGGCCTCGATGACCACGTCGGTCGAGGCGTTCACCCCGTTCCCGGTGTCCTCGTGGTCCGCGATCTCCGTGTTGGCGCCGCCCATGACGCCGGCCAGACCGATCGGGCCGCGCTCGTCGGTGATGACCAGGTCCTCGGAGTGCAGCTTGCGCTCAACGCCGTCGAGGGTGACGAGCTTCTCGCCCTCCTCGGCCCGGCGCACGCCGATCGTGCCCTGGACCAGGTTCCGGTCGTAGGCGTGCAGCGGCTGGCCCAGCTCCATCATCACGTAGTTCGTGACGTCGACGGCGAGCGAGATCGGGCGCATGCCGACCTTCTGCAGCCGGCGCCGCAGCCAGATCGGGGAGCGTGCCTCAGGGCTCAGGCCGGTGACCGTGCGGGCGGTGAAGCGGTCGCAGCCGACCGGGTCCGCGACCTTGACCGGGTAGCCGAAGGCGTTCGGCGCGGGCACGTCGAGCAGCGCCGGGTCGCTGAGCGGCAGGCCGTAGGCGATGGCGGTCTCGCGGGCGACGCCGCGGATGGACAGGCAGTCGCCGCGGTTGGCGGTGACGGCGATGTCCAGCACCTCGTCGACGAGCTGGAGCAGCTCGATGGCGTCCTTGCCGACCTCGGTCTCCGGCGGCAGCACGATGATGCCGTGGGTGCCGTCGTCGCCCATGCCCAGCTCGTCGCTGGAGCAGATCATGCCGTGGGACGTCTTGCCGTAGGTCTTGCGGGCGGCGATGGAGAAGCCGCCGGGCAGCGTGGCGCCGGGCAGGACCACGACGACCTTGTCGCCGACGGCGAAGTTCCGGGCTCCGCAGACGATCTCCTGCGGCTCGCCGGTGCCGTTGGCCCGGCCGACGTCGACGGTGCAGAAGCGGATCGGCTTCTTGAAGCCCTCCAGCTCCTCGATGGTCAGCACCTGGCCGACGACCAGCGGCCCCTTGAGGTCGGCGCCGAGCTGCTCGACGGTCTCGACCTCCAGGCCGGCCGAAATGAGCTTGGCCTGGACGTCACGGCCGGTTTCGCTCGCCGGCAGGTCGACGTACTCCCGCAGCCAAGAAAGCGGGACCCGCATCAGATCTCCATCCCGAACGGCCGGGTGAACCGGACGTCACCCTCGACCATGTCTCGCATGTCTTCGACGTTGTGGCGGAACATCAGCATCCGCTCGATGCCGAACCCGAAGGCGAACCCGCTGTACTTCTCCGGGTCGACACCGCAGGCGGCCAGCACCTTGGGGTTGACCATGCCGCAGCCGCCCAGCTCGATCCAGCCCTCGCTGGAGCAGGTGCGGCAGGGCCGGTCGGGGTTGCCGACGGACTCGCCGCGGCAGACGTAGCACACCATGTCCATCTCGGCGGACGGCTCGGTGAACGGGAAGAAGTTCGGCCGCAGCCGGGTCTTCATGCCCTCGCCGAACAGCGACTGGACCATGTGGTCCAGGGTGCCCTTGAGGTCGGCCATGGTCAGGCCCTCGTCGACGGCGAGCAGCTCGACCTGGTGGAAGACCGGGGTGTGGGTGGCGTCCAGCTCGTCGGTGCGGTACACGCGGCCGGGGCAGATCACGTAGACCGGCAGCTCACGGCTGAGCAGCGAGCGGATCTGCACGGGCGAGGTGTGGGTGCGCAGCACGACGCCGGAGTCGGCGGTGCCGTCCGGGCCGGTCACGAAGAAGGTGTCCGCCTCGCCGCGGGCCGGGTGGTCCGGGCCGATGTTCAGGGCGTCGAAGTTGAACCACTCGGCCTCGACCTCGGGGCCCTCGGCGACCTCGTAGCCCATGGCCACGAAGACGTCCTCGATGCGCTCCGAGAGCGTGGTCAGCGGGTGCCGGGCGCCCGCGGGGACGCGGTCGTGGGGCAGCGTGACGTCGACGTCCTCCTCGACCAGCACGCGGGCGTCCCGCTCGGCCTCGAGTTCGCCCTGGCGGCGGGCGAGGGCCTTGTTCACGGCACCGCGGGCCATGCCGACGCGCTTGCCGGCGTCGGCCTTGGCGTGCGGGGGCAGGGCGCCGATCTCGCGGTTGGCGAGGGCCAGCGGGGAGGCGGGGCCGGTGTGGGCGACCTTGGCCTCGTGGAGCGCCTCGAGGGAGTCCGCGGCGGCGAAGGCGGCGAGCGCCTCGTCCCGCATGCGCTCGATCTCTTCCGGTTTCAACGCCTCGACCTCGACAGGGTCGTACGACTTATTCGGTGCCGACATCTCTTCCCGTGCTTCCGATTGGCTGGCGGACGGTCCCCGTCACCGACTTCGAGCCGGCTGTGGCTCTCGGCGGGCCGTGTGCAGGACACAAAGGTGCCAAAGGCCGATTCTAACGGGGTGGGGGTGGACGAATGGCCCGTGGGCCGCTAGGCGAGATACGCCGGCGTGCACACGGGCAACGTAAATCGGAACTCGGCGCCCCCGCCGGGGGCGCGGCCGACCGTGATGGTGCCGCCGTGAGCCTCGACGATGCCCTTGACGATGTACAGCCCGAGGCCCGTCCCGCCGCGCTTGCTGCCCCGCCAGAAGCGGGTGAAGACGCGGTTCATGGACTCCTCCGGGATGCCGGGCCCCTCGTCGCTCACCGTGACCGACGTGGCCGTTTCCTCGCCCTCGCGCGGGGACGGCGCGGGCGTGATGTCAATGGTGACGGTTCCCTCGCCGTGCCGCACCGCATTTTCCAGCAGGTTGCTCAGCACCTGGTCGACCTTGTCGGGGTCGGCCCACAGGGCGGGCAGCGGCTGCTCGACGCGCAGCAGGAAGCGGTCGGCCTGCTGGCCGGCGGCGACGTAGGCCTGGATGTGCCGGCCGACGGCCGCGCCGATGTCGACGGGCTGCCGGCGCACCTCGAGCCGCCCGCTGTCGATCCTGGAGATGTCCAGCAGCTCGGCGATGAGGCGGGTGACGCGGTCGGCGTCGGCGTCGACGGTCTCCAGCATCAGCCGCTTCTGGTCGTCGGTGAAGCGTTCCCACTTGGCGAGGAGCGTGGCGGTGAAGCCCTTCACCGAGGTGAGCGGGGAGCGCAGCTCGTGCGCGACCGTCGCTATCAGCTCGGCGTGGCTGCGCTCGGTGCGGTGGCGGGCCTCGGTGTCCCGCAGGGAGACGACCACCCCGCGCACGGGACCGAGGGGCTCGTCGCGCACGTACCGCGCGGAGACCAGCACCTCCCGCCCGCCGGGCAGCAGCAGATTGCGCTCGGGCTGCCGCACCCGGATGGCGAGGCCGCCGTAGGGGTCGGTGAGCTGCCACCAGCGCCGGCCCTCCAGGTCCTCCAGCGGCAGCGCCTTCTCCAGGTGCCGGCCGAGGGCGTCCTCGGCGCGGAGGGCGGTGATGCGTTCGGCGGCCGCGTTGAAGCAGGTCACGCGGCCGTTTTCGTCGGCGGTCACCAGGCCGTCGGGCAGCTCGTCGGGGTCGATGGCGGGGCCGGTGCCGACGCGGTCGGCTTGCGGTGGCGCGGGTGTGCGGCGCGCGTCCCGCCCGTCCGGCGCGGTGCTGCTGCTGCCGACCACCCTCATCCCCGTACCCCACCTCTCAGACGGCGCAGGGCCCCGAGCCGGACACCCTACTAGCTCTGGGTGACGGAGCGGCACCCTGCGGAGGCGCGCTGGGCGCGCGCCGACGCGTAGAGACATACGGCGGCGGCGGTGGCGAGGTTCAGGCTCTCGGCCTTCCCGTGGATGGGGACGCGCACGACGGCGTCGGCCAGCGCGCGGGTCTCCTCCGGGAGCCCCCAGGCCTCGTTGCCGAACACCCAGGCGGTGGGGCCGCCCATGGTGCCCTTGTCCAGTTCCTCGTCCAGGTCGCGGTCGCCCGCTCCGTCGGCGGCGAGGATGCGCACTCCGGCGTCCTTCAGCCCCTCGACGGCCCGCTCGACGGGCACGCCGACGGCGACCGGCAGGTGGAAGAGGGAGCCGACGGAGGCGCGTACCGCCTTGGGGTTGTACAGGTCGACGGAGGCGTCGGTGAGTACGACGGCCTCGGCGCCGGCGGCGTCGGCGCAGCGCAGCACGGTGCCGGCGTTGCCCGGGTCGCGCACGTGGGCGAGCACGGCGACCAGCCGGGGCCGGGCGGCGAGGACGTCCTCGAAGGGGGTGTCCAGGAACCGGCAGACGCCGACCAGGCCCTGCGGGGTGACGGTGGTGGAGATGTCCGCGATGACGTCCTCGGAGGCGAGGTGCACCCGGGCACCGGCCTCGCGCGCCGCCCCGACGATGTCGGCGTACCGCTCCGCGGCCTCGACCGTGGCGAACAGCTCGACGAGCGTGGGCGTCCCGTCCACCCGGTGCCCGGCGGCCTCCCGGACGGCCTGCGGCCCCTCCGCGAGGAACAGCCGGTCCTTCCCCCGGAAGTTCCGCCTGCCGAGCCGCCGGGCAGCGGCGACACGACCGGACCGGGAAGAGATCAACTCGGGGCTGACGGGGGGCATCTTCTTCTTCACCTTCGAGAGAACTCCGAGGGGCAGCGGCCGGCCGGCGACCCCAATGACAGGACCCGCAAGCCACAACGGCTTGCGGGTCCATGAGCCGGCCTACAGCCGGCGCAGCGTCACGCGGCCTTGGGCGCGTTGACGTCGCTCGGCAGAGCCTTCTGGGCGACCTCGACCAGCGCGGCGAACGCGTTGGCGTCGTTGACGGCCAGCTCGGCCAGGATCTTGCGGTCGACCTCGACGTTCGCGGCCTTCAGACCCTGGATGAAGCGGTTGTAGGTCATGCCGTTGGCGCGGGCAGCGGCGTTGATGCGCTGGATCCACAGCTGACGGAAGTCGCCCTTGCGCTTCTTGCGGTCGTTGTAGTTGTAGACCAGCGAGTGGGTGACCTGCTCCTTGGCCTTGCGGTACAGGCGCGAACGCTGACCGCGGTAGCCGGAGGCCTGCTCGAGGATCGCCCGGCGCTTCTTGTGGGCGTTGACTGCCCGCTTGACGCGTGCCACTTCTTAACTCCTTGTAGCGGGGCCGCGGGGATACTCACGCGGCCCGGAAACGAATGGGTCCCGGTCCAGACGTACGGCGTCGCTCAGGCGACGCCGGGCGTCACTTGCCGAGAAGCTTCTTGATCTTCGCGGCGTCGCCCGGGGCCATCTCGGCGTTGCCGGTGAGGCGACGCGTCACACGGGACGACTTGTGCTCGAGCAGGTGGCGCTTGCCGGCGCGCTCACGGAGCACCTTGCCGGAGCCGGTGATCTTGAAGCGCTTGCTGGCACCGCTGTGCGACTTGTTCTTCGGCATAGCGCCGTTCTCTCCTCGTCGGTGGCGCTCCGGTGCCCGGTCGTGAGAACCGGGCACGGTGGAGCGTCGCTCTTGTTTCGGTTACATCCTCGGGGACTCGCGTCCCCCGGGATCACGCCTCGGCAGGTTCCTCGGACGGCGCCTCGGCCTCGAGTCCGGCCTCGGCGGCGTTCTGCGACTTGCCGGGGTTGGCCTTCGCGTCAGCCTTGCGGGCTTCCTGCGCCTGGCGAGCCTCGGCCATCGCCTCGGTCTTCTTCTTGTGCGGACCGAGGACCATGATCATGTTGCGGCCGTCCTGCTTCGGGTTCGACTCCACGAAACCGAGGTCCTGGACGTCTTCCGCGAGACGCTGCAGCAGTCGGTAGCCCAGCTCGGGGCGGGACTGCTCGCGGCCACGGAACATGATCGTGATCTTGACCTTGTCGCCCTGCTTGAGGAACCGGACGACGTGACCCTTCTTGGTGTCATAGTCGTGCGGGTCGATCTTCGGCCGGAGCTTCATCTCCTTGATGACCGTGTGCGCCTGGTTCTTGCGCGCCTCACGGGCCTTCATGGCCGACTCGTACTTGAACTTCCCGTAGTCCATGAGCTTGCACACGGGCGGACGGGCGTTCGCCGCGACCTCGACCAGGTCCAGGTCGTACTCCTGCGCAAGCTCCAGTGCCTTGGCCAGCGGGACGATGCCCACCTGCTCGCCACTGGGACCGACGAGTCGCACCTCGGGAACGCGAATCCGGTCGTTGATGCGGGGCTCGGCGCTGATGGATCCTCCTCGGTAGCACCACGCGACCGCCTGGCGGACAGCCGCGTATTGTCTGTTTCGACAGACCTAACCGCGCCGAGACACAAAAAATGCCCCGGACGATCACAGGCGGGGCTCCCATAGCTACCGGAGCACCGCCGCGGAGACCGCGGGGCGCGATTCGGACGGCTCCATCGTCCGTACGGAACGATGGTGGCCGTCTGACCGGAGACCCGCCGTCCCGGGGGGCGGTCAGGTGGGAGATCGGAGCCTCCACTTGTGGGCCGGGCACAGCATGTCCGGCCGGTCGTGAACAAGGTTAGCAGGATCGCTTGACAAGGGCTAATTGAGAAGGCGCAACGCGGAACGCATATCGTGTGGGGCATGAGTGACACCCCTCCTGAGTCCCCCGACTTCGACGCGATGACCCGGGACATCGCCGAGGTCCCCGCCGTCGAGGTGATCGTGACGGTCGCCGTCAACCTGATGAGCGCCGCCGCCGTGAAGCTCGGGCTGAGCGAGGAGGGCGAGAAGTTCAAGGACCTCGACGAGGCCCGCAAGCTGATCAGCGCGCTCGCCGGTCTGCTGGACGCGAGCGCCACCGAGGTCAGCTCCTTCCACGCGGCCCCGCTGCGGGACGGCCTGAAGTCGCTGCAGCTCGCGTTCCGCGAAGCCTCGATCGTGCCGGACGAGCCGGGCCAGGGTCCGGGCGAGAAGTACACCGGCCCGATCTACGGCTGACCCGGTCCCCGTACGCGACCCGCGTACTCATTCCCGCACGAACAAGGGCTCGCCCGGAGGCGTCGTCCCGGCCGGCAGCAGTGCCAGGTCGAGGCCGCGTACCAGGCGGGCCCTCAGTGTCTCGTCGGCGGCCAGCCGCCCGGCGACCGCGCGGGCGGCCTCGGCGGGCGCGGCGGCCGGGTCGAGGACGAGGACGAGGGTGCCGTCGGCCTGCCCGGGACCGAGGTGGGCGCGCAGGACCGCGGGCTCGGCGGCGACGGCGCCGCGCACGGCTCCGAGAACGGCCGGGTCGGTGAGCGGGTCGGTGCTGGTACGGCCCTCGGCCAGGGCGAGCAGCGCGGGACCGGTCAGCTCGAAGGGCACCGGTCCGGCGAGGTCGAGTACGACCGTGTCCGCCTTCTCGTGCGCGGCGGCCTCCAGCGCCTGGTGCAGGGGAACGGCGACGGGCCGGGCCGAGGGGTCCCAGCGGGCCAGGGACTCGGTGGAGGTGAAGGCGGGCAGGGCGGTGCGGTCACCCGCCTTCAGCGTCGGCACCGCCATGTCGCTGGTCTTCTCACGGCGCAGTCCGTTCTCGTCCTCCTCGACCTCCCCGAGCACGGCCACGACCGGAACCAGCAGCCGGGCGCCCTTCAGCGCCGTGAGGACCGGCCCGACGGCCGTGCGGTCCCCCGCCCAGGCGGCGAGCGCGGCGCTCAGCCGGGGGTCGGCGGAGCCGTCGTCGTCGGAGTAGCCGGAGTCGGGAATGTTCTTCTTCGCCACGGTCCCGACCCTATAGGGAGGCCGGCGCCGTGCCCGTCCCGGCCCGGAGCCGGATTCACCGGGGGCTCCGGGATTCGCTGACGTGGTTCTCAGGTCCGTCCTACGGAGCCCACAGCGACCGCCCCGAGCATCGCGGCCATGGAGTCCTCCGGATCCGGCCGCCGTGCCGCCCGCCGCGCCCGCCGCTCTCGCCCCCCGCTGCTGCTCGCCGCCCTGGCGGTCGTGGCGATGGGCGGGGTCACGGCGGGCGGCACGGCCTATGTGACGGCGCGCGCGCACTCCGGTGCCGGGACCGTATCGTCGGCCTCGTCGCCGTCGGCCTCCTCCTCGGCCGCGGCGGGTGAGGAGGCGTCGGTGGAGAGCACGGCACAGCCGGTGACGGTGAACCGTGAGGCGTTGCTGGCGCGGTCCATGGCATCGGTGACCGTGCCGTCGGGGGCCCGGGTGTCGGCGGCGGTGCTGGAGACGGGCTCGGGAGAGAGCGCCACGTTCGGGACGGACGCCTTCGACACGGCCAGCATCGTCAAGGTGGACATCCTGGCCGCGCTGCTGCTCCAGGCGCAGGACGCCGGCCGGGGGCTGACCGCGGCGGAGCGGGCGGACGCCACGAAGATGATCGAGAACAGCGACAACGCGTCCGCCACCGCGCTGTGGCGCGCGATCGGCCGGGCCGGGGGGCTGGACGCGGCGAACGAGCGGTTCGGGCTCACGCACACCTCGGGCGGCGACGGTGAGCTGTGGGGGCTGACGCAGACCACCGCGGCCGACCAGCTTCTGCTGCTGCGGCAGGTGTTCGGGGAGGACTCGGAGCTGAGCGCCGCCTCGCGCGCGTACGTGCGGAAGCTGATGGGGGCAGTGGAGGCCGATCAGCAGTGGGGGGTGTCGGCCGCCGGTTCCTCGTGGGCGCTGAAGAACGGGTGGCTGGCGCGCAGTACGACCGGGCTGTGGGACGTGAACAGCGTCGGGCGGGTGACGGTGGACGGCACCGCGTACCTGGTGGCGGTGCTGTCGCGGGGAACCGCCACGAAAGCTGAAGGGATCTCCCTGGTGGAGGCGGCCGCGAAGGCGGCGGTGTCGGCCTTCACGCGGGACGGCTCCACCGCGTCCCCGGGGACGGGCTCCGCCGCCTCGGGCACGGGCTCCGCCGCCTCGGGGACGGAGCCCGCCGCCGGTTCGTGAGGCCGGTCAGCCGTAGGCCAGGCTCAGTGCCAGGTAGCAGGCGAAGGTGGACAGGACGTAGTAGGCGGCGGAAGCGGCCGGCCAGCGCGGGGCGTGGGCCCGGAAGAACCGCCAGCCGGCCCGGGCGGGCAGCAGCAGCGGCAGCAGGGCGAGCGGCACCAGCAGCGCCTCCGGGCGGGCCTGCGTGACCAGCAGCAGCACCGACAGCACGGGGGCGGCGAGCGCCACGGCGACGGTGCCGCCGAGGCCGAGGGTGCTGACGTAGCTGCGCTCACCCGGCTCGAGCCTGCGGGTGATCTTCTTGGCGAACTCCAGGTGGACGGTGACCAGCACGGTGATCACGATGGCCAGCACTCCCCCGCGGCCGGCGCTCTGCCCGGTGTCGCCCAGGTAGCGGGTGTACAGGTAGATGTGCAGCAGCAGTTGGGCGGGGAAGCTGATCAGGAGGCTGAGCAGCAGCCGGTCGCCCGGCGGCCAGTCCAGGACCCGGTCGGCGGCCAGCACCAGGGCGCAGTAGAGGAGTTGCCCGGCGAGCACCGCGAGGGCGGCCGGGCGGCCCGTGTTCAGGGCGAGGACGAGGACCGCGCCGGCCGCGCACAGCACGAGCAGGTCGCGTTCGCGCACGGCGCCGGAGGCCAGCGGCCGACGGGGGTTGAACGCGCGGTCGTAGGCGAGGTCGCGGATGTCGTCCACGGCCCGCATCAGCAGCAGTGTGACGGTGAGCGTGAGCGCCGCGGTGAGCGTGCCGGGGCCGGGGCGCCAGGCGGGGTGCGCGGGCTGGACGACCGCGAACAGCCCGGAGACGCCGTAGGCCCACAGGAACGCGAACGCCACGGACGGCAGCGGTGGGTAGCTGCCCGCCACGAAGCGGGCCCAGCGGCTCAGCACGGCCGTACCTGACCCGACGGGCGGACGCGCACGGGGAGTTCCCACACGCCGCGCATGAACATCCGGTCCCGCCAGCTCAGTTCGGCCGGGTCGACGGCGAGCTCCAGTCCGTCGAGCCGTGCGAGCACGGCGGTGAGGCCCTCCTGGAGCTCCACGCGCGCGTGGGCCGCGCCGAGGCACAGGTGGCGGCCGTGGCCGAACCCGATGTGCGGGTTGGGCGCGCGGTCGGCGCGGAAGACGTCCGGGTCGGGGAAGACGTCCGGGTCGCGGTTGGCCGCGTCGGTGAGCGGGACGACCACCTGGCCGGCGGGCAGGACGCGGCCCGCCAGGAGCACCTCCTCGGTGGTGACGTGCGGCTGGCCGCCGGTGCCGGCGAACCAGACCCAGCGCACCAGTTCCTCCACGGCGGCCGGGACCGCCGAAGGGTCGCGGCGCAGCCGGTCGGCGAGGCCGGGCGTGCCGAGCACGTGCAGCACGCACATGGCGAGGTGGGAGGCGGTGGTCTCGCCGCCCGCCATCATCAGGCCGAAGCCGAAGACGGCGATCTCCTCGTCGCTGAGCCTGGTGTCCGGCGGCGCGGTCAGCAGCTGGGTGAGCAGGTCGTCGCCGGGCCGGCCGGCCTCGACGGCCGCGCGGCGCCCGGTGAGCTGCCCGAAGAAGTAGTCGTACATGAAGGCGTGGGCCCGGGCGCTCTCCTCGGGGGTGAAGCGCCCGGCGGACATCATGACGGTGACCTCGGGCAGCAGCCGGTCCAGGTCGGCCACGGGCACGCCGAGCATCTCGCAGATCACCCGGTACGGGAACGGGGTGGTGAACTCGGCGATCAGGTCGACGGGGCCGTCGGCGGCGCGCAGCCGGTCCAGCAGTTCGGCGGCGATCGCGGCGATGCGGGGCCGGTCCTCCTCGGCCCTGCGGTGGGTGAAGCGGGCCTGGACCCGGCTGCGGCGCCGGGTGTGGGTGGGCGCGTCGCTGGTGACCAGGGCCAGGGCGCTGGACTTCCGGGCGAACAGGGTGCCGCCGGCCCAGGCCTCGCGGCTGAAGCGGTCGTCGGACAGCACGGTCCTGACGTCCTCGTGACGGGTCACGAGCAGCGCGTCCCGGCCGTTCCCGAGCCGCACCGGCACCAGCGGCTCCTCGCGGAGGCGGGCGAGCCGGCCGGGGTCGAGGCTGATGCCGGGCAGGTCCGGGAAGGGGTAGGCGGGCGGCTGCCGGTCCGGGCCGGCCCCGGTGACCGGGCACCGCACGGTGGGCGCCCCGGTCATCGCAGCCACCCCTCGGCGGGCTCGAGCTCCTGGTCCGGGGCGCCGTGCCAGTACTCGTGGAAGGAGGCGCAGCGGCCGTCGGCGGCGAAGCGGAGCACCAGGCAGCCGGCCGCGTTGCGGGGCGCGCCGGTGGCCGGGTCGTACAGGACGCACCACCATTCCACGGCGGCCCGCTCCCCGGAGACCACGGGCTCGCCGAACCACATGCGGGCGTCCTTCTGCCGGGACAGGGTGGTGCGCCAGTGCGCGGCGACTGCCTCGCGGCCGGTGTGCGGGGCGCCGTAGGGGCCCTGGTGGTAGACGGCGTCGTCGGTGAAGAGGGCGGCGATGGCGTCCGCGTCGCGGGCCCGCCAGCCGTCCTTCAGGGCGTCGATCCACCGGTCCACGGCGGTCGTGGCCCCGGGTGCCGGGGCGAGGGTCTGCTGCTGGGTCATGTCCGTTCCTTGTACGGGGAGGGCGTCCCGGTGGCCCAGGACGGGGTGGCGGTGATCTCGACGACGGCGGCGAACAGGGAGACCCCGAAGCTGTTGTTGAGCATCAGCACCCGGTCGCCGGGGCCGACTTCGCGGGTCTCCACGAGGTGGTGCAGGGCGGCGAAGTGGTCGCTGGTGGTCATGTGACCGAGGGCGCGGCCGAACTCGAGGACGCCGCGGGCCGGGTCGATGCCCAGGGGTTCGAGGACCGAGCGGATGTACTCGGGGCCGCCGGACAGGACGTGGGTGACGCGGGTGATGTCTCCGGGCCGCAGTCCGGCGTCCTCGATGGCGCGCAGTCCGGTCTCGGTGCGGGCCGCGTCCACGGCCTTGCGGGCCAGGGTGGCGGCGCCGGGGTCGCTGCGGGCGTAGTCGATCATCCGGGCGACCAGGTCGATCCGGCCGGTGCGGGTGCGCCGGGGCGGGAAGAGGGGGCCGCGCGGCCGGTTCATCTCCTCCAGTTCGGGCAGCGAGCCGGAGACGAGGGACAGGACGCGGGCGAAGCCGCCCCGGGTGGACAGCACGGCGGCGGTGGCCGCGTCGCCGAGGATGGAGGGGCGTTTCATCCGGGCGCCGCTCTGGTAGCGCCAGCGGTCGACGCGTTCGGTGCCGAAGTTCTCGGCGGCGGTCACCAGCGCGGCCGTGCGGGACGGGTCGGCGCTCAGGTGGCCGTGGGCCAGTTCCATGGCACCGAGGGCCGCGTTGCAGCCCTGCCGGACCTCCATGGCCGGGACCCGGGTGCCGACCGCGTGCCGGAGCACGTACTGGTGCGGGGTCCACAGTTCGGGTCCCTGCTCGTGCAGCGAGGCGTGCAGCACGAGCGCGATGTCGGCGGCCGGGTGCGCGGAGCGTTCGAGTGCGGTGCAGGCGGCCTCCACCGCCATCTCGGGCGGTGATATGGCGCCCGCGACGGCGGCGCCGGTCCAGCCGCCGGCCCGCCACTCGTCCTCGGCGTAGCGGCCCTCGGCGACCGCGCGGTCGGCCGGGTGGGGCCGGGGCAGGTAGCAGCCGAGACCGTCGATGAACAGGTTGGTCACGCGCACGGTCCGTCCTCCCCCGCCGCGGTGCCGTCGTCGGGCAGCAGCCGTACGGTGCCGTTGGTGCCGTCGAGCTCGATCCAGGCGCCGTCCTCGATGGCCGTCATGGCCTCGCGGACCGCGACGACCGTGGGGACGCCGAGCAGCCGGCCGCTGATGGCGGTGTGCGAGACGAGGCTGCCGCGCTCGACGACGATGCCCTTGGCGGCCATCATCAGCGCCAGCCAGCCGGGGTCGGTCTCCTTGGCGACGAGGATCCGGCCCACGCAACGCTCGGGCGGTACGTCGGTGTCCCGGACGACGAGGGCGCGGCCGCGTGCCGTGCCGCTGCTGGAGGCGATGCCGCGCAGTACGCCGTCCGCGTCGGGTCCTCCGGCCGCCGCGGTGTCCTGGCGGGAGACCAGCGCGACCGGCACGGGCAGGTCACCGGGGACGGTGAAGTAGGCGGGCGGGTCGGCGGCGGCCGCGCTCCCGGCGAACCGGGCGGCGCGCCGGCGCACCAGCGCGCGCAGGTCGGTGTCGGGCAGGGTGCCGTCGAAGGCGCCGAGCACCTCCTCGGTCTGGAGGTGGACGATGTCCTCGGCCCGGTCCAGCAGTCCCGCGTCGACGAGTCGGCGGGCGAGCCCGCGCATGACCTCGCGGGAGACGCCGTAGAGCTGGCTGCGGCAGAACCGGGTGTCCTCACGGGCCTTGACGCTGAAGCGCAGCGAGGCCAGCACCGCGCCGAGCGCGGCCCGCTGGAGCGGGGCGGGGCAGGCCTCGCGCAGGGCATTACGGGCGGCGTCGCGGGCGGCGGCCTCATCGGCCTCGTTGGCGGCGACGGTCAGCCCCTGGCCGATGTAGGGGCGCAGCGCGGTGACGATCTGCCAGGGTTCCTGGCGCGGGGTGAGGACCTCCAGTTTCAGGTCGTGCAGCGCGCGGTCGCCGTAGGTCCGCAGGTGCCGGGCGAAGGCGTCGGCGGTGGCGGTGCCGTACTTCCCCTCGGTGATCTCCCGCCAGACCTCGGGCGCGGGGCGTTCCAGGACGGCGGTGCGCAGGGCCGGGTCGGCGGCCGCGCGTTCGGCGAGGGCGAGCGCCGAGCGGACGGAGGCGAGGGTGCGGTTGGGGCGGCCGCCGCCCATCAGCCGGGGCAGCAGCGCGCGGCCGTCCGGCACCCAGCGCTCCAGGAGGGCGTCGGCGCAGGTCAGGGAGACCAGGGCGAAGTAGCTGGCGACCATGGTGACGCCCCAGCGGTGCTCGGCCTCGGCCCACATGGTGCGGTAGCGGGCGATGAGTTCGTCGGCGGTGCAGTCCTCGAAGGACGGCCAGCGCGCCATCAGCTCGTCCCACCAGCGCAGGAACTCGCGCAGCCGGCGCGGCTGGGCCACGTAGGCGCGGGTGAGGCGGGGGGCGGCGCGCAGGACCTGCTTCCAGGCACGGCGGCGGGCCGCCCGGTCCGGGGCGGTGTCCTGGTCGTGTTCGGTGAGGCCGAGGGAGCGCTGCCACATGGGGCGGATGAGGTCGAAGCCGGGGATCTGGCCGTGCAGCGCGAACCAGGCGTCGAGGCGGTAGTAGACCCGCCCGTCGAGGTGCCCGATCATCCGGCTGAGGTGGTGCCGGCTGCGGCGCAGGGAGTCCTCGGGCACGCCGAGCCGCCGGTAGAAGTCGGCGAAGCCGGTCCGGTAGAAGACGCGGGCCTGGGAGTAGGTCAGCGTGGAGGTGACGCCGGGGAAGGACTCGGTGAGGTTGTGGTTGGTCCACGGCACCGGCGGCGCGCTCTCCTCGCGCGGGGCCGCGGCACGGACCACGGGCCGGGCCTGGACGAGGTGGATCCGGCCGTCGGCGGTGAGGGTGCCCTCGATGTCCTGGGGGCCGCCGAAGAGTTCCTCGGCGCGGGCGGCCAGCGCGCCGATGGCGCGGACCTCGTCGTCGGACAGCACGGGCGGTCCGCCGAGCGCGTCCGGGACGGGCAGCAGCACCGGGCCGGCGTCCGGCCGGGCCGGGTCCAGGCCCGCCATCACGGACTTGACGGTGAGTTCGGCCCGTACGGTGCCGGTGGCTCGGTCCATGAAGAAGTGGTCGATGTCGGCCTTCTCCTGCACGATGCCCTCGCCGATGCCGTGTGCGGCGGCCACCACCGCCTGGTCGGCGCCGCCGCGCGGATCGCTGGTGAACATCACGAAGGACCGCACGCCGGGCACCATCCGCTGGACGCCGACCGCGACCCGCACGGCGGTGGCGTCGACGCCGCGCCGCACGCGGTAGAGCACGGCCTCGGGGTTGTAGGCGGAGGCCCAGCAGTCCGCTACGCGGTCCAGGAGGGCTTCCCGGCGGACGTACAGGTAGCTGTCGGAGAGTCCGGCGAACGGGTCGTCGGCGCCGTCCTCGCCGCTGCCGTCCGGCTGGGCGGCGACGCAGCCGCGCACGGCCACCAGCCCTTCGGGACCGGCGAGTTCGTCGAAGCCGGCGAGCACCTGCCGGGCGAGGCCGGGCGGCAGCGGGGCGGCGCGGACCTCGTCGCGCGCGGCGCGGGCCCAGGCGGTCAGCTCCTCGGTGCCCGCCCCGGCGCCCGGGAAGCCGGCGGGTACCGGCACGCAGGCGGTGTACGCCTCGGCGGTCAGAGCGAAGAAGGCGGGGACGGGGAGCCCGGCGCGGCGCATCTCGTGCTGCCGGGAGAACTTGTGGCCCACCAGGGCCGGATCGGCCGGCGCGGTACCGGGATCGCCGCCGGTGCCGGCCAGCAGCGGGCCGTGTCCGGTGGCCGGGCCGGAGTGGGCGAGCGGGGTCGTGGAGGCCATGGACTACCACACCCCCGGCAGCAGCCGCGCCCGGCCGCCCGCGTATCCCGGGTATCCGGGGACGGCCCACAGCACGCGCTCCTCGACCCGGATCCGCCACACGATCACCGTGGCCAGGACGAGCAGGAACAGCACGCTGAGCGGGTTGCAGAAGAACGCCACGAACGCGGCGTTGGCCAGCAGCATCCCGGTGTACGCCGGATGCCGTACGTGCCGGTAGGGGCCGTGGGTGACGATGGAGTGGTCGGAGTAGCGGACCACGTGGTGGGAGTAGAAGCGGCCGAGGGTGCGGATGGCGGTCAGGCGCAGCGCGACGGACGCGGTGAACACCACGACCGGCACGGTCAGCCACACCGACCAGGTGTGCCAGGGCAGCGGCCACAGCACCGCGGAGACACCGGTGCCGGCCCGGGTCAGGGCGTACGGCAGCAGGGTGCTGTTCTCGGCGGCGGACTGCTTGGGGTGGCGCACGGTGATGCCGGTCTCGGCCAGGATCCACAGCACGTAGAGGCCCGCGAACACGGCGGCCACGGCGTGCGGTCCCGCGGTGTCCGAGGTGAGCTGGAGCGCGATGGCGAGGGCGAACAGGGCGCAGGTCAGCGGCAGCAGGGCGCGCAGGACGAGGACGACGAGGCGCTGGTTCATGCCGCCGCCCCGGCACCGGCGCGGAAGGACCGGTAGGCCTCGGGGGTCAGGCCCTTGCTGACGTAGACGAGGCTGCCGATCCTGGTGCCCGGCCCCTCCCCGGCGATCAGCTCGAAGGTGAGCCGGGCCTTGTCGTCGGACATGCGGGTCTGCCGCCAGCGCAGCGCCAGCGGGAGCGTGGCGGGCAGGTCGGCGGGCAGCTCGGCGGTGAGCCGCAGCCACAGCATCTGCACCTCGTCCGGCCAGCCGCCGACCCGGTGCGAGAGCCAGGTGGCGAACTGGCGGCCGGCCTCGACGACCGACTTCACCGAGCGCCGGCCCGGGCGCCGGCTCGCCAGCGTGTGCCCGGCCTCCGGCAGCAGGACCGGAGCGGTGAACACGCCGTCGCCGGCGAGGGGTTCGCCGAGCATGACGTTCTCCGGGCGGGTGCGGTGCACCAGGAAGGCACGGGCGGGTTCGGCGGCCGGGGCGGACGGCAGGGGCGCCGCGCCGGGCCGGTCGCCCTCCGGGTCCGTGGTGAGGGTGAACCAGCTGTCCGAGACGACGGTCGGACCCTGGGTGACGCGCAGGGTGTGGCGGCCGTTCTCCGGCGGCGCGGCGTAGAGCACCAGGCCCGGGGTCAGCTCGGGCATCACCCGGAAGTTGACGACCCATTTCACCCGGGCGCCGGCCGGGACGTCGACGCGGTCGCTGACGGCGTCGGCCATGGCGCACACCAGGAGCATGCCGGGGACGTGGTCCAGCGGGTGGTCGTAGAAGAACGGGTCGCCCTGGTCGACGGTGAGGTGGGTGAGCCAGGAGTCGGCGTCGTAGCCCCGGGCCGCGGGGTGCGGTGCCCCGGCGGGGCCGTGGCCGGTCTGCTGAACGCGTGTCTGGGCTCGGGTCGTTGGCGTGGTCATCCGTCTTCCTCGATTCCTGACTGTGCTGTCGCTCGGCTCGGGCCGGCCCGCGGCGTCGTAGTCCCGTGCTCGCGGTGGCGGCGCGCCGCGCGGCCCCCGGTCCACCGCGTGGGGCGCGTCCGCGGCGCCGGGCCCGGTGGCCGGCCGCTGCGGGCCGTCGTCGGCCCGGTGTTCGCGGCAGTCTTGACGAGCCACCTGACATGCCGCTGACCCCTGCCGGCGGCAGCGTCGTCCGGCATGACAGCGTTGTCCGCATGTCAGCGACGGGTCAGCGGTACGGACCACGATCGGTCATCCGTTCGCTTTTCGAGGGTCCGGACGCGGTCGCCGGCCGGGTCCGTTCCCCGTGATCCCGCTGGGGAGGTCTCCGCATGATTCTGGTGACGGGCGCGACCGGTGTGGTGGGCGGCGAGGTGGCGCGGACGCTGGCGTCGGCCGGCCCCGTGCGGGTGTTCTGCCGTGACCCGGCCCGGCTGCCGGCGCTCGGCCCGGGCGGAGAGGTGGCCGTCGGCTCGTACCAGGACCACGGCTCCCTGCTGCGCGCTCTCGCGGGGGTGGACCGGGCGTTCCTGGTCACCCGTGATCCCGGCGGCGACAGCGACGCACGCTTCCTGCGGGCCGCGGAGGCGGCCGGGCTGCGGCACGTGGTGAAGCTGTCCGCGTACGCGGCCGGTGAGGACGACGCCGACGACCTGATCACGCGCTGGCAGCGGGACTGCGAGGACCTCCTGCGCGCCTGCGGCCTGGAGTGGACGGTGCTGCGCCCGCGCGCGTTCATGTCGAACACGCTGGCGTGGGCGGGCTCGATCCGCTCCGAGGGCGTGGTGCACGCCCTGCACCCCGGGGCGCCGACCGCCTGCGTCGATCCCCGTGACATCGCCGAGGTCGCGGTGGCCGCGCTGACCTCACCCGGGCACGCGGGCCGGATCCACGCGCTCACCGGCCCGGAGGGGATCTCCGCGGAGGGGCAGACCTGGCAGCTTTCCAGGGTGCTGGGCCGTCCGCTGGTGTGCCGCGAACTGACGGCGGAGCAGGCCGCGGCCCGCTGGTCGCGCCGTCATCCGCCGCATGTGGTCGAAGCTCTGCTGCGCGGCGCCGAGCGACAGTCGAGGGGCCGCAAGGCCACGGTGGACCCGGCCTTCGTCCGCCTCACCGGCCGTCCGGCCCGGTCGTACGCGCGGTGGGCGGCGGACCACCGGGAGGCGTTCGCACGGGTGCCCGCGGTGCTCTCCGGGGCCGCGCGGGTCTAGTACTCCTCGTTCCGCCGCCGCCCCTGGTTCCGGCCCCGCCACAGGACCGCACCGGCCACCAGCAGCACCGCGCCGGTGCCGCCCGCGAGCGGGCCCGCCCAGCCGGACGTGGACGCGGTGGCCCTGGCGGTGTCCGGGCCGGGGCCGAAGTACTTCTCCCCGTACGAGGCCGGGCGCAGGCTCCGGGGTTCGAGGCGGGCCGCGGCCTTCAGGGCCGCCGCGGGGTCGATCATGCCGAAGCCGCGGGAGTCGTCCCGGCCGCCCACCGGGGCGTCGCGGGCGGTGTCCTCCAGGACCTTCTTGACCTGGGCCGGGGTCAGCTCCGGATGGGCCGCCGTGACCAGGGCCGCCGCGCCCGAGACGTACGCGGCGGCGGCCGAGGTGCCCCAGCCCTCGTAGTACTTGTGGTCGGGGTCGGCGATCACGACGTTCACGCCGGGCGCGCTGACCGCCGCGTACCAGCGGCGGGTGGAGAAGGAGGCGCGGGTGCCGTAGCGGTCGACGGCGGTGGCGGCGATGACGCCCGGGTAGGCGGCCGGGTAGGAGACGTGGTCGCCCTTGGCGCCGCCGTTGCCCGCGGAGGCCACGACCACCACGCCCTTCTTCAGGGCGTACTGCACGGCCTCGTCCTCGCTCGGCTCCGGATGGGCGGAGTCGGAGTCGTCGCCGAGGGAGAGGTTGATGACGTCGGCGCCGTGGTCGGCGGCCCAGCGGATGCCGTCGGCGAGGGCGTTCCCCCGGGTGGTACGGGCCTTGCCGCGGGCGGAGTCGCCGTCCTCGAGGATGACCCGCACGGGCAGGATCTTCGCCTCGGGGGCGACGCCCATGACGCCTGCGGTGTGTCCGGCGCCGTGGCCGTGTCCGGCGATGATGCCGGCCATGGCGGTGCCGTGCCGGGCCCAGTCGCGGTCGCCGGGACCGGCGCCGAAACCGATCATGTCCTTGGCGGCGAGGACGTTGCCGGCCAGGTCCGGGTGGTCGGCCTCGACCCCGGTGTCGAGCACGGCGACGGTGACGCCCCGGCCCTTGGTGGTCTGCCAGGCCTCGTCCAGGCGCAGGGCGGACAGGCTCCACTGCTGGGCGCGGATGCCGTCGGCGTGGGCGGCGGCGGACGGCAGCAGGACGAGGGAGCCGGCGAGCAGCAGGCTCACCGCCGACCCGGCCCCGCGCGGGCGGCGGCGCGTCGTTCGTCTCATGAGGGGCTCTCCGTGGCCGGTCCGGCGGTCTGGCGCAGCCGGCGTTCGACGCGGTCGGCCAGCCCCTGCGCCTCCTGGCCGAGGCCGGCCTGGGCTGCTGCCGAGCCGGCGCCGGACCGTGCGGCGTCGGCGGCGGGCTGCGGCGAGTCGACCGTACGGCCGTCGGCCCAGCCGGACACGGCGTAGGCGACGACGGGGGCGTCGGTGAGGACGGAGACGGTCCAGGTGGCGCGCTGCCCGTCGCCGAACCGGGCCGCGGCGGTGCCCTTGGCGGCGTACGGCCGGGGCATAAGGTCGGCGCGCCGGTCCAAGTGTTCGTCGCGGAAGCGGGCCGCGAGCGCGGACATGGCGGCGGGGTCGCCCTTGGTGAACAGCAGGCCCACGGTTGTGACGTGGCTCTGGGTGGCGTCGGTGTACGTGGCGCGCAGGAGCCGCCGGCAGCCGACCGGGGCGAGGACCTTGCGCAGCAGCGGGTCGAAGGCGCCGGCGCAGCCGCTGTCCGGGGCGACGGCGATCCGCGTCCAGGTCCGGTCGGCGCCGCCGGGACCGGCGCCGGTGCCCTGGACGGTGGGCGGGAACAGCCGGTCCACGGGCACGCTGTGCCACAGCGTGCCGGCCGCGCTGAACCCGGTGCCCGCCTTGCCGTCGGGACCGTCGCCGGTGAGCCAACTCCCGGTCACCGCACCGCCGATGAGGCCGAGGCCGAGGACCAGGCAGGCGGCGGCAGCGGCGGTGCGGGGGCCCAGCCACGCCGGGGTCCGGGTGCGTGGGCGCTCCCCGTACTCGGGCGCCCCGAACGACACGAAGGGCCGGCCGGCCCCGTCCGCGCTCCAGGACAGGACCGGATCCGGCGACACCGGCGCGGGGCTCGCGGGGCGGGCGGGGTCGCCCGGACTCCACGCGGGCCGCCCGTCACGCGGGCCGGACCCCGGCGGCGACGCCGGGGCCGGCGGGGTCGCGGCGCGGGGGGACGGGGCGGGCCGCTGCCCGGAGGCCGAGCGGTCGGGAGCGGGCGGCGGCTGGGAGGCAGGGCCTGCGGGAGCCTGCGCGGAGGCCGGGCGGGTGGCGGCGGGCCGCTGCCCGGAGGCCGGGCGGTCGGGGCCGGACGCCGGGACCGAGCCGCCACGGCCCGGGGCGGACCCGGACGCGGAACCGGAGCGGCGCTGCTCGGGCGCCGCCGGGACCGGCCGCAGCCGGGTCGTCGTCTCCGCCGCGGACTCGGCGGATGCGCCCGGCCGCGCCGCCGAGGCGGCGGAACCGGAACGACGCTGTTCCGGCGCAGCCGGGACGGGCCGCAGCCGGGTCGTCGTCTCCGCCGCGGACTCCGCCGGAGCGCCGGGCCGTCGGGCCGGGGCCACGGCGCGTGCCGCGGTCGGCGGGGCGTCGGGGAAGCGGGCGGAGGCGGGCGGCGGAGGCGGGCCCGACGGGTCGGCGCCACCGGGGACGGCGGCGGAGGGGAAGGCGGGGAAGCGGGGGCCGTCGGCCGCGCGCGCGGCGCCGGACCGCTCGCCGCCCTGCCGCGTCTCCTCCGGGGCCCGGCCGGCCGGGTTCCGCGCGGCACGCGGTGCGAAGACCGAGGGCTCCTCGTCGTCGGCGTCGTCCGCCGGGGAGGCGGGCTCGGCAGGAGTGGGGGCCTCGGGACGACGTGCGCCCGGAGGGGAGGGCACGGCCGCGTCGGCGCGGGCGCCCCGGCCTCGGTGGTGGCTCGGCTCACCGGCGTTCCCGGGCGCCGTGCCGCCCCGGCCCACGGGCCCGTGCCCGGTCCAGGACTCGCCGCCCCGGTCACCCGGCTGGGCGGCGGGCGCGGCTGGGGCGCGGTTCGTCCCCCGGCCGCCGCGGCCGCCCGGCTCCGCGTCACCGGCCGGCGGGGCGGACGCCCGTGCGCCCGGGGGCGCCGCGACGGTCTCAGGGGCGTGGCCCTGGGGCGCGTTGGTCGGGCGCGGTGGGGTGGCGGGGCGGGGCGGGTCGGCGGGGCGCGGTGGGATCGGGGCGCGGCGCGCTTCCGTGCTCATGCACCCCCCGTTTCCTCGTGCCCGGGCCGTCTTCCGCAAGCGGGCCGCTGTGCTGCTCGGCCGTGCCCGGTGCGAAGCTCCGTCCGGGCACGCATACCCGTACGGCTGGACCGGCATCCCGGTTCAGGTGATGCGGCCGGGAGCGTTCCGCCGTCGTGCGCGTCACTCTACGGGTTGTCCGGGAGAGAACGAGAACCAGTCCACGAGCCGGTGGCATCTGCCCGTATCGTCCCCCTACCCTGCGGTAATCCTGTCTGGCACGCTTCCGTCATGACTGCGCGCGCCGCCGACCGGGCCCGTTATGACCGGGCCACCGCCCATCTGGACGCCCCTCTCGCGATCGTGGACCTGGAGGCGTTCGACGCGAACGCGGACGACCTCCTGCGCCGGGCCGGCGGCAAGCCGGTGCGGGTCGCCAGCAAGTCCGTGCGCTGCCGGGCCCTGCTGGAGCGGATCCTGGCCAGGGACGGTTTCCAGGGCATCATGTCGTTCACGCTCGCCGAGTCCCTGTGGCTGGCCCGCTCCGGGTTCGACGACGTCCTCCTCGCCTATCCGTCCGCCGACCGGGCGGGGTTCGCGGAAATGGCCGCCGATCCCAAGCTCGCCGGCGCGGTCACCGTGATGGTGGACGACGTGGCGCAGCTCGACCTGATCGACGCGGCCCGCGACGGCGGTCGTGAAGTGGTGCGCGTCTGCCTGGAGTTGGACACCTCGCTGCGGCTGCTGGGCGGCCGGGTGCGGGTCGGGGCCCGGCGCTCGCCGCTGCACTCCCCCGCCCAGCTCGCCGAGCTGGCACGGGCGGTGGCCCGGCGGCCGGGCTTCCGGCTGGTGGGGATCATGGCGTACGAGGGTCATGTCGCCGGGGTCGGGGACGCGGTGGCCGGGCGGCCGCTGCGCTCGCGGGCGATCCGGCTGATGCAGGCCGCCGCACGGCGGGAGTTGGCCGAGCGGCGCGCGGCGGTGGTGCGGGCGGTACGCGCCGTGGCGCCCGGCCTGGAGTTCGTCAACGGCGGCGGGACGGGCAGCGTGCAGCACACCGCCGCCGAGGACGCGGTCACCGAGATCGCCGCCGGTTCGGGGCTCTACGTGCCCCGGCTCTTCGACAACTACACGTCCTTCACCGGGCGTCCGGCCGCCCTGTTCGCACAGCCCGTCGTGCGGCGGCCCGGCGTGGGTGTCGTCACCGTGCTGGGCGGCGGCTATCCGGCCTCCGGCGCCGCCGGCCCCGACCGGCTGCCGGTGCCGTACCTGCCGGAGGGGCTGGCGTACGACCCGCAGGAGGGTCCGGGCGAGGTGCAGACCCCGCTGCTCGGCTCGCCCGCCGACGATCTGCTGATCGGCGACAAGGTGTGGTTCCGGCACGCCAAGGCGGGCGAGCTGTGCGAGCGGTTCGACGTGCTGCACCTGGTCGAGGGCGACACGGTCACGGCGGCCGTGCCCACGTATCGCGGTGAGGGCCGCACCTTCCTGTGAGCCGAGCCCCCGAACCGCGCCCGCCGGGCGCTCAGGGCATCGGGCCGGCCTGGTCCGGCACCACCGAGCCGTCGGCGCGCCGGACCGGTCCGGGCGTGCCGTCGGGCGCGGTCCAGGCAGTGGTCGAGCACCGGTACGGCTCGGTCCGGCGCGGCAGCGGGTCGATGAACATGGGGTTCACCAGCCAGCGGTGGTCGGCGTCGTCGTAGGCCCGGCACATCAGTTCCGGTTTGCCGCGGTCGATCACCAGGTGGGCGCCGGTGGAGTCGCCGACGAAGGTGACGTCGGTGTCGGCGTCGCCGGCCGCGAGGGCGGGCCGGCGCTCCCAGGGCTGCCGCTGCCAGGCGGCGGCGCCCCGCACGCCGTAGACCTCCTGGTTGATCCAGCAGCGTTTGCCGTCGATGTACGGGATGACCGATCCGCGGGTCGCCGGGACGCCGCCGCAGCCCTCGGTCCGGGTGGTGATCCGGCCCCGGCGGTCCAGGACCGGGCGGATGGCGATCGTGTGCGCCGCGTCCACGCCGACGCCCCTGGACCAGACCTCGGTGACGGGCTCGGCGCCCGCGGAGACGACGTAGACCCGGAAACCGGCCCGGTGCAGGGTGCGGATGAGGTCGCGCTGCTGGGCGTAGTGGCGGACGTAGGCGGGGACCGTGTGGGTGCCGAGGGTGCGGGTCGCGCCGACCGGGGCGGCCAGGGCCTCGCGGCGGGCGGCGCGGGCGTAGGAGGCGAGTTCGGCGGGGGTGCGGCCGGCGAAGAGCTGCGGGATCCAGGCGTACTGCGGGACCGTGCGCCGGTGGTTCCAGTGGCCCGCGAAGGCGCGGGCGCCGCTCATGGTGGTGGCGTTCTCGCGGATCTCGAGGATCTCGTCCGTGCAGCGCGGCTCGGTGGAGGTCCTGAGGGGCGCGCCCGCCCCGGTGCCGCAGGCGGCCGTCAGGGCTTTGTCGGCGGCCTCGGTCAGCCAGGCGCTGGTGTCCTTCCAGCGGGCGGGACGCGGCAGGCGGTCTTGGCGCAGGGCCCAGGAGAGGGTGGCGTCGGTGACGTCGTTCTTGGTGACCGTGTTGTCCCAGTCGAACGCGGCGACCGCGCCGGTGTGCCCGGAGCAGGTGCCGCGGGCGTCGATGACGTGTTGCAGACGGGCGCGGTTGTCGCCGTGCCAGGAGGTGGTCAGCCGGGGGCAGCCGGGCCGCGCCGACGGCGCGGTGGGCGCGGCCGCCAGGGCGGCGGCCGCTGCCAGGGTCCACGCGAGAAGTAGTCGCATATGCGCGGAACCTACACCTCTGCCCCTTACAGAGGGGTGACGTACGCGCCCGAGATCCCGCCGTCCACCAGGAAGTCGGTGGCGTTGACGAAGGAGGAGTCGTCGCTGGCCAGGAAGGCGACGGCGGCGGCGATCTCCTCGGCCCGGGCGAACCGCCCGACGGGGATGTGCACCAGGCGGCGCGCGGCGCGCTCCGGGTCCTTGGCGAACAGTTCCCGCAGCAGCGGGGTGTCGACCGGGCCCGGGCACAGGGCGTTGACCCTGATCCCCTCCCGGGCGAACTGCACGCCCAGTTCACGGGACATGGCGAGCACGCCGCCCTTGGAGGCGGTGTACGAGATCTGCGAGGTGGCCGCTCCCATCCGGGCCACGAAGGACGCCGTGTTGATGATGGAGCCCCGGCCCTGGCGCCGCATGTACGGGATGGCGGCCTTGCAGCAGAGGTAGACGGAGGTGAGGTTGGCCTCCTGGACGCGCTTCCAGGCCTCCAGGCCGGTGTCCAGGATGGAGTCGTCGTCGGGCGGGGAGATGCCGGCGTTGTTGAAGGCGACGTCGACGCTGCCGTAGGTGTCGTGGGCCGCCGCGAACAGCGCCTCGACCTGCCCGGGGTCGGTGACGTCGGCCTTCACGAAGAGCCCGCCGGTCTCGTCGGCGGCGGCCTTGCCGTGCTCCTCGTCGACGTCTCCGCAGACGACGTGGGCTCCTTCGGAGGCGAGCCGGCGGGCGGTGGCGAGGCCGATGCCGCTGCCGGCTCCGGTGACGACGGCGGTACGGCCGACCAGACGGCGGCAGACGTGTTCTGCGTTCACTGTGCGGGGCCCTCCGTGCTGATGAAGACGTTCTTGGTCTCGGTGAAGGCGGTCAGGGCGTCGGGTCCGAGCTCGCGGCCGAGTCCGGACTGCTTGAAGCCGCCGAACGGGGTCCAGTAGCGGACGCTGGAGTGGGAGTTCACGGACAGGTTGCCCGCGCGGACGGCCCGGGAGACGCGCAGGGCGCGGCCGACGTCCCGGGTCCAGACGGATCCGGACAGGCCGTAGGGGGTGTCGTTGGCGAGGCGGACCGCGTCCTCCTCGTCGGTGAAGGGCAGCAGGACGGCGACCGGTCCGAAGATCTCCTCGCGGGCCGCCGGGGAGTCGGGCCGTTCGCCGGTGAGCACGGTCGGCGGGAACCAGAAGCCGGGGCCGTCGGGGGCGACGCCGCGCAGGGCGGGGGCGTCCTCGGGCACGAAGGACCGTACCCGGTCGAGCTGCTGACGGGAGATCAGCGGACCCATCCGCGTCTTCTCGTCGGCCGGGTCGCCCACGACGACGGCGGCCAGCGCGCCGGCCAGGAATTCGCGGGCCTCCTCGTACACCGCTTCCTGCACCAGGACGCGGGTGCGGGCGCAGCAGTCCTGGCCGGCGTTGTCCAGGAAGGAGAAGGGGTCGAGGGCGGTCTCGAGGTCGGCGTCGGCGAAGACGACGTTCGGGCTCTTGCCGCCGAGTTCCAGGGTGACCGGCTTGACCAGCCGGGCGCAGCGCTCCATGACCTCGCGGCCGGTGCTCGTGGAGCCGGTGAACACGATCTTGGCGATGTCCGGGTGGTCCACCAGTGCGCGTCCGGCGGTGTGGCCGTGACCGGGCAGCACCTGGAAGAGGTGCTCGGGAAGGCCCGCCTCCAGGGCGAGTTCGGCGAGGCGGAGGGCGGTGAGCGGGGTGGTCTCGGCGGGCTTGAGGACGACGGCGTTGCCCGCGGCGAGCGCCGGGAAGGAGCCCCAGGCGGCGATGGGCATGGGGAAGTTCCAGGGGGCGATCACCCCGATGACGCCGAGGGGCTCCTGGAAGGTGACGTTCCAGCCGCCGGGCGCCGGGATCTGGCTGCCGAGGACGCGCTCGGCACCGCCCGCCGCGTACAGCAGCAGGTCGCGGGCGTTGCCGGCCTCCCAGCGGGCGTTTCCGATGGTGTGCCCGGCCTCGCGGACCTCCAGCCGGGCCAGTTCCTCGACGTGGCCGTCGACGGTGTCGGCGAAGCGGCGCAGCAGCCGGGCCCGGTCGGCGGGCGCGAGCGCGGCCCACTGGGGCTGGACGCGCGCGGCCCGGGCGACGGCGGCGTCCACGTCCGGCGCGCCGGCGGCGGGGACGGTGGCGACGACCTCCTCGGTGGCGGGGTTGAGGACCTTCAGCTCGTGCGGGTCGGACACGTGGGGACCTTTCACAGGCGTTCGCATCACAGGCGTTCGAAGGAGCGGCGCAGTTCCCAGTCGGTGACCGCGGCGTCGAAGGCGGCCAGTTCGACGCGGGCCATGTTCCGGTAGTGGGCCACGACCTCGTCGCCGAAGGCGGCCTTGGCCACGGGGCTGTTCTCCCAGAGCTCGGCGGCCTCGCGCAGGGTGGTGGGCACGTGCTCGAAGTCCGCGGTGTAGGCGTTGCCGGGACAGGGCTCGGGCAGTTCGAGTCGCTGCTCGACGCCGTGCAGACCGGCCGCGACCAGTGCGGCGACGGCGAGGTAGGGGTTGACGTCGCCGCCGGGGAGGCGGTTCTCGAAGCGCAGGGAGCGGCCGTGGCCGACCACGCGGAGCGCGCAGGTGCGGTTGTCGTGGCCCCAGGCGACGGCGGTGGGCGCGAAGGAGCCGGGCTGGAACCGCTTGTAGGAGTTGATGTTGGGGGCGTAGAGGAGGCATAGGTCGCGCAGGGCGGCGAGCTGCCCGGCGAGGAAGTGCCGCATCACGTCGGACATGCCGTCGGGTCCGGCCATGGCGTTGTCGCCGTCGGCGTCGGCCAGCGAGAGGTGGATGTGGCAGGAGTTGCCCTCGCGCTCGTCGTACTTGGCCATGAAGGTGATCGAGACGCCCTCCTGGGCGGCGATCTCCTTGGCGCCGGTCTTGTACAGGGCGTGCTGGTCGCAGGTGACGAGGGCCTCGTCGTAGCGGAAGGCGATCTCGTGCTGGCCCGGGTTGCACTCGCCCTTGGCGGACTCCACGGTCAGCCCGGCGCCCGCCATGTCGTTGCGCAGCCGGCGCAGCAGGGGCTCGACGCGGCCGGTGCCGAGGATGGAGTAGTCGACGTTGTACTGGTTGGCCGGGGTGAGGCCCTGGTAGTTCGCGTTCCAGGCCTGTTCGTAGCTGTCCTTGAAGACGATGAACTCCAGCTCGGTGCCGACCTGGGCGGTGTAGCCGAGCTCGGCGAGCCGTTCGAGCTGGCGGCGCAGGACCTGGCGGGGCGCGGCGACGACCGGGGCGCCGTCGTTCCAGGCGAGGTCGGCGACGAGCAGGGCGGTGCCGGGGTGCCAGGGGACGCGGCGCAGGGTGGCGGGGTCCGGGTGCATGGCGAAGTCGCCGTAGCCGCGGTCCCAGGAGGACATCGCGTAGCCGTCGACCGTGTTCATCTCGGTGTCCACGGCGAGGAGGTAGTTGCAGCCCTCGGTGCCGTGGTGCAGGACCTCGTCGAGGAAGAAGCGGGCGGCGAACCGCTTGCCCTGCAGCCGCCCCTGCATGTCGGGGAAGGCCAGGACGACCGTGTCGATCTCACCGCCGGCGACGAGTGCGCGCAGTTCCTCGACGCTCAGTGGGGGTGTGCGGTCTGCCACGGGAGATCCTCCTTCGGCTGTTCGGCACTTTTTCGGCCGGACCGGGAGCCATAAGGTATTGCTCACGACCTTTGCCTGGGAAGGGGGCACGGCCGGATGCCGCGGGAAACGGACGCACGGGGCGGGCGGGCGCGGGCGGCGGACGACCGGCTCGCTCCGGTGCTGCGGCCGGTGCGGGCCGGCAACGGCTTCGAGGAGGCCCTGGAGCAGATCCTCCAGGTGGTACGGCTCGGCCTGGTGCCTGGCGGTGAGCGGCTGCCCGCCGAACGGGAGCTGGCGGAGCGGCTCGGCATCAGCCGGGTGACGCTGCGCGAGGTACTGAAGGTGCTGCAGGACCAGGGTCTGGTGGAGTCACGGCGCGGGCGGTACGGCGGGACGTTCGTGCTGCCGCGCGCGGACGCGGGCGGCGAGGACGAGCTGCGGCGGCGGATCGCCGAGGTGGACATCGAGGACGTGCTGCGCTTCCGCGAGGTGCTGGAGGTGGGCGCGGCGGGGCTGTGCGCGGCGCACGGGCTGACCCCGGAGCGGGCCGGGCTGCTGCGCGAGGCCCTGCGCCGCACCCACGAGGCCCCGCTCCCCGACTACCGGCGGCGGGACACGCTGCTGCACCTGACGCTGGCCGAGCTGAGCGGTTCGCCGTCACTGGCCGCCCGGTACGCGGCGGTGCGGGCGAGCGTCAACGACCTGCTGGACTGCATCCCGCTGCTGGTGCGCAACCTGGAGCACTCGCAGCGGCAGCACACCGCGCTGGTCGAGGCGGTGCTGGACGGGGACGCGGACGGGGCGCGGGAGGTGATGCGCGAGCACTGCGCGGGCACGGCGGCGCTGCTGCGGGGGTTTCTGGCATGACCGGGCTCTGCAAAGGTACATGGGTGGACCTTTGCGTTTCGGGAAGGGCGGTGGGACGGTGCGGCCGCTGATCGGTGTGAGCACGTATCTGGAGCCGGGTGCGCGGTGGGGGGTGTGGGAGCTGGCGGCCGCGCTGCTGCCGGCCGCGTATCCGCGGCTGGTGCAGCGGGCCGGCGGGCTGGCCGCCATGCTGCCGCCGGACGAGCCCGCGCGGGCCGCCGCCGTGGTGGCCCGGCTGGACGGGCTGGTCGTGGCGGGCGGCCCGGACGTCGACCCGGCGCGCTACGGCGCCGAGCGGTCCCCCCGTACGGGGCGGCCCGCGCCGGAGCGGGACGCCTGGGAACTGGCCCTGATCGAGGCGGCGTTGACGGCCGGGGTGCCGCTGCTGGGGATCTGCCGGGGCATGCAGCTGCTGAACGTCGCCCTCGGCGGCACGCTCGTGCAGCACCTGGACGGGCACGCGGAGCTGGTCGGCGTCTTCGGAGGGCATCCGGTGAAGCCCGTGCCGGGGACCCGGTACGCCGGGATCGTCCCGGAGGAGGTGACCGTGCCGACGTACCACCATCAGGCGGTGGAGCGGCTCGGGCAGGGGCTGGTGCCCTCCGCGCACACGGCGGACGGGACCGTGGAGGCGGTTGAGCTGCCGCCCGGGGAGGGCTGGGTGCTCGGGGTCCAGTGGCATCCGGAGATGGGGGACGACACCCGGGTCATGCGGGCCCTGGTACGGGCCGCCACGTCCTGAGCCGGACCGGGGTCGGGGGACTGGGGACTGGGGTCCGGGCTCAGGGACTGGGGTCCGGTCCGGGGTCCGGTTCGGCGTCCGGGGTCCGGTCCGGCGCCGGGGTCCGGTCCGGCGTCCGGGGTCCGGCGTCCGGCGTCCGGCGTCCGGCGTCCGGGGTCCGGCGTCCGGCGTCCGGCGTCCGGCGTCCGGGGTCCGGGGTCCAGCGTCCGGCGTCCGGCGCCCAGCGTCCGGCGCCCGGCGTGCGGTGCCCGGAGGACCTCAGCCTCGCGTCAGCGACAGCAGTTCCCGTGCCGGTCCGGTGGGCCGGTGTCCCGTCGGCCACACCGCGCGCAGGTCACGGCGCAGGGCGACGCCCTCGACCGGGATGCGCACCAGACGCCGCATCGCCAGCTCCTCCCCCACCGCCAGCTCGCTCAGCACCGACGGACCGGCGCCGCTCACCGCCGAGGCCTTCACCGCCGTGGTGGAGGACAGTTCGATCAGCGGCCGGGCCAGGCCGCCGAGCGCCGTGTCCAGCACCTGGCGGGTGCCGGAGCCGCGTTCGCGCAGGATCAGCGGGGTGGCCGCCAGTTCGGACGGGGTGAGCGGGCGCCGGCGGCGGGCCCAGGGATGCCCGGGTGCCGTGACGACGATCAGACGGTCCCGGGCGATCACCGCCGAGTCCAGGCCCGCGGGAAGCGTCAGGCCCTCCACGAAGCCCAGGTCCGCCTCGCCGTCCAGGAGGAGTTCCGCGACCTTCGCCGAGTTGCCCGCGAGCAGGGACACCGCGGTGTCGGGCCGCTCGGCGTGCAGGGCGAGCAGCCAGCCCGGCAGCAGGTACTCGGCGATGGTCATGCTCGCCGCGACCCGCAGCCGGGAGTCGCGCCGGTCGCGCAGCGCCCGCGCGCCCGCGTCGAAGGCCGCCGCCGCCTCCACCACCCGCCGGGCCCAGTCCGTCACCAGGGCGCCCGCGTCGGTGAGCCGGGAACCGCGCGGTGAGCGGTCGACCAGGGCCACCCCGAGCTGCCGTTCCATCGAGCGCAGCCGGCTGCTGGCGGCGGGCTGGGTGATGCCCACCTCCCGGGCCGCCGCGCCGAGGCTGCCCAGCCGCGCCACGGCCAGCAGCAGTTCCAGCGCGCCGAGGTCGGGCACCCGGTGCGCCAGCGAGCCGCCGGGCAGGCCGTCGTCCGTCGCGTTCCGCTCGCTCATAAGACCAGCTTATGCCCCCATACACCGGTACTCCCTGGCCGGCCGGGGCCGGCGGCGGGATCGTACGGACATGGTCATCGCAGCCCACTCCCTGCCCACCGCACGTGCCGCCCGGGTCCGGCACCTCGGCCCCAACTGGTACGCCTGCGTCATGGGCACCTCGGTCGTCGGCACGGCCGGTGCCGCGCTCCGGGCGCAGGTCCCCGGGCTGCGCGGGGTGTGCACCGCGCTGTGGACGCTGTCCCTCGTCGCTTTGGCGGCCCTGCTGGCCGCCCGCGCCCGGCACTGGACGCACCACCGCGACCGGGCCCGCGCCCACCTCCTGGACCCGGCCGTGGCCCCCTTCTACGGCTGCCTGTCGATGGCCCTGCTGGCGGTGGGCGGCGGTGCGGCGACGGTCGGCCGGGACTGGATCGGCACCGGCCCCGCGCTGGCGCTCGACGCGGTCCTGTTCACCGCCGGTACCGCGGTGGGGCTCGCGGCCGCCGTCGCCGTGCCGTACCTGATGGCCGCGCACCACCGGGGCGGGCCCCGCGAGGCCGGCCCGTCCTGGCTGCTGCCGCTCGTCGCGCCGATGGTCTCCGCCGCGGCCGGGCCGCGCCTCGTGCCGCTGCTGCCGCCGGGGCAGCCGCGAGAGACGCTGCTGCTGGGGTGCTTCGCGCTGTTCGGGCTGAGCCTGCTGGCCACGCTGGCGACACTGCCGCTCGTCTTCGCCCGGCCGCTGGTCTCCGGCCCGCTGCCGCTCGCGCTCACCCCGGTGCTGTTCCTGGTCCTCGGTCCGCTCGGGCAGTCCACCACCGCCGTCGGGCTGATCGCGGACGCGGCCCCCGGGGTCGTACCGGCGCCCTACGACCGCGGCCTCGGGGTGTTCGCGGTGCTGTACGGGGTGCCGGTCATGGGGTTCGCGCTGCTGTGGCTGGCACTCGCCTCGGCGCACGTGGTGCGGGCCCGGCGGCGGGGCATGGGGTTCTCGATGACCTGGTGGGCGTTCACCTTCCCGGTGGGCACCTGCGTCACCGGCGCGGCCTCTCTCGCCGGGCACACCGGGCTCGCGGCGTACGACGCGCTGGCCACCGGTCTCTACGGCCTGCTGGCCGTCGCATGGCTGGCGGCCGCGTCGGGGACGGTACGCGGGCTGCTCAGCGGTGAGCTGCCCGAAGCGCCCCGCCCAGCACCCGCGGCGCCTCGGCCAGCGACGGCCCGTACCAGGTCAGGTGGCGTCCGCTGACCAGTGCGCAGCGCAGGCCGGGGAAGGCCTCGGGGCCGTCCCCGGTGGTGAAGCGGTAGGGCTCGTCCGGCAGGACGACCAGGTCCGGGTCCGCCGCCAACAACTCCGCCAGGGGCACCCGGGGGTAGCGGTCGGGATGGCCGGCGTACAGGTGGCGCACGCCGAGGCGGGCCAGCACGTCACCCGCGAAGGTGTCCCGGCCCAGCACCATCCAGGGGCGGCGCCAGACGGGCACGACCGCCGTCGTCGGGGCCGGGGGTTCGGGCAGCTCCGCCCAGGCCGCCTCCGCCTCGTCCAGCCAGCGGGGCCGGGCCGGCGCGCCGCACGCCGTCAGCACCCGGTCCAGCTCGCGGAACGCCTGTGGCACCGTCCGCACCTCGGTGACCAGCACCTCAAGACCCGCCGTACGCAGGGCGTCCAGGTCGGGGGCGCGGTTCTCCTCCTCGTTGGCGATCACCAGGTCGGGGGCGAGGGCGACGATCCGGTCGACGGCCGGGTTCTTGGTGCCGCCGATCCGGACGGCCCCGAGGTCCGGCGGGTGCGTGCACCAGTCGGTGACCCCGGCCAGCACGCCGGGCAGCGATTCGGCCACCGCCTCGGTCAGCGAGGGCACCAGGGAGACGACGCGCACCACGACAGCTAGCGCGCCCGGTCCTGCACGGCCTCGATGTGCTCGGCGACCGCCACCACGATCACCCGGGTGTCCGGGACCGTCGCGCGCCAGCGGTGGCGGACCCCGCCGGTCAGATACAGGGTGTCGCCGCGGCCCAGGCGGTAGGCGCGGCCCTCGGCCTCGATCTCGACGGCGCCGTCGGCGACGTACATCAGCTCGTCGTTGCGGTGCTGGAACTCGCGCCCGGCGTCGTGGTCGCCGGTGAACTCCGAGGCGTGCAGCTGGTGGTGGCCGCGCACCAGGGACCGGGTGCGGGGCAGGAAGTCGGACTCGGTGACGGGCTCGGCGCGTACGACGTCGACGCTGGCCGCGGGGTCGGCGGCGGCGAGGAGTTCCACCGCCGTGGTGCGCAGGGCGTCGGCGAGCTTCTCCAGGGAGCCGCGGCTCGGGCGGGCCTTGTCGTTCTCGACCTGGCTGAGGAAGGGCACCGAGAGGCCGGTGCGCTCGGCCACGACGGCGAGCGTGAGCTCCAGCGAGCGACGCCGCCGCCGTACGGCCGCGCCCACCCGCACGGGCTGCTGCTCTTTGTGGTCGCCCATCGCTCCGGCTCCCTCCTTCACTCGTCGTGCCGCCGGCCGGACGCCCGTCGCCGGGCGGTCCCCTGAAGAGTTGTCTGCACCCTACGCATGTTCGGCAAACCGTTTCACGCGCCTGTCACATCCCTGACACGCCGGTGGGCCCGCACCCCCACGGTTCACGCCAGTGCGGCGGCTGGTGATGCGGGACGGGTCTCCCTTGTTCCAAGGCCCGGACGGCCCCCGATGTTCCGCGGGGGCCGTGTTCATTACCCTCCGTGGTTGGCCGGATCCTTACCGTGGATGATCCGGGGAGCGTCGGGAAGGCCACGAAGGCGTGCCGGGACCCGGAAAAACCGCGAGGGGCGGGTGCCGCGGGCACGCCCGCGGAGGACGTGTTCGCGGCACCCGCCCCTCGGGTGACGGCCGGGACGGTCAGGTCATCCGGCCGCCTGGCTCTCGTGGCCCTTGCGGTCGATCGGCGCCCACTTGTCGGCCATGCCCGGGTGCTGCTTCAGCCAGGTACGGACGGCGTCCTGCTCCTTGCCCTTGCCGGACTTCTGGATCTGCGCCTCCAGTCCGGTGAGCTGCTTCTCGGTCATCGAGAAGTTCTTGAGCCAGGCGCCGACCTCGGGGTTGTCGGCGGCGAAGCCCTTGCGGGCGAGGGTGTGCACGCCGTCGCCCTTGCCCCAGGCGCCCGCGGGGTCCTTCAGCTTCTTCAGGTCGTAGTCGCTGTACGCCCAGTGCGGCGACCACAGGGTGACGACGACCGGCTCCTTCTTGGCGTAGGCGCGCTTGAGCTCGGCGAGCATCGCGGGCGTGGAGCCGTCGATGACCTGGTACTTGCCCTGCAGGCCGTAACTCTTGAGGACCTTGTCCTTGAGCATGCCCATCATGCCGGCGCTGGGCTCGATACCGACGATCTTGCCGCCGAACTCGGAGGCGTGGTCCTTCAGGTCCGCCAAGGAGTTCACGTCCTTCACGTAGGACGGGACGGACAGCTCGAGGGAGGTGGGGCCGTACCACTTGCCGAGGTCGTCCAGCTTGTCGCCGTACTTCTTCCAGTACTCGGCGTGCGTGGTGGGCAGCCAGGAGTCGGTCTCGAAGTCGAGCTGGCCGGTGGCGAGGCCGGTGTAGAGGGGGCCGGCCGCGTACTGGGTGGTGTTCACCTTGAAGCCGCGCTGCTCCAACAACTCCTTCCACAGGAAGGTGGAGGCGATGCCCTCGTCCCAGGGGATGTAGCCGATGTTGATCTCCTTGCCCCGGCCGATGTCGGTGCCGGAGGCCTCGGAGGTGCCGGAGGAGCCGAAGACGCCCAGACCGCCCGCCACGAGCGCGAGGGCGACCACGCCGGCGACGGCGACCACCGGGCGCGGACGGTACGACCAGGTCGTCGTCCGGGTCTTGGCGGCGGCCCTGCGGCCGAGCGGGGAGAGCTGGGTGCCGAGGGCGCCGGTGACCCGGTCCAGGTAGATGGCGAGGACGACGATGCCGACGCCCGCCTCGAAGCCGTAGCCGATGTCGAGCTGGCCGATGGCCTCGTTGACCGCGCCGCCGAGGCCGCCGGTGCCGACCATGCCGGCGATGACGACCATGGACAGGCCCAGCATGATCACCTGGTTGACGCCGGCCATGATGGTCGGCAGGGCCAGCGGCATCTGCACGCGCCACAGGGTGTCGCGCGGCGTGGTGCCGAACGCCTCCGCGGCCTCGACCAGTTCGGCGTCGACCTGCCGGATGCCCAGCTCGGTCATGCGGACGCCGGGGGCGAGCGCGAAGATCAGGGTGGCGACGACACCCGCGGCGGTGCCGAGGCCGAAGAAGAGCATCGCGGGGATCAGCAGGACCATCGACGGCATGGTCTGGAGCAGGTCCAGGACGGGCCGCACGGCCGCGCTGACCGCCTTGGAGCGGGCGGCCCAGATGCCCAGCGGGATGGAGATCACCAGGGCGATCACCGTAGCCACCAGGACGAGGGCCAGCGTGGACATCGCCCGGTCCCACAGGTCGAGCGAGTCGACCAGCGCGAACCCGGCGAAGGCGAGGACGCCGCCGAGCAGACCACGCAGCCACCAGGCGATCACGCCGAGGATGCCGGCCATGAGCAGCGGCGCGGGCGCGGCGAGGACGGCGTCGATGCCGTCGTACATGCCCTCCATGACCGCGCGGATCGCGTCGAAGAGCCAGGACAGGTGGTCGACGAGCCAGTTGACACCGGAGTCGGCCCAGTCGCCGAGAGGGATCCTAGGCACGGGCGATCACCTTTCCGCCGTTGTCGTTGTCGCAGGCGGTGGGGTCGCCCTGTTCGTCGCCGAGGAGGCCGACCAGACGCTGCCGCGGCACGACGCCGACGAGTCCGCGGCCGGCGTCCACGACGGCGACGGGGTGGCTGAGCCGGGCGCTGATCGCGCACAGCTCGGTGAAGGGCGTGCCGGGGGCGGCCGTCTCGCAGCCGCAGTCGGCCTCGTCGCCGCGGACGCCGGTGTCCATCACCGCGGCGGCGGTCAGCACCCGGGAGCGGTCGACGTCCTTGATGAAGGAGGCGACGTAGTCGTCCGCCGGGCGCAGCAGGATGTCCTCGGCGGTGCCGGTCTGGACGATCCGGCCGTCGCGCATGACGGCGATGCGGTCGCCGAGACGCATGGCCTCGTTGAGGTCGTGGGTGATGAAGACGATGGTCTTCTTCAGGGTCTTCTGCAGCTCCAGCAGCTGGTCCTGCATGTCGCGGCGGATCAGCGGGTCCAGGGCACTGAAGGACTCGTCCATCAGCAGCAGGTCCGCGTCGGTGGCCAGGGCGCGGGCGAGGCCGACGCGCTGCTGCATGCCGCCGGACAGCTCGTCGGGCCA
The DNA here is from genome assembly GCF_040704065.1 of Streptomyces sp. NPDC047869. NCBI lineage: Bacteria > Bacillati > Actinomycetota > Actinomycetes > Kitasatosporales > Streptomycetaceae > Streptomyces > Streptomyces sp. NPDC047869. Next base: position 277,017 of record NZ_JBEYRK010000002.1, read on the forward strand.
GGAGTCCTCCCAGCCGGCCAGACCGCACAGGGCGAGCGCCTCGTCGGCGCGGCGTTCGCGCTCGGCGCGGGGCACGCCCTGCACGGACAGGCCGTAGGCGGCGTTCTCGCGGACGCTGCGGTGCGGGAAGAGCGCGAAGTGCTGGAAGACCATGCTGATCTTCTTCGAGCGCAGTTCGCGCAGCTCACGGTCGCTGAGCCCGGTCAGGTCCTGGCCGTCGAAGCGGACGCGGCCGGCGGTCGGCTCGAGCAGACCGTTGAGCATCCGCAGCAGGGTGGACTTGCCGGAGCCCGACAGACCCATGACGACGAATATCTCGCCCGCCTCGACCTGGAAGGAGGCGTCGATGACGGCTGCGGTGGTGCCGTCGGCGCGCAGTTCCTCCCGGTCGGTGCTCTCGCGCAGCTTCTCCACTGCCTGGTCCGGTCGTCTGCCGAACACCTTGAACAGGTGCTCGGCCTCAAGCCTTGGTTGCACGCGTGCCTCTCGTCTCGGCCGTACATGACAGAAGCCGCGCCTCCCCCGATCCTGATTGGTCAAACTTTTAAGTGTCTTACGTCACAACGGGGCCGTGTCAGTGGCGTACGGCATGATGCGAGCGTGACCGGACGACTCATGCTCCTCGACACCGCCTCGCTCTACTTCCGCGCCTACTTCGGCGTACCGGACTCCGTGAAGGCGCCGGACGGCACCCCGGTGAACGCGGTGCGCGGACTGCTCGACTTCATCGACCGGCTGGTGAAGGACCACCGGCCGCAGCGGCTGGTGGCCTGCATGGACGCCGACTGGCGGCCGCAGTGGCGGGTGGACCTGATCCCGACGTACAAGGCGCACCGCGTCGCCGCGGAGCACGAGGGCGCGCCCGACGAGGAGGAGGTGCCGGACACGCTCTCCCCGCAGGTACCGGTCATCGAGGCGGTGCTGGACGCCATCGGCATCGCCCGGGTCGGGGTCGCGGGGTACGAGGCGGACGACGTGATCGGCACGTTCACCGCGCGGGCCGGCGGCTCCGTGGACATCGTCACCGGCGACCGCGACCTGTACCAGCTCGTCGACGACGAGCGCGGCGTCCGGGTGCTCTACCCGCTGAAGGGCGTCGGCACGCTGCAGCTGACCGACGAGGCGGTGCTGCGCGAGAAGTATGGGGTCGACGGGCGCGGGTACGCGGATCTGGCGCTGCTGCGCGGCGACCCGAGCGACGGCCTGCCGGGCGTGGCCGGGATCGGCGAGAAGACGGCCGCCAAGCTGCTCGCCGAGTTCGGCGACCTGGCCGGGATCATGGCTGCGGCCGACGACCCGCGGGCGAGGCTCACGCCGTCGCAGCGCAAGCGGCTGACCGAGGCCCGGCCGTACCTCGCCGTCGCGCCGAAGGTGGTGCGGGTGGCCGGTGACGTCCCGCTGCCGGACGTCGACACCACCCTGCCGCGCGCCCCGCGCGATCCGGCGGGCCTGGAGGCACTGGCGGCGCGCTGGGGACTGGGCGGCTCCCTGGGGCGACTGCTGACGACGCTCGGTACGTGATGCTAACTTAGGTAAACCTAACCAATGCAGCAGGAGGCCGTGATGGCAGAGCGTCCGGGACGAAAGCCGCGCAAGCCCTATACCGCCCAGGTGGTGCGGACCGAGCGGCTGACCCCGCACATGCAGCGCGTGGTGCTCGGTGGCGAGGGTCTCGCCGGGTTCGCCGCGGACACCTGCACCGACCACTACGTGAAGCTGCTGTTCGGCCCCGAGGGCGTCACCTATCCCGAGCCCTTCGACCTGGAGCGCGTCCGGGCGGAGTTCCCGCGTGAGCAGTGGCCGGTGACCCGGACGTACACCGTGCGCGCCTGGGATCCCGAGCACCGGGAGCTGACGCTGGACTTCGTGATCCACGGCGACGAGGGGCTGGCCGGACCCTGGGCCACGCGGGCGCGCCTCGGCGACACCCTGCGCTTCAGCGGCCCCGGCGGCGCCTACGCCCCCGACCGGAGTGCCGACTGGCACCTGCTCGCCGGTGACGAGAGCGCGCTGCCCGCGATCGCCCGCGCCCTGGAGACGCTGCCGGCCGGTGCCCGGACGCACGCCTTCGTGGAGGTTGCGGGCCCCGAGGAGGAGCAGAAGATCGACTCCGATGTGGAGGTCGTCTGGCTGCACCGCGGGAACCGGCCGGTGGGCCAGGCCCTGATCGAGGCCGTACGGGCGCTGGAGTTCCCCGCGGGCCGGCCGCACGCCTTCGTGCACGGCGAGGCGGCCTTCGTGAAGGAGCTGCGCCGGATGCTCCGGGTCGAGCTGCAGATCCCGCGCGAGGATCTGTCGATCTCCGGCTACTGGCGCCTCGGCCACAACGAGGACGGCTGGCAGGCCGCCAAGCGGGAGTGGAACGCCCGCATCGAGGCCGAGCAGGAGAGCGGCGGCGCGGCGGCCGCCTGACCCCGGCACCCTGACCGCGGCCGTCCCCGCCCGCAACTCCCCCGGTCCGCGGCCGGAGATGACCCGGCCCGCCGGCCCGCTCGTACCCTTGACCTCGTGAGACGCCGTACCCCGCCCCCGCCCGCCCCGCTCCCCCAGCGCCACGGTGTCGACCCGGTGCGGGTGCGGCTGCCGCACGGCGGGGCGTGGGCGACCGTGCGGGAACATCTCGTGGCACGGCTGACCGGCGCCGGGCCCGGCACCGTCGAGGCCATGTTCGACGCTGGGCTCTTCGTCGGCGCCGACGGGCGGCCGGTCGACCCGGAGGCGCCCTACCGGCCGGGGATGTTCGTGTGGTTCCACCGGGAGCCGCCCGCCGAGGTGCCGGTGCCCTTCCCGCTGGAGGTCCTGCACCGCGACGAGCACATCGTCGTGGCCGACAAACCGCACTTCCTCGCGACGACCCCGCGCGGTTCGCACGTCACCCAGACCGCGCTGGCCCGGCTCCGTGACGAGCTGGGCGTTCCGGCGCTGACCGCCGCGCACCGGCTGGACCGGCTCACCGCCGGCCTGGTGCTGTTCACGGTGCGGCCCGAGGAGCGCGGCGCCTACCAGACGATGTTCCGGGACCGGCGGGTGCGCAAGGAGTACGAGGCGGTGGCGCCGTACGATCCGGCGCTCGACCTGCCCTGTACCGTGCGCAGCCGGATCGTGAAGGAGCGCGGGGTGCAGGCCGCGCGGGAGGTCGAGGGCGAGCCGAACGCGGTGACCCGGGTGGAGCTGGCCGGGCACCGGGACGGTCTGGGCCGGTACCGGCTCCTGCCGGAGACCGGGCAGACCCATCAGCTCCGGGTACATCTGAACGCGCTGGGCGTGCCCATCCTCGGCGACCCGCTGTACCCGGAGGTGACCGGCCCCGTACCGCCCGGTGATTTTCGGCGCCCGCTGCAACTGCTGGCCCGTAGGCTGGAGTTCACCGACCCGGTCACCGGGGCACGGCACGCCTTCGTCAGCGGGCAAACCCTGCGGGCCTGGTCCTGCCCGGCCGGGTGGGCCGGGCAGGAGCCGTAGCCGTCCCGCTCACTCCCCGCGAGGCCCGCCGCTCACTCCCCGCGCCACCAGCGCAGCAGCCGCTGCCACACGTTCTCGCGGCGGGGCGGTTCCGGCGCCGCGGGGACGGCGACGGGAACGTGGGTGGGGACCGGGGCGGGAACCGGCGGCCGGGGTCCGGCGGCGGGGGCCGGTTCGACGTGCGCGGTGACGGCCGGCGGGGCGGAGCGCTGCGGCGGGACGGTCGACGGGCCGGGCGGCAGGCTCGCGTCCTGCTGGGCCTTGGGCTCGAAGCGCACCGGCAGCGACACGAGGTGCCGGGACGCGATCGACGAGCGCCAGCGCAGGTCCTCCTCGGCGCAGTCCAGCTGGACGTCGGGCAGCCGCATCAGCAGCGCGTCCACACCGACGTCGGCGATGGCGCGGCCGATGTCCTGGCCGGGGCACTCGTGCGGGCCGCCGCCGAACGCCAGGTGGGACCGGTTGCCCTGCATGCCGGCGGAGAGGTCGGGGCGCACCCGGGGATCGACGTTGCCCGGGGCGGGCGCGAAGAGCAGCCCGTCGCCCCGGCGGATGCGCCGCCCGCCCAGCTCCGTGTCCTGCTTGGCGAAGTAGCCGAGGACGGTGCTGAACGGCGGCTCGTCCCACAGCGACTGCTCGATGGCCTCCGGCACCGTCATCTGGCCGCCGTTGAGCCGGGCGCGGAAGCCCGGCTCGGTCAGCACCATGCGCAGCGCGTTGGCGAGCAGGTTGACGGTGGCCTCGTAGGCCGCGAACAGGACGAGCCGCAGGTGCTCGCGGACCTCGTCGTCGGTGAGCCCCGCCGGGTGGGTGATGAGGTGGCTGGTGAAGTCGTCCTCGGGGCGGGCCCGGCGGCGGGCGGTGAGCCGGCCGAGCGCCTCCATGACGTAGGTGTGGCTCTGGATGGCGGTCTCGGTGCCCTTGAGCGCGTCGCGGGCGGCCTGCACCAACCGGTCGCCGTACTCCTCGGGCATGCCGAGGATCTCGCACATCACGGCCATCGGCAGGTGCTCGGCGAACTGGGAGACCAGGTCGGCCCGGCCGCGCTCGCAGAAGTCGTTGACCAGGGCCTGGGTGGAGCGGCCGATGTGGCGGCGCAGGCCGCGGTGGTCGATGGGGGCCATGGCGCCGGTGACCGCCGCGCGCAGCCGCTGGTGCTCGTCGCCCTCGGCGTGCGAGCAGATGGGCTGCCACGCGATGTGCGGCATGAGCGGGTGGTCGGGCTTGACCCGGTCCTGGAGCAGCGGGGCCCAGATGCGGCTGTCGCGGGTGTACTGGGAGGGGCTGCGCACCATCTGCAGGTTCTCGGCGTGGCCGAGGACCACCCACATCGGTACGTCGTCGTGGAGCAGTACGGGCGCCACGGGGCCGTGCAGCTCCCGCAGGTGCTCGTAGAGGCCGCCCAGGTCCTCGGCGTCGGGGCCGTGGATCCGGTGCGCCTCGCCGGGGCCGAGGCCGTGCGCCGGGCAGCCGGGCGGCGGGCCGGGGGTGGGTTCGAGGCCGGTCAGGGACTGGGGTTCAGACGTCACGGTGCAGCTCCGGAACGGATGGAGTGGGGGTCGGACACGGGTCAGCGCAGGGCGCCGGACAGGGCCAGGGAGTGCAGGAAGCGCATCAGGGTCATCAGCACGTCCTTGCTGGAGGCCCGGCGGCGCACGTCGCAGTCGATGATCGGGATCTCCGGGGCCAGGTCCAGCGCGGTGCGCAGTTCCTCGATCGGGTAACGGGGCGCGTCCGGGAAGGTGTTGACGGCGACGACGAAGGGCACGCCGCGTTCCTCGAGCCGTCCCATGACGTCGAAGCTCACTTCCAGGCGCCGGGTGTCGACCAGGACGACCGCGCCGAGCGCGCCTTCGAACAGGCCGTTCCACAGGAACCAGAAGCGTTCCTGGCCGGGGGTGCCGAACAGGTACAGCACCAGCTTGTCGGTGATGCCGATGCGGCCGAAGTCCATCGCCACGGTGGTGGCCGTCTTGGTGTCGGAGCCGTAGTCGTCGTCGACCCCGATGCCGGCCTGGGTCATGGTCTCCTCGGTGGTCAGCGGCCTGATGTCGCTGACCGAGCCGACCATGGTGGTCTTGCCGACCCCGAACCCGCCCACGATCACGATCTTCACTGCGGCCTGGGCCGTCTGTGGCAGGTGGTCCTCGGTGCGTGGGCCGGGGATGGTGTCAGAGCCGTTGAAGTCCATGCATCACCGCTTCGAGGAGTGAACGGTTGGGGAGCGCCTGGCGGACGATCGGGGCGCGCGCCTGCACCAGTTCGGCCGTGATCAGCTCGGTGAGCAGGACGGTCGTCGCGCTGAACGGCAGGTTCAGGTAGGCCGAGAGTTCGGCCACGGACAGCGGCGCGGTGCAGAGCCGGAGCACCGCCGCCTGCTCGGGGGAGGCGGACGGTGTCGGCGCCGAGTGCGCCACGATCAACGTCACCAGGTCGAGTTCGGCCCGGGCACCGTCGGCGGAGCCGGCGATGGTGTACAGCCGCTCGGGGTTGCCGGGCCGCTCGGGGCCGTCCGCCGCTTTCGCGGGCGGCGGGGGCGGCGGGGGTGACGGGAGCTGCGGTGGCCGGCGGCGTTTGCGTCGCGGAGGAGTCATGCGGTCTGCCCGTTCCGCCGGGGCGGGCTCGTCAGGTGGGTGCCGATCCGGACGACGAGGTCGCGCATCATGCCGCTCATCCGGCCCGGTTCGCAGGTCACGTCGGCGAGCACCGCGAGGAAGGCGTTGGCGCCGGCGTTCATGAGGTAGAAGTAGCCGCCGTCGATCTCGATGACGACGAGCTTCATGTCACCGCTGCCCTTGATCTCCTGGGTGATGGCACCGGCCAGGCTCTGCATTCCCGCGCAGGCGGCGGCCACCCGGTCGGCGGTGTCGGGGTCGCCGCCGTGGCGGGCGATGCGCAGCCCGTCGGCGGAGAGGACCACGATCATCTGGATGCCCGGGACGCCGTCGTTGAGCTGCTTGAGCATCCAGTCGATGTTGCCGCGCTGCTGGATCACTTGAGGTTCCCCTCGTCGTCGGCCTCGGTGGGGCCTGCCGAATCGTCGATCAGGTGCAGGTAAGCGGTCGGGTTCCGGGTGAAGTCGGTCAGCTCGGCCGCGGTGGCGCCCTCGGGCATGCCCTTCTTCAGGCCGTCCCAGAAGGCGTCGACCCACATGCCCGGCGGCCGGTCCTTCAGCTTCTGGAGCTCGGGGTCGATCTCGGGCTCGGGTTCCGGTTCGGGCGCCGGCTGGGACCAGACGGTGGGCCTGCCCTCGCGTTCGGCGCGCTCGATGGCGGCCTGTTCGGCGATCCGCCGGCTGAGCGGGGTCTTCACCCGGCTGCGGCGCTGCGGCAGGCCGCCCGCCGTCCACTCGGTGACCTCGGGGACGTCGTCCTCCATGGAGATCCCGGCCGGGATGCGGGGGCTGGTGGGGCGGCGCTTCTTGGGCGGGCGCTTGGGGCCCTCCACGGCGCCGAGTTCGGGCATGGGCACCGCGGTGGCACCGATGCCGTGGGCGGCGCCGACGCCGGGCTCGGTGGTGGTCATCACGCGCGGCACGACGAGGATCGCGCGGACGCCGCCGTAGGCGGAGGCGCGCAGCGAGACCTGCATGTCGAACGCCTTGCAGAGCCGGCCGACGACGGCGAGGCCGAGGCGCGGGCTCTCGCCCAGGTTGTGGGCGTCGTCGGCCGCCATGGCGTCGGTGATCGCCTTCTCGATGCGGGCCCGGGACTCCTCGCTGAGGCTGACACCGGCGTCCTCGATCTCGATGGCGAGGCCGGTCTGCACCTCGACGGCGGTGACGTGCACCTTGGTCGACGGCGGCGAGTAACGGGTGGCGTTGTCGAGCAGTTCGGCGGCGGCGTGAATGATGGGCTCCACCGAGGTGCCCTTGATGTTGATGTTGACGATGGAGTTCAGGTCGATGCGCCGGTACTCCAGGATCCGGGACATCGCGCCGCGCAGGACGCTGTACAGCGACACGGGCAGCGGCCACTGGCGGCCGGGGCGGCCGCCGCCGAGCACGGAGATGGAGTCGGCGAGGCGGCCGATCAGCGCGGTGCCGTGGTCGATGCGCAGCAGGTCGTCGAAGACCTCGGGGTTGCGGCCGTGGTCCTCCTCCATCTCGCGCAGTTCGTAGGCCTGCTGGTGGACGATGGCCTGGACGCGGCGGGCGATGCTGACGAAGGAGCGCTCGGTGGCGTCGCGCATCGAGATCTCGTGGTCGGCGCCGCGCAGTGCCGTGTGCAGCAGCGTGCGCTGCGAGTCGGGCAGGTGACGCAGTTCGGGGTCGCTGTCGACGACCTTGCGCATCACCTCCCGGAGCGGTTCTCCGGCGCGCAGGTGGAGCAGGGCGGTGGGCAGGACCTGGGTGCCGAGCCGGACGATCTCCGCGTCGTGGGTGGCGAGGCGGTGCTCCAGGTACGCGGTGTGACGGGCGTGTTCGGCCCGGGTCTCGCGGAGCCCGCGGTCGCGGCGGACGATCTCCGCGGCCAGGGCGAGGATCAGCAGCAGGGCCACGGTCCCGCACCCGACGACGGCGATCCGGGCGGAGGCCGGGACCAGGGCGGCGGCGGCCCCGGTCGCCCCTGCCATCACTATGGCCGGCGGCAACAGCACGCGCGCGAAGGGAAGTTCACGGCCAACGGGAGGCTTTCGAACACTCACCATGGATGCCTTCTGAGACGAGTCGGCTGGGTGTCGGAGGAGCTTGCGCGGGGAAGAGTCACGGAACTACCGGGATCTTCGGGAGATTTGGGAACAGGCGCACGAATTGGCTCAACTCGGTGCGTCGCGGGCGAGCTTAGTCCGACCGGATCATCGCCGTGTCATATTCGGCAAGCACCTGAATTCACCCGTGCAACAGGAGTACGCTCGACTGCATTTACACGCTGCGCATTTGTTCGAACACGATGTGTGACAGCGGGCGGGTATGCGAAACCCGTTCACCGGGGCGGGTGAACGGGGAGGATCGGCGCCGGACGCGACCGGCCGGGGGCCGGTCGCGTCCGCGCGGGCGGGCTCAGCCCACCGACGAGTAGGCCACCACGCCGCGCAGCAACTGGTCCACGGCCTTGCGCGCGGCCTTCGCCACGGTCGAGTTCCCGACGGGGGCGGCGGCGGCGATCTGCCCGAGCACGTCGATCACCTGCTTGCACCAGCGCACGAAGTCGCCCGCCGGCATCTCCGCCTCGCGCAGCACCTCGTCGAGGCCCTTGCCGGATGCCCACATGTACGCGGCCCAGGCGAAGCCGAGATCCGGCTCGCGCTGGCCGACGCCCTCGGTCTGGTTGATCCGGAACTCCTCCTCGACGGCGTCGAGCCGGCCCCAGATCCGGACCATCTCGCCGAGGGCGGCCTTCGCCCTGCCCGAGGGCAGCTTGGGGGCCGTCGCGTCGTCGCTCATCCGGGCCTCGTACACCAGCGCCGAGACGCAGGCGGCGAGTTCGGCCGGGGCGAGGTCCTCCCAGACGCCCTCGCGCAGGCATTCGCTGGCCAGCAGGTCCAGTTCGCCGTAGAGCCGGGCGAGCCGCCTGCCGTGCTCGGTGACCTCGTCGCCGCGCAGGTAGTCCAGCTCGGTGAGCAGCGCCACGATCCGGTCGAAGGTCCGCGCGATGGTGTTCGTACGGCCCTCGATCCGGCGCTCGAGCTGCGAGGTGTCGCGCAGCAGGCGGTGGTAGCGCTCGGCCCAGCGGGCGTGGTCCTCGCGGTCGTCGCAGCCGTGGCAGGGGTGCGCCCGGATCGCCGTGCGCAGCCGGGCGATCTCCCGGTCGTCGGCGGCCTGCGAACGCTTCTTGCGGGCCCGCTCCGGCGGGATGTGCCCGGCCTTGGTGCGCAGCGCCGAGGCGAGGTCCCGGCGGGACTGCGGGGAACGCGGGTTGAAGGACTTCGGGATCCGCATCCGGTCCAGCGCCTCGACCGGCACCGGGAAGTCCATCGACGCCAGCCGCTTGACCTGCCGTTCGGCCGTCAGCACCAGCGGGCGCGGACCGTCGTGGTAGTCGAAGCCGCGGTGACCGTTGGAACGCCCGGCGGGCAGGCCCGGGTCCAGCACCAGGGCGAGGCCCGCGTACTTGCCGGTGGGCACGTGGATGACGTCACCCGGCTTGAGCCTCTCCAGGGCGACGGCGGCCTCGGCGCGCCGCTGGCTGGCGCCCTGCCGGGCCAGTTCGGTCTCCCGGTCCTTCAGCTCGCGGCGCAGTCGCGCGTACTCCTCGAAGTCGCCCAGGTGGCAGGTCATGGAGGCCTTGTAGCCGTCCAGACCCTCCTCGTTGCGCTGCACCTGCCGGGAGATCCCGACGACCGACTTGTCGGCCTGGAACTGCGCGAAGGAGGTCTCCAGCAGCTCGCGGGAGCGGTGCCGGCCGAACTGTTCGACGAGGTTGACCGCCATGTTGTACGACGGCTTGAAGCTGGAGCGCAGCGGGTACGTGCGCGTGCCGGCGAGACCCGCCAGGTGCTCGGGGCTCATGCCGCGCTGCCACAGCACGACCGCGTGGCCCTCGACGTCGATGCCCCGGCGGCCGGCCCGGCCGGTGAGCTGCGTGTACTCGCCGGGGGTGATGTCGGCGTGCTGCTCGCCGTTCCACTTGACGAGCTTCTCCAGCACCACCGAACGGGCGGGCATGTTGATGCCGAGCGCGAGCGTCTCGGTCGCGAACACGGCCTTGACGAGACCGCGTACGAACAGCTCCTCCACGACCTCCTTGAAGGTCGGCAGCATGCCCGCGTGGTGGGCGGCGATACCGCGCTCCAGGCCCTCCAGCCACTCGTAGTACCCGAGGACGTGCAGGTCCTCCGGCGGGATGGCGGCGGTGCGCTCCTCGACGAGGGCCCGCACCTGTTCCCGGGCCTCGTCGTCGTTGAGCCTGAGGCCCGCGTACAGGCACTGCTGAACGGCGGCCTCGCAGGCGGCCCGGCTGAAGATGAAGGTGATGGCGGGCAGCAGGCCCTCGGCGTCCAGCCGCTCGATGACCTCGGGCCGGCCCGGCGTCCACACCCGGGAGCGCTGTCTGCGTTCCCGCTCCCGGTCGGCCTCGCGCATCGCACGCCCGCGCCGCCGGTCCTGGTACGAGGGCCTGCTCGCCTCCATGCGGGCGAGCCGGGCGAGGTCGGGGTTGACGGCCTTCTTGTGACCCTCGCCCTCCTCGAACAGGTCGTACATCCGGCGCCCGGCGAGCACGTGCTGGAACAGCGGCACGGGCCGGTGCTCGGAGACGATCACCTCGGTGTCGCCGCGGACGGTGTCCAGCCAGTCGCCGAACTCCTCGGCGTTGGACACGGTCGCCGACAGCGACACCAGGGTCACCGACTCGGGCAGGTGGATGATCACTTCCTCCCAGACGGCGCCGCGGAAGCGGTCGGAGAGGTAGTGCACCTCGTCCATCACCACGTAGCCGAGGCCGAGGAGGGTCTGCGAGCCGGCGTACAGCATGTTCCGCAGCACCTCGGTGGTCATCACGACCACCGGGGCGTCGGGGTTCACGCTGTTGTCGCCGGTGAGCAGGCCGACCTTGGCCGCGCCGTAGCGGCGGCACAGGTCGGCGTACTTCTGGTTGGACAGCGCCTTGATGGGGGTGGTGTAGAAGCACTTCTTGCCCTGCAGCAGGGCGAGGTGGACGGCGAACTCGCCCACGATCGTCTTGCCCGAGCCGGTGGGGGCGGCCACCAGCACGCCCTTCCCCGCCTCGAGCGCCTGACAGGCCTCGATCTGGAAGGGGTCGAGGCCGAAGTCGTACATCTCGCGGAAGGACGCGAGCGCGGTGGCCTGCTCGGCTGCCCGCAGACGGGCGGCCGCGTACCGCTCGGCCGGTGAGAGGTCCTCTGTCATCGTGCTTTCGAGCGTACCGGGCCGCACTGACAACAGGACGATCATTATCCCGATCACCCCGCCCGGGCGGGACGTGCCGGTCCCCGCGTCCCGTCGTGGCGGCCGACGTGAACTCAGTCACGGTCGTCACGGGCGCCGGAACGGGCGCGGCCCCCTGTCCTAAGATCGTCCAGGCAATCAAGATCGATTGCCACGGGGTTGACCAACCCTCTCTGACCAGGAGGAGAACCTTGAAGATCCGCTCCATAGCGGTGGCCGGTGCGGTGGCGTTCAGCGCCACCGTGTTCCCGATCGCGCTGGCCTCCACCGCCGAGGCCGCCAACTGTGTGACGGCGACCTACCACCCCAACGACAACGCCGTCGACATCCACAACGGATGCTCGACGACCAAGCACTACAAGGTGGCCGAGCGCTGGTGGCCGGACAGCGACTGCTTCACCATCAAGCCCGGGAAGACCAAGCACTACGAGGCCACGGGCTCGATCCAGGGGATCAAGGAGTGCTGAGGCGCTGAGGCGCACGGCCGAGGGGCCGGACGAATGCCGTCCGGCCCCTCACTCATGTCCGCTCCCGGTCTCGCGCGCATGTCCGTCCAGGTCTCGCGCGGTCGCTCACGTCACGTCGTCGTAGCCGTTGTGCCGCAGGGACGGGTCGCCGTCGGCTCCGCCGCGGGTCTGCTCCGGCAGGGTCCGTGCAGCCGACACGCGCTCGACCTCGCCGACCGCCTCCGGCGTCAGGTCCAGCACGGAGGCCTCGTCGTCGGCCAGCTCGGCGTCGGGGTTGGCACGGCCGCGGCGCCGGTCGTTCAGCAGGGCGACGCCGACTGCCAGGAAGTACAGCAGCACGATGGGGCCGGAGAGGGCGATCATGCCGAACGGGTCCGTGGTCGGGGTGGCCACCGCGCCGAACACGAAGACACCCACCACCATGCCGCGCCACCAGCCGGCCATCCTGCGCCCGCTCACCATGCCCGCGAAGTTCAGCATCACGAGCAGCAGAGGAAGTTCGAAGGCTCCGCCGAAGACAAGGATCATCCGGACGATGAAGTCGAGGATCTTGTCCATCGGCAGGATGTTCGCCGAGCCGTCGGGCGTGATCCCCAGCAGCACCCGCATGCTGATCGGGAGGATCGTGTAGGCGAGCCAGGCACCGCCCAGGAACAGGGGCACCGCCGCCGAGACGAACCAGTACGTGTACTTCCGCTCGTGCTTGTGCAGGCCCGGCGCGACGAAGGCCCAGAGCTGGTACAGCCAGACGGGGCTCGAGACGACCATGCCGGCCATGAAGCAGACCTTGACCGTGGTGGTGAAGGGCGACAGCAGGTCGGTGTAGGCGATGACGGCGCAGCTGCCGCCCGTGGACTCGCCCAGTCCCTTGGTGCAACGCGGGACCGGATGCATGAGGAAGGACATCAGGTCCTGGCTGTAGAAGGCGAACACCACGGAGACCACCGTGATCGCCAGCATGCCCTTCGCGAGCCGGTTGCGCAGCTCACGCAGGTGCTCCACGAGGGGCATCCGCCCCTCGGGGTCCTTCTCTTTCTTGCGGGCAGACTTGAGCAACCCACGTCCTCATCTCGTGCGGCAGGCCGAACGTCCGGCCCTGCGTCAGCGCTTGGTGGTGTCCGACGGCTCGTTGACCGGGCGGGAGCTGGTCACGTCGCCGGGGGCCGCCTGGATGGTGCGCTGGGAGGGAGGCTGCTCGTTGGAGCCGGGCGCCGGGGCGGAGGTGTTGCCCTCGTCCTTCATCGCCTTGGCCTCGCTCTTGAGGATGCGCGCGGACTTGCCGAGCGAGCGCGCCATGTCCGGAAGCTTCTTCGCGCCGAACAGCAGGACGATGACGACGAGGATGAGAATGATCTCGGGGGCTCCGAGCCTTCCGAACATAAGTCTTTACCTTCTCACCGAGGCGACTGGGTGGGTGCTGTCCGACCAGTCGGACACATGTCCGAGCGATCGTGCTGCCAGCGATCGTAACGCTCAGGGGTGAACGTGAGGCAATCCCCGTGCGTACTCCCGGTCCGCGGCACGCGCCTCGTTCTTCGCACCGCGATCAGCAGCGTACCTGCCCCGCCACCCAGCATGACAGGGCGAAGTGCCCCAAACCGCTTCCCTTACCAGACTCTCGGGGTCGTGCCGCTCACAGCGTGTCCACGGCGCGGGCCGCGCTCACCGCCGCCCGCTCCAGGTCCTCGGCGGCCCGGTTGATGCGGCGGGCGGAGTCGGCGACCTGCCGCCCCAGGCGCCGTGCCTCGAGGAAGACCCGCACCGCGAGCACCCCCAGCACGGCGAGTGTCAGAAAACCCACGGCTACCGCGAACATCGGCCAGAACATGACGTCGACCTTAGACGGTCCTACACCGTGGAGTGCAGCCGCAGGGTGCGGACGCCGCCGCCGGTGAGCAGTTCGACGATCCGCTCCCCCGCGGGCTTGCGCACCGAGGCACCGCAGTCGGGGCAGGTGAAGGAGTAGAACGTCGTCCGGCTCGTGGCACCTATGGCCAGGCGCAGGGCGCCCGCGGCGAGTTCGAAGCGGCCCCGGCAGTCCGGGCAGCCGGCCCGGAACAGCACCGGGACCGCTCTTCTCATCCCGGCGAAGGCGGACGCCACCGTCATCGGGCCGCCCGCCTCCCTCGCGTCCCTCGTGGCCTGGCCCGCACCGGACACCGCAGACTCGCTCAACGCTCTCGCTCCTGCCTGTCGTCACGCCGGTCGTCGGCACCACCGCGCACCGGCGGGGCGTCCGTGTCGTACGCCGCCAGTGCCTCGCGGGCCGCCCGGCGGGCGCTGTCGGCCAGCTCGGGCGGCGAGACGATCCGGCCGTCGCGGCCGAGGCGCAGGGCCAGCCGTCGCAGCGAGGCCGGGTCGGGGGTGCGCAGAGTGATACGCAGCCCGCCGTCGGGAAGCTCATCGGCGCTGTCGTGCGGGTAGTACTCGGCCACCCAGCGGCCGCCGGGACCGACCTCGACGACCACCTCCGGGTCCTCGGCGGCCGGCTGCACCAGGGCCTCGGACAGGTCCCGCAGCTCCATCTCGGGCGGCGCGGACGGCTCGTCCAGGATCCTGATCTCGGCGACCCGGTCCAGCCGGAAGGTGCGGCGCGCCTCGGAGCGGCGGCACCAGGCCTCCACGTACGTGTGACCGACGCTGACCAGGCGGATGGGGTCGATCTCCCGCTCGGTGATCTCGTCGCGCGCGGGTGAGTAGTAGCGGATCCACAGCCTGCGGCGCTCGGAGATCGCGCGGTCCACGTCGGCGAAGACCCCGCCCTCGGACTCGAAGGTCACCGAGAGCCGGGCGCTGGCGCCGGCCGCCTCGCCGGCCGCCGTCTCCACCTTGGCCGTCGCCCGCAGCAGCGCCTGGCGGTCGCCCTCCCTGAGGCCCGGCAGGGTGGACACCGCGCGGGCGGCCACCAGCAGGGCCGTGGCCTCGTCGGCGGCGAGCCGGAGCGGCTCGGCCGCCTCCTCGCCGAGCGCGGCCGGGTTGTGCCACCAGATGCGCTCGCCGTCGGTGTCGATGTCGAGCAGATCGCCGCCGCGGAAGCTGGTGCCGCACATGGGCAGCAGATCGAGGTCGGAGACCAGCTCGTCCTCGGTGATGCCGAAGGCACGCGCCACGTCCGCGATCCGGGCGCCGGGGCGCTCCCTGAGATAGGTGACCAGGGAGAGCATCCGCCGGGTCTGGTCGATGGCGTTCACGGGCCTGACCGGTTTGCCTGCCATGGTTGTGCTCCGCTCCCCCTCAGCCCTTGGCCACGGCACGCAGCCGGTCCATCACGTCCGCGCGCAGCTCGGCCGGCTCCACGACCACCGCGTCCGGCCCGAACTCCACCAGCCAGGCGTCCAGTCCGTGCCCGTACGGAATTTCCAACTCGTCCCAGCCGTCGCCGAGTTCCCGGACCGCGGTGGCCTTCGCCCGAAGGGGGTAACCGGAGCCGGAGCGCAGCCGGATCAGCGCCGAGCGGTCGGCGATCTCGCCGGCCCAGCTCGCGACGGTCTCGCGCACGGTGACCACGTCGGGCACGGGCGCGGTGAAACCGGTGCCGCGCGAGCGCACCCGGCCGGTGATCCGGGAGAGCCGGAAGACGCGCTCGGCGCCCCGGTCCCGGTCGAAGCCGGCCAGGTACCAGTGGCCGCGCCAGCACTCCAGCGCCCAGGGCTCGACGTGCCGGGGCTCGGGGTGGGCGGCGGAGGCCTTGCGGTAGTCGAAGGCGACGGGGCGGCGGTCGCGGCAGGCCAGCATCAGCGGTTCGAAGGCGGCCTCGTGCACCGGGATGCGCGGCTCCAGGGCGCCGTGCGCCTCGTAGGGGTCGACGTCCTCGGGGAGCCCGGCGGCGCGCAGCTTCTGCAGGGCGCCGCTGGCCGCGCCGGCCAGCCGGGCCTGCTGCCAGACCTTGGCTGCCAGGCCCAGGGCGGCGGCCTCCTCGGCGTCCAGGGTGATGGGGGGCAGGCGGTTGCTGTCACGGCGGGCGAGGTAGCCGACCTCGCCGTCGAGGTTCTCCACGGTCTCGATGACCAGGCCCAGCTCGCGCAGGTCGTCCTTGTCCCGCTCGAACATGCGGTTGAAGGAGTCGTCGCTGCCCACCGCGCCGCGCTCCGGCCTGGAGGCCTCGACGTACGCCTCGATGGAATCGCGCAGCTCGCGCTTGCTGAGCGGCCGGCGTGTGCCGAGCAGGCACAGCGCGAGGTTCATCAGCCGCTCGGCCTTGGCAATGGCCATCGACGCCCTTCACCTTCCCTATGGTGCTTCCGACCGATGACCGTACCGCCCCGGGGTGTCGGGGCAAAAGCCGGAGCGGGGAAGCGGAGCCGTCCTGATCAGCGGTGGTCATGCGAGGAGGGCCCGTGCGGACAGCACGGGCCCTCCTTCGACCAGGTCCGGTCAGCGCTTGGCAACGCCCACGAGGTCGCAGACGAAGATCAGCGTCTCGCCCGGGGCGATACGGCCGCCACCGGCGCCGCGGTCGCCGTACGCGAGGTGCGCGGGGATGGTCAGCTGGCGGCGGCCGCCGACCTTCATGCCCTGGACGCCCTTGTCCCAGCCCTGGATGACCTGGCCGACGCCGAGCTGGAAGTCCAGCGGGGTGCCGCGGTTCCAGGAGGCGTCGAACTCCTCGCCGGAGGAGAAGGCGACGCCCACGTAGTGGACCTTGACGATGTCGCCCGCTTCGGCGGTCTCGCCGTCCCCTTCCCAGATCTCCTTGATCTCGAGGTCCGCCGGCGGCTCGCCGCCCGGGAAGTCGATCTCGGGCTTCTCGATGCTCACGTCAAAAGCTCCTGCTTGTGTACGACACGAAACACGGACAGTCTGTCATCCCCGCTGGTCTGCCGCCCGTCACGGCGCCACGGCGGGGCCCGGTCACATCGCGGCGAGGATGTCCACCGAGAACACCAGCGTGGCGCCCTTCTTGATGCCGCTGCCGCTCGGCGGGGTGTCGCCGTAGCCCAGGTCCGGCGGTACGACGATCAGGACCCTGCTGCCCACCTTCTTGCCGGTCAGTCCCTGCGACAGCCCCTTGACGACCTGCTGCATCTGCTCCAGAGAGAACTGGCTGAGCCGTCCGGAGTCGTACGTCTGCTGGAACGCCTTGTCACTGCCCCAGACCACGCCCTTGAACTGGCACAGCACCGCCTGGTTCGCCTTGACCTCGGGGCCGTCGCCCTCCAGGACGTAGACGGAGGCCAGCTCCTTGGGCGGGGTGCTCTGCTTGGCCGGCTTGATCTCCGGCGCCTTGCCGTCGGTGTTGGTGCCGACCGTCGGCAGCGCGGGGTCGTCCTGCGGGACCGGCTTGCCGTGGGAGGAGCTCTTGGAGTTGAAGGAGTCGATCAGATCGATGACGAAGACCAGGGTGTCGGTGCCCTTGATGCCCGCCTGCGCGTTGCCCGACTTGCCGTAGCCCCAGGTGGGCGGGACCGCGATGAGCACGCGGCTGCCGGTCTTCTTGCCCTGCAGGGCGTACCGCCAGCCGTCGATGAGGCTGCCCTGGGCGAGCTGCATGACCAGCGGGCGGTGACGGTCGTAGGAGTTGTCGAAGACCTTCGCGGTGCTCCAGATCTGGCCCAGGTAGTTCGCCTCGATGAAGTCGTTCTCCGCGACCGTGCGACCGCTGCCCGCGATGACCGTCTTGACCGCGAGATCCTTCGACGGGTCGCCCGGCCCCTTGGCGACGGTCGGCTTCTCACCGAACTTCGTGCCCGCCGTGATCGCCGGCAGCGGCCCGTCCACGATCTTGGGCGGGGGTACCGAGGACGCCGAGCCCGACGGTGTCGGTGACGCGCCGGCCTTGCTGGACTCGGACTTGTCGTCGCCGCATCCGGCGAGCGTGACCAGTCCTGCGGGTACGGCGGCGAGGATGAGTGAGCGTCGGCGCACGGGAAGGGCCTCGTAATCGGTCGATCTTGCGGATTGGCGTGCGCGCAACTCTACGACGCGAGGCGGGCGCCGTACGGAAAACGTACGGCGCCCGTGTGGCGTTCCGGCATTTCGGACCGGTGACGCTTGACTCGCGTGCGGTGTCACATTCCGGCGATGAGCTTCTCCACGCGGTCGTCCACCGAACGGAACGGGTCCTTGCACAACACGGTGCGCTGTGCCTGGTCGTTGAGCTTGAGGTGCACCCAGTCGACCGTGAAGTCGCGGCGCTGTTCCTGCGCCCGCCGGATGAAGTCGCCGCGCAGCCGGGCCCGAGTGGTCTGCGGGGGGACCGACTTGCCCTCGAAGATCTTCAAGTCGTTGCAGATCCGGGCGGCTTGGCCCTTCTTCTCCAGCAGGTAGTAAAGACCCCGGCGACGGTGGATGTCGTGGTAGGCGAGGTCTATCTGGGCGACCCGCGGGTGCGACATGGTCATGTTGTGCTTGGCCCGGTACCGCTCGATGAGCTTGTACTTCATGACCCAGTCGATCTCGGTGCCGATGCGGTCCAGTTCCTCGGTCTCGATGGCGTCGAGGGTGCGGCCCCACAGCTCCAGGACCTGCGCGACCGTGCCGGTGCGGATGCCGCGGCGGTCGCAGAAGTCGACGGCCTTGTCGAAGTACTCGCGCTGCACCTCCAGCGCGGAGGCCTCCCGGCCGCTGGCCAGGCGCACCTTGCGCCGGCCGGTGATGTCGTGGCTGACCTCGCGGATCGCCCGGATCGGGTTCTCCAGGGTGAGGTCGCGCATCACGGTGCCCGCCTCGATCATGCGCAGCACCAGGTCGGTCGCGCCGACCTTGAGCAGCATGGTCGTCTCGGACATGTTCGAGTCGCCGACGATGACGTGCAGCCGGCGGTAGCGCTCGGCGTCCGCGTGCGGTTCGTCGCGGGTGTTGATGATGGGCCTGGAGCGGGTCGTCGCGGAGGAGACGCCCTCCCAGATGTGCTCGGCGCGCTGGCTGACGCAGTACACCGCGCCGCGCGGGGTCTGCAGGACCTTGCCCGCACCGCACAGCAGCTGCCTGGTCACCAGGAACGGGATGAGGATGTCCGCGAGCCGGGAGAACTCCCCGTGCCGCGCCACCAGATAGTTCTCGTGGCAGCCGTAGGAGTTGCCCGCCGAGTCGGTGTTGTTCTTGAAGAGGTAGACGTCGCCCGCGATTCCCTCCTCGTGCAGGCGTCGTTCCGCGTCCACCAGGAGTCCTTCGAGAATGCGCTCGCCGGCCTTGTCGTGGGTGACCAGTTCGGTCACGTTGTCACATTCGGGTGTGGCGTATTCCGGATGTGACCCCACGTCCAGATAGAGCCGGGCGCCGTTTCGCAGAAAGACATTGCTGCTGCGGCCCCATGACACGACACGGCGGAAGAGGTACCGCGCCACCTCGTCAGGAGACAGGCGGCGCTGTCCCCTGAACGTGCACGTGACGCCGTACTCGTTCTCCAGCCCGAAAATGCGGCGGTCCATGACTGAACATTACGCCCGATCCCCCGAGCTGAAACGGGGTTCGGCAGCACGATTTGGATCATTTTCCGATGAAGCCGCAACAACCCCGCTCCGCTCGGGAGCTGCGAGGACCCGCCCGGTGGCGAGCAGGACCAGCAGGGACACGGCTCCCGCGGCGCCGGGGACGGCGTACCCCCACAGCGGGCCGCCTGCCTGGACCACCGGGCCCGCCAGGCCCGTTCCCACCGAGGCGCCCACGGTGAACGTCGTCACGAGCCAGGAGAACGCCTCGGTGACGGTGCCGCCCGGCGCGTGCCGGTCGACGATGATGAACGCGCAGGCGATGCAGGGGGCGAGGAACACCCCGGAGACCAGGCTGAGCAGCACCATGGCGACGGCGCCCGGCATCAGCATCAGCGGCAGGTAACAGACCGCCAGAAGGGCCACCAGGACCCGCAGTCGCCGCTCGGGCGTGCCGCTCCAGGCGCGCGCGCCGTACACGGTGCCGCCGATGAGCGCCCCGAGGCCGAGAGCGGCCATCAGCCAGCCGTAGACCGCGTCGCCGCCGTGCTCGTCGGCGTACGGCACCGACGCCACGGTGATGGAGCCGAGCGCGATGCCGACGAACAGGAAGGCGCCGAGCAGCACGAGCAGGCCGGGCGAGCGCAGAGCCCCCAGCCAGTGTGCCTCGCGCGGCGCCGAGCGCCACCCGCGCGAGGGCGGCGAGAGGACCACCGAGAGCGCGCCGAGGACACCGACGGCGTTCAGCACCAGCAGCGCCGCCCGCTCCGACCACAGCGACACGCACAGCGTCACCAGCAACGGGCCCACGGTGAACATGACTTCCTGGGCGACAGCGTCCATGGCGTACGCGGTGTGCACCTGCTCCTCGCGGCGCAGCACCGAGGGCCACAGGGCCCGCAGACCGCCCTCCAGCGGCGGGGTGAACAGCCCGGCGGCGGCCACGGCGGCGCAGGCGAGGGGCAGCGGGCCGGTGCCGGCGAACGCGAAGACGGCCATCGCCAGCGCCGACAGGACGGCCGCGGGCAGCTGGACGCGCGGCTGGCCGTACAGGTCCACCAGGCGGCCCAGCACGGGCTGGCCGACCGCGTTGGCGACGCCGTACACGGCCGCGAGGGCGCCCGCCAGGCCGTACGTGCCGCCGTCGGCGCGGACGAACAGCACCAGCGCGATCGCGGCGGTCGCATTGGGCAGCCGGCCCACCAGGGTGCCGGTCAGCAGCCGGGCCGCGTGTCTCGCCCTGAGGATCTCCAGGTACCCCGCGGCCATGTCCCGCCTCCAAGTGTTACGTATAACCCCGCCTGTCATACGTACCATGTGCGCTGTTCACCCGTCCAGACGACCGGACGTGAACCGGCGGGCCGCCAAGCCCCCGGGCGCACGACCGCCAGAACAGGAGCAGCCCCGCGGTGGCACGCAGCAGCACCCGCCCGACCAGCCGGGACGTCGCACAGGCGGCCGGAGTCTCCCAGGCGGCCGTCTCCCTCGTGCTCGGCGACAAATGGCGCGGCCGGGTCTCCGAGGCCACCGCCGACCGGGTCCGGGAAGCCGCCCGCCAACTCGGCTACCGGCCCAACCTCGCCGCCCGCAACCTGCGCCTCGGCCGCACCCGCACCGTCCTGCTCGTCGTCCCCGCGCTCACCACCGAGTTCTTCGCCGGCGTCTACACCGGCGCCGCACGCGTCGCCGCCCGGCACGGCTTCGGCGTCGTGCTGTACCCCTCCCCCGAGGGCATCGGCCCGGCCCGCGACCCCTTCGCCTCCGCACAGTCCGCCCTGGACGGCGTCATCGCCTCCTCCATGGCCGCCGACGCCCTCACCGCCATCCGCGGCGACCAGCTCCCCCTCGTCATGCTCGACAGCGACCCGGACGGCAGCCTCGGCGCCGCCACCGTGAACCTCGACATCGCCGACGGCGTCCGCCAGGTCGCCGAACACCTGCTGGCCCTCGGCCACCGCCGCTTCCTGCACCTCGCCGCCGACGTACCCTCCTGGACCTTCGAGATGCGCGCCCGCGAACTCGCCGCCCGCCTCGCCGCCGTACCCGGCACCCAGGTCCGGACCGCCCCCGCACCGATCTCCATCGACGGCGCCCGCACCGCCACCGAGGACGCGCTGGCCGCACCCGGCCCCCGCCCCACCGCCGTGGTGTGCGACGACGACAAACTGGCCGCCGGCGCATACAAGGCTCTGCGCCGCCTCGGCCTGCGCGTCCCCGACGACGTGTCCGTCACCGGCCTGGACGACCTCGCCCTCGCCACCGCCCTCGACCCCGAACTCACCACCGTCCGGCTCGACGCCGAACTGTTCGGCCAACGCGGCATGGAAGCCCTGCTCGCCGTCCTGGACGGCCGCCAGCCCCCCGGCGGGGACATCCCCGTCGAACTCGTCGTACGCGGCTCCACGGCCCCGGCAGCGCCCGTCTCCCCCTAGAGGACGGAATCGCGGGGCGCAGTGCTGGCGCGTCCGCCCGCGCCGACAGGACACCGTCACCCGGAGCCGGCCCGCTCCGCCCGACCGGCCCTACGCCCACGCCCAGTACGAGGGCATCCGGCCGGCACTCCCCCAGCCTTCGGCCGGGGGGACCCCCAGAGCACGCACCGGACGCCGCGAGGCCCGCCCTGCGGGCGAACGATGCGACTTTGCCGACACGACCTAGTCGTCGGCCGGCAGCAGACGGCCCACCGTCTCCTCCAGCCGCGGCAGCACCCGCTGGCCCGCCAGGGCCACCGCGATACCCGCCACCACACCGGCCCACCCCACCGGCCCCAACGGGGCGCAGCCGACCGCGTGGCTCACCACCGGGACCTGGATGAGGGCGACCAGCGCCACCGCCGAACCCAGCGCCGTCACCCGCACCAGCGGGCTGTCCCGGCGGTCCAGCAACGTCTGCGCGAGCTGGGTACCGACCACCCCGCACAACGCCATCGTGCTCGAACGGCGCGCCGTACCCGGCGTGAAACGGCCGATCAGCCACGCCGTCACCGCTCCCAGGCACGTGGTCAGCGCCCGGTGCCGGATCTGGCGGACCAACGGCTCCCCCAGCACACCGCCCGCCGCGTCCTCCGGCGACCGCGGCCCCGACCGCTCCGCGGCCTCCACCCCCGCCTTCGGCGTCACCGCCACCGCCATCGCCGGGAACAGATCCGTGAACAGGTTCACCAGCAGCATCTGCCGCGTCGACAACGGCGCCCGCCCCGACACCAGCGTGCCCAGCAGACCGAAACCCACCTCACCCGCGTTACCGCCGATCAGGATCGCGATCGCGTCCGCCACGCTGTGCCACAACGCCCGCCCCTCGACGACCGCGTCGATCAGCACCGTCAGATCGTCGTCCGTCAGCACGATGTCCGCGGCGTTGCGCGCCGCGGCGGAACCACGGGCGTTGATCCCCACACCGATGTCGGCCGCCCGGATCGCCGCCGCGTCATTGGCACCGTCACCCACCATCCCCACCACCCGGCCCGCATCCCGCAACGCCTCCACCACCTGCAGCTTCTGCTCCGGCGCCACCCGCGCCACCACACCCGCGTCCCGCAGCATCCGCGCCCGCCCCGAACGGTCCGCCGCACCCAGCTCGTCCCCCGTCACCACCACCGGCTCCTCCGGCCACCCCAGCTCCCGTGCGATCGCCCGAGCCGTCTGCGGATGGTCCCCGGTCAGCATCACCGGCCGCACCCCCGCCTCGTACAGACTCCGCACCAACGCCGTCGACGTCTCCCGCGGCACATCCGACAACGCCAGCAGACCCGTGAAACCCAGCTCCCGCAGCGGCTCCTCCAGCACCCCGGCCGCCACCTCGCCCTCCGCAAGCCGGCGCCCGGCCACCGCGAGCACCCGCAGCCCGTCACCGGCCAGCACATGCGCGCCCTCCGAAGCGTGCGGCGGCAGATCCCGGCAGGCCGGCAGCACCGTCTCCGGAGCCCCCTTCACCACCAGCACCCGCACCCCGTCGCCCGTCCGGCCGACCGCCGCCGCATACCCACGAGCGGCCTCGAACGGCAGCCCCTCCAACTGCGTCCACCCCGGGTCCTCCCCGGCCGCGTCCAGCACCGCCTCGTCCGTCGCGTGCACCGGCCGCTCCGACCCCCCGTTCAGCCGCGGACACGCACGCGCCGCCGCCCGCACCGTCTCCGCCGCCGCCGCATCGTCCGCGGCACACACCCCGCCCCCGGCACCCCACACCCGCACCAGCCGCAGCCGGTTCTCCGTCAGCGTGCCCGTCTTGTCGAAACAGACGGTGTCCATCCGCCCCAGCGCCTCCAGCGTGCGCGGCGTACGCACCAGCACCCCGTCACGGCTCAACCGCCGCGCCGCCGCCAACTGCGCCACCGTCGCCACCAGCGGCAACCCCTCCGGCACCGCCGCCACGGCGACCGCCACCCCACCACTCACCGCATCCCGGACCGGCGTCCCCCGCAACAACGCCAGCCCCGTCACCGCCGCCCCACCCCCCAGCGTCCACGGCAGCGCCCGCCGCGTCAGCTCCTGCAACCTCGCCTGCACCCCACCCGCCGGCGGCACACGAGCGGCCAGATGAACCGCCCGCGCCGCCTCCGTACGGTCACCCGTGTCCACCACCACGGCACGGGCCGTCCCCGCCACCACCGTCGTCCCCTCGAACACCATGCACCGCCGGTCCGCCACCACCGCGTGCGGCGTCCGGTCCGTCTGCTTCTGCACCGGCAGCGACTCCCCCGTCAACGCCGACTCGTCGACCTCCAGACCCTCCTCCCACAACAACCGCGCATCCGCCGGCACCACATCGTCCCCGGCCAGCTCGATCACATCACCCGGCCGCAACCCACCCGCGTCCACCGTGCGCGTCCCACCCGCCGGCGCCTCCTCCTCCGACGGCGCCACCCGCGCCTTCCGCTTCTGATCCGCCAGCAGCCCCGACAACGCCCGCTCCGCCCGCAACCGCTGCACCCCACCCACCAGCGCGTTCAGATCCAGCGCACCCACCACCAGCAGCGCGTCCACCACCGAACCCAAAATCGCCGACGCCGCCGAACCCACCGCCAGCACCGGAGTCAGCGGATCATGCAACTCACCGCTGACCGCCCGGCCCAGCCGCACACCCCAGCGCACCGGACCCACCGCCGGATGCCCGGCCACCGCACCCGCCGCCCCACGCACCCCCGCCGACACCCGGCCCAGCCCACCCACCTCGGCAGCCGGCTCCCGGCCCAGCCGCTCCCGCGCCTCCTCCACGTCCAGCTCATGCCAGTGCACCCGCGCCCGCGGACGCGGAGCCGAAGCCACCGCCACCCCCAGCCCCGCCCGCACCCCCGAGAACAACGCACCCGCCGCCGCCACATCCACCGGCACATGCCGCATCCCCGGCAGCACCGCCAGCCGCCCACGCCCACCCCTGGACTCCCCCACCGCCACCAGCAACCCCGAAAGCGCGGCACCCGACCGCGCCAGCGTCTGCGACCGCCCACCCACCGCACGCGCCGCCGGAACCGCCCTCAGCACCCGCCACACATCCGGCAGACCACGCCGGGCCAGCACATCCGCACCCCACACCACCGCGCCGTCCCCGTCCACCAGAGCCACCGCCAGATCACCGGCCCGCAACCCCGCCAGCACCGCACCGTCGTCCGCCGAACCCAGCCGGGCGACCGTGATCACAGTCCCCCCGTCACCACGCATCTCGCACACCACGTCGTCCAGCGGCCGCCGCGCGTCCACCACCACATCCGCCAGACCCGCGAAATCCTCCAGCACCGGGTCGTCCACCACCACGACCCGCAACCCCGCCCGCCGCGCCGCGTCCAGCACCGGCTCCGTCCACGGATCCACCGAGCCGTCCACCGCACGCAGCGCACTCGGATGCAGCACCACCGTCCCCGCCAGCTCCAGCCGCCGCAACCGCTCCGGCGCCCGCACCAGCGCCCCCACCCGCGCCAGCGCACCACCCAGCACAGCCTGGAAGGCCACCGGACCGTACCGCGCCGCCTTCGGCGAACCGGCGAGCACCGCCTCCGCCGCCTCCGCACCGTCATGTTTCACCAGCAACGTCACCAGCGCGCCGATCACACTCCCCGTCGCCGCATGAGCCGCGTACTCCTGCGCCGGAGTCGCCCGCAACGGCGGCCGCTCCCACCCCCGGCCGCCCACACTCACCCGCTCCGGAGCACACAACTCGTCATGCACCGTGTCGAACGCGGCAGCCTGCGCCACCGCCTCCGCCAGCTGACACCCCCGCAACGCCCCGTCCAGCACCAGCGAAGCCGGACTCTGCCCCGCCCCGTGCGCCACCGCGTTCGCACCCGCCAGCACGAGATCCATGCCCGGCTCGCCCAGCCGCCGGCGCAACACCGCACGCACCCGCGGGTTCTCCCGCAGCAACGTCACCGCCGCCGTCACCGTCCGGGGCGACGGCGGCAACCGCCACGCATTCGCCGCGAACGCCGCGCCCGTACCCACCACATCGGCCGCGAGCGCCGCCGCCGCGACCCGCACCGCCACCGGATCCGCCGGATGCGACAACTCCTCCGAATCACAACCCAGCTCCAGACCATGGCGCGCCGCCACATCCGCCACATGGTCAAGCACCCGGTCCGTCAGCCCGTCCTCGGCCGCCGTCACCACCAGCCGGGCCAACCCCCCGTCCCAGTAGGCCAGCAGCACATCAGGATGCTCCGCCACCGCGGCGGCCACCCGACGCCCCAGGCGCGCCGTGCCGTGCCGCGCCGCCTCCTCATGCGCCGGCCGCAACGCCACATGCTGCCGGGCACCCGCACGCCACCGTCCCGCACCACCCGGCAGCGCGTTACACGCGACCCGGCCCACCCGCACCGCCGCGTCCGCGCCACGGACCCCGGCACGCGCCGTACCCGCCACCGCCCCCGCCGCCGCACCCACCACCGGAACGGCCACCCGCGCCAGCAACCGCGGCGCCGCCGGCACCAGCCGGGCGGCAGCCGACGGAACCGTCAACAGAGAGAACACCATCGAACGTCCTCAGCGTGTCGTACGGCCAGGCCGCGCCGTGGGCCCGAGACGTCCACCATGCGCACCATGCCCACTGTGCGCGGCGGAACCGCCGTGCTCAGCGGCCCCACTGTGCCCCTGCCCCGGCCGCTCCCCGGCCGGCGCCGTCCGATGCGTCGCCGCCCACGCCATCGCCTCGTCGTCCGGCTCGGCCGCCACCGGCTCGTCCGGCACATCCACCACATCCGCACGCTCCACCGGCTCACCGTCCTCCACCGGCGCACCGAGCCGCCGCCCCACCGCACCCTCCGCCTGCCCAGCGCCCGGCCGCGGCTGGGTCAGCCACGCCACCGCCGCACCCGTCAACGCCACCGGCCACTCCACCACCCCCGCCACCCCCAGCACCCCGGCCCCCGTGTACACCGCCAGCCGCCGGCTCCTCGGCGACACCGCGCCCACCTTGTCCAACGTGCCCGCCGCGACCCTGCTCACCATCCCGGCACCGGGCAACCGCCCCAGCACCGAGGCCGCGCCCCGCACCGGAGCGGTGAGAACCGAGGACGACCTCTGCTCCGCCATGACTCCTCCACCTCCGCACACTCCTGCCGTGCCCTCCGAGTGCCCCGACACAGCGGGTCATCCCACAGGTCAGCGACGAACGCCGCCCATACCTCCAGGTTCCGGTCCCCCAGCGCGAGCCGCACGCGGAACAGCCCCCGGCGGGCCCCGGACAGACCCCGGAACGCACCGCGCCCCGGCCGGAACGGCCGGGGCGCGACAGGGGTGAGACGGCGGCGAAGCCGCCGCGGAACGGGCCTACTCCTCTTCCTCCACGGAGCTCTCCGCCTCCGTGGCCGCACCGTCCGCCTCCAGAAGACGCGACAGCTGACGGCCCACGATCCGCTTGAACTTGCGCTGCTGCGGCCGCGTACGGTCCAGCACCGCGACCTCCAGACGCTCCGCCGGAATCTCCCGCTCACTGCCATTGGTGTCACGGGACAGCGCCTGCACGGCCAGCTTCAACGCCTCGGCCAACGACATGCCGTCCCGATGACGCTGATCCAGGAAACCGCTGATCTGCTCCGCGTTGCCGCCCACCGCCACCGAGCCGTGCTCGTCCACGATGGAACCGTCATGCGGCAGCCGGTAGATCTGGTCGCCCTCGGGCGTCGCGCCGACCTCGGCCACGACCAGCTCCACCTCGTACGGCTTCTCCGCCGCCGAGGAGAAGATCGTGCCCAGCGTCTGCGCGTACACGTTCGCCAGACCCCGGGCCGTCACATCGTCACGGTCATAGGTGTAACCACGAAGATCCGCGTACCGCACACCACCGATCCGCAGATTCTCGTACTCGTTGTACTTGCCGGCGGCCGCGAAACCGATCCGGTCATAGATCTCGCTGAACTTGTGCAGCGCACGGGACGGGTTCTCGCCGACGAACACGATGCCATCGGCATACTGCATGACCACCAGACTGCGGCCACGCGCGATGCCCTTACGGGCGTACTCCGCCCGGTCGGCCATCGCCTGCTGGGGTGAGACATAGAACGGCGTCGACACCGGTTATCCGTCCCTTTCTGTCATGGTCACTGGATCACCTCGAAAACAGCCGGGCCACGCTCAGAGCAGCGCGGCCTTCGGACCGTCCGGCTCCTCCAGCCGCCGCTGGAGCACCGCACGCGACAGCTCCGAGGCCTCGTCCTCGGTGAGCCGGCGGAAACCGTCCTCGGTGATCACTGTGATGATCGGATAGATCCGGCGGGCGACATCGGGACCACCGGTCGCCGAGTCGTCGTCAGCCGCGTCGTACAGAGCCTGCACCACCAGCGTCGCGGCCTGCTCCTCGGACAGGTCCTCCCGGAACAGCTTCTTCATCGCACCACGCGCGAAGATCGAACCCGAACCCGTCGCCGCGAAGTTGTGCTCCTCGGAACGGCCGCCCGTCACGTCGTACGAGAAGATCCGCCCCCGCTCCCGGTCCACGTCGAACCCGGCGAACAACGGCACGACGGCCAGCCCCTGCATCGCCATGCCGAGGTTGGAACGGATCATCGTCGACAGCCGGTTCGCCTTGCCCTCCAGCGAAAGCTGCGCGCCCTCGACCTTCTCGAAGTGCTCCAGCTCCAGCTGGAAGAGCTTCACCATCTCCACGGCGAGACCGGCGGTGCCGGCGATGCCGACGGCCGAGTACTCGTCCGCCGGGAACACCTTCTCGATGTCCCGCTGGGCGATCACATTGCCCATCGTCGCCCGGCGGTCACCGGCGAGCACGACGCCCCCGGGGAACGTGACGGCCACGATCGTCGTCCCGTGCGGCGCCTCGATCACCCCCTGGGTGGGCGGCAGCTGCCGCTTGCCGGGCAGCAGCTCGGGCTGGTGCTCGGAGAGGAAGTCCATGAAGGAGGAGGATCCTGGCGTCAGGAAGGCAGCTGGCAGACGCCCGGTGCTACGAGTGTTGGCTTCCACGCGTTTCCTTCCACGTATGCAGCAGCCCGCCTTATGGCCTCGGGCTGATCCTTGAACTGCCCCAGTGCGGCATTGCAGCTGAAGCACAGTACGCCTCGGACCCTACCCGTCTCATGGCAGTGATCCACATGCATGGCCGGAGCGTCCAGACAGATCGCACAGAGCCCGCGTTGGGTGGCGACCATCGCATCACGCTCGGCTTCGGTGAGGCCATAGTTGCGCTGCAGATGCTGCGCTCGCCCCTTCGCCGCCTTACAGGCCTCGCATAGGGTCGCCAAGCCGTCCGAGGCGCTGCGATTGCGCGTCCAGTCGCTGTGCGGC
This sequence comes from Streptomyces sp. NPDC047869, assembly GCF_040704065.1. Lineage (NCBI taxonomy): Bacteria > Bacillati > Actinomycetota > Actinomycetes > Kitasatosporales > Streptomycetaceae > Streptomyces > Streptomyces sp. NPDC047869. The sequence continues at coordinate 305,893 of NZ_JBEYRK010000002.1, forward strand.
TTGATCTCTCCGCACGTACGGCAGTACTTGTGTCCTGCCGGCACGGCCACCCTCGGCCGGACATTGCGCCCCCTGGCAAGCTGACGCTGCTGGTGATAGGCGGCGGCACACTCTCTGCAGTAGGCCAGCAGCCCATCACGCATCGCCTTGTTCTGCGCGAACGCTGCCCGCGGCTTGTGCTGTTTACACCGCGAGCAGCGCTTTGCGCTCTCTTCGCTCTCCAACCCCGGCTCCCCCGTCACCTTCAATTCGAAGGCAAAATTGGGCTACTGCCCACCCTTCTGAACGAAGGAGCGAACGAAATCCTCTGCGTTCTCCTCGAGTACGTCATCGATTTCGTCCAGGACGGAGTCCACGTCGTCGCTCAGCTTCTCCTGGCGCTCCTTGAGGTCCTCGGAGCCCTGCGCGTCCTGCGCCTGCTCCTCGACCTCCTCGGTGGAGCGCGTGGCCTTCTGCTGGCCGCCGCCGGTGTCCTTGGTTGCCATATCCCTCACCCCGCTCTGTTCGCCCGACATGGTCGACGGGTCGGCATTCCTGCCGATCGGTGATGATCAGACCCTACAAGCCGGGTCCGACATCGGCCCCGCAGTTTCGGCAACGTGCGGGGGCCATCTCGATGATTCCCGGGCGGTGGGGTTTCCACCCCGGCCGCCCGGGCGGGTCCGAGTAACCCGTGGATCCCGGTCAGCCGCCGGACAGGACCCTGACCAGGTCTTCCGCCGTGCGGCAGCGGTCCAGCAGCTCCTTGACGTGATTTCGCGTTCCGCGAAGCGGTTCGAGGGTTGGGACGCGCTGCAGCGAATCCCGGCCCGGCAGGTCGAAGATGACCGAGTCCCAGCTCGCCGCGGCCACGTCGTCGGCGTACTGCTCCAGGCAACGGCCGCGGAAGTAGGCGCGGGTGTCCTCCGGTGGCGTCGTGCGGGCCCTTTCGACCTCGGCCTCGCCCAGGAGGCGCTTCATGCGGCCGCGGGCCGCCAGGCGGTTGTAGAGGCCCTTCTCGGGCCGTACGTCGGCGTACTGGAGATCGAGGAGGTGGAGCTTGGCGGCGTCCCAGTCGAGGCCGTCGCGGCGGCGGTAGCCCTCCATGAGTTCGCGCTTGGCGACCCAGTCGAGTTCGCCGGCCAGGCTCATCGGGTCGTTCTCGAGCCGGTTGAGGGTGTCCTCCCAGCGGGAGAGGACGTCCTTGGTCTGGTCGTCGGCGTCGGCGCCGAAGCGTTCCTCGACGTACTTGCGGGACAGCTCGTAGTACTCCATCTGAAGCTGGACCGCGGTGAGTGTGCGGCCGCTGCGCAGGGTGATCAGGCGCTTGAGGCCGGGGTCGTGGGAGACCTGGTGGAGGGTCCGTACAGGCTGGTCGACGGCCAGGTCGACCGCGATGAAGCCGTCCTCGATCATGGACAGGACCAGGGAGGTGGTGCCCAGCTTGAGGTAGGTGCTGATCTCGGAGAGGTTGGCGTCGCCGATGATGACGTGCAGGCGGCGGTACTTCTCCGCGTCGGCGTGGGGTTCGTCGCGGGTGTTGATGATGGGCCGCTTGAGCGTGGTCTCCAGGCCGACCTCGACCTCGAAGTAGTCGGCGCGCTGGCTCAGCTGGAAGCCGTGTTCGTGGCCGTCCTGGCCGATGCCGACGCGGCCGGCTCCGGCGAAGACCTGGCGGGAGACGAAGAAGGGCGTGAGGTGGCGCACGATGTCCGAGAACGGGGTTTCCCGTTTCATCAGGTAGTTCTCGTGCGTGCCGTAGGAGGCGCCCTTGTTGTCGGTGTTGTTCTTGTAGAGGTGGATGGGCTGGGCGCCGGGGAGCTGTGCGGCTCGTTCGGCGGCCTCGGCCATGACGCGTTCGCCGGCCTTGTCCCAGAGGACGGCGTCGCGGGGGTTGGTGACTTCGGGGGCGCTGTACTCGGGGTGGGCGTGGTCGACGTAGAGGCGCGCACCGTTGGTGAGGATGACGTTGGCGAGGCCGATGTCCTCGTCGGTGAGCTGGCTGGAGTCGGCGGCCTCGCGGGCGAGGTCGAAGCCCCGGGCGTCCCGCAGCGGGTTCTCCTCCTCGAAGTCCCAGCGGGCCCGGCGGGCCCGGTGCATCGCCGCGGCGTAGGCGTTGACGATTTGGGATGAGGTGAGCATGGCATTGGCGTTGGGGTGGCCGGGGACGGAGATCCCGTACTCCGTCTCGATGCCCATTACTCGCCGTACGGTCATGCGGCCCTCCTTGCCCGGCGGCACCCTCGGTCGTGGGTACCGCTCGCGTACCGCCGGCGTTCCGGTGCGTGTGCGGTGCCCGTCCCCGCACTGTGCGACCCGGCGGTAGGAAAGAGCCTAGAACGCCTTTGCGCTGGTGGGGAGATCATTTGCGTCATTGGCTGCTCCGGTCGTGGCCTGAAAAGCAGTCGGCTGCGGGTACCCGTGGTGGGCACCCGCAGCCGCCCTGGTTCTACAGGTACTGACCGGTGTTCGCCACCGTGTCGATGGAGCGTCCGGTGTCTGCGCCCTGCTTTCCGGTGATGAGGGTGCGGATGTAGACGATCCGTTCGCCCTTCTTTCCGGAGATGCGGGCCCAGTCGTCCGGGTTGGTGGTGTTGGGCAGGTCCTCGTTCTCCTTGAACTCGTCCACGCAGGCCTGGAGGATGTGGGAGACGCGCAGGCCCTTCTGGCTCTTGTCCAGGAAGTCCTTGATCGCCATTTTCTTGGCGCGGCCGACGATGTTCTCGATCATGGCGCCGGAGTTGAAGTCCTTGAAGTAGAGGACTTCCTTGTCGCCGTTGGCGTAGGTGACTTCCAGGAAGCGGTTTTCCTCGGATTCGGCGTACATGTGCTCGACCGCCGTCTGGATCATGCTCTGGACGGTGGTGGCCTTGTCGCCCTGGTGCTCTCCGAGGTCGTCCGAGTGGAGCGGGAGGCGCTCGGTGAGGTACTTGCCGAAGATGTCCTTGGCCGCTTCGGCGTCGGGCCGCTCGATCTTGATCTTCACGTCGAGGCGGCCGGGGCGCAGGATGGCGGGGTCGATCATGTCCTCGCGGTTGGAGGCGCCGATGACGACCACGTTCTGCAGGCCTTCGACGCCGTCGATCTCGGCGAGGAGCTGCGGGACGATGGTGTTCTCCACGTCGGAGCTGACGCCGGAGCCGCGGGTGCGGAAGAGGGATTCCATCTCGTCGAAGAAGACGATGACGGGGGTGCCCTCGCTGGCCTTCTCGCGGGCTCGCTGGAAGACGAGGCGGATCTGCCGCTCGGTTTCGCCGACGTATTTGTTGAGGAGCTCGGGGCCCTTGATGTTGAGGAAGAAGCTCTTGCCGGCGGCCTGTCCGGTGACCTCGGCCACCTTCTTGGCGAGCGAGTTGGCGACGGCCTTGGCGATGAGCGTCTTGCCGCATCCGGGGGGCCCGTAGAGCAGGACGCCCTTGGGCGGGCGCAGCTCGTGCTCCTTGAAGAGGTCGGGGTAGAGGTAGGGCAGCTCGACGGCGTCGCGGATCGCCTCGATCTGGTTGCCGAGGCCGCCGATCTGTTCGTAGCCGATGTCGGGGACTTCTTCGAGGACGAGTTCCTCGACCTCGCTCTTGGGGACGACCTCGTAGACGTAGCCGGAGCGGGGTTCGAGCAGGAGGGCGTCGCCCGGGCGGATGGTGACGTCGAGGAGGGGTTCGGCGAGCCGTACCACTCGTTCTTCGTCGGTGTGTCCAAGGACGAGGGCGCGCTCGCCGTCCTCGAGGATCTCCTTGAGGGTGACGATGTCGCCGACGCGCTCGAACTCCATGGCGTCGACCACGTTGAGCGCTTCGTTGAGCATGAGCTCCTGGCCGCGCCTGAGGTCGTCGAGTTCGACGCTCGGGCTGACGTTCACGCGGAGCTTGCGGCCGCCGGTGAAGATGTCCGCGGTGCCGTCCTCGTTGGCCTGCAGGAAGACGCCGAAGCCGGCGGGCGGCTGGGCGAGCCGGTCGACTTCTTCCTTGAGGGCCACGATCTGGTCGCGGGCTTCGCGGAGTGTGTTGGCCAGGCGCTCGTTCTGGGCGGAGACGCCGGCCAGGTTGGTCTGCAACTCGACGATCCGCTCTTCGAGAATCCTCGTGTGCCGCGGAGAGTCGGCGAGCTTGCGTCGCAGGACGGCGATCTCCTGCTCAAGGTAGGCGATCTGCCCGGCGGGGTCGTCGGACCCTCGTCCCGGGCGGATGCCGCGGTTCATGTCGTCGTCGTGGGCTGCCACGGTCCTCACCTCCTCCAAGGGGAGCTGGACGCTTCCAGACCCTACCTGGGTGGGTGACGATTGAAACCCCTAGATCATAAAGACTGTCAAGGTGTGTCGTCGGTCACCCGGTGCGCTCCCTCTCGCACGGAGGGGATACCCACTCAACGTTATTCGGAAGCCGCTTGTTCCTGGTCCGTGGCGGTCAATACCCGGCGTGTGTGGCTGGAGTTGTCCGTTCCGGGCCGGTCGGCCGGTTCCTGGGCACGTTTCGGTGCGCTCGCGCGGTCATCACGCAGAGCGACGGTCTGGTCGGTCGGGGTCATCGTCGGGGCGGCTGGAAGTGTTCGCCCGGTTCCGGGGCTCCCTTTCCCGGTCGGGCGCTCGTACCCGAGGGGGTGCCGAGGGAAACCCGATACCCGTGGAATCGGGAGGGTATGCGGGCGGGGGTAGGGTCGGGGTGTTCAACAGCCGCTGGTGCGGACCTCGCTGGCCGTCGGGCCGGGGGTGCCGTCCGGCGATTCGACGGCAGGAGAGATGACCGTGCAGCAGGAGGCCCCGGACGAGGCGCTGGAGGTCTGGATCGACCAGGCTCTGTGTACCGGCGACGGGATCTGCGCCCAGTACGCGCCCGAGGTGTTCGAGCTGGACATCGACGGGCTGGCCTATGTGAAGGGCGCGGACGACGAGCTGCTGCAGGCCGAGGGTGCCACGGTGCCGGTGCCGCTGCCGCTGCTCACGGATGTGGTCGACTCGGCGAAGGAGTGTCCCGGCGAGTGCATTCATGTGCGCCGGGTTCTGGACAAGGTCGAGGTCCACGGTCCGGACGCGGAGTGAGGCCCGGCCGGTGACCGGCTGTGGTGCGCGCGCGTGAGCCGTCTTCGGGCGGGTCGCGCGCGTGCGGCGTTTTCCGGGCCGGGTGCGCGCTTGGGGGGCGCGGCCGGGCCGGGGTGGGTCAGACGCTGTGGGCCGCGGTGGGCGTGGAGCGGATGAACGCCTTGCCGTTCCAGTGCCAGCTGGTGGGGGTTTTCAGGTCGGGGCAGCAACTGGGTATGCCGGCCGAGGAGTAGCCGAGCAGGGTGGCGGTGACGGTGCCGGCGTCGTAGGCGAAGTCGTCGACGGTGCGGCGGTCCTTGGGGTCGACGAGGGTGGCGACGACACGGGCGGTGCCGCCGGCGGTGCCGCGGGTGAGGACGTAGACGCCATCGGGCGGTGTGCCCATGGGGGCGTCGCAGTGCACGACGGCGACGGTTTCCGGTGCGCCGTCGCCGTCGAGGTCGCCGGTGACCTTCTTGACCACGATCGCTTTCACGGGCCCGCAGGTGAGCGGGAAGTGCACGCCGCTGGTGCTGGGTGGTGCGGCGGCCGCCGGCGCGGTCTTGGTCTCGGTGCGCGTGGTGGTCTGGGCGGCCGTGGCCGATCCGGGCTGCACGGCGGAGGAGAGGGCGACGACGCCGGCGATCGCGGTGGCGGTGGCGACCCAGTGGATGGGCCGGGTGTGCGTGTGGGCGAGCTCCGGAACGGCGGATGGCTGCACTAGGAGTGTCTCCTGTGAGGGCTGTGCCGGTGGGGGGGGTGGCCAGCATGGTGCCACACGTCACAGTGCGTGGGAACGGCGGGGTCGGTACGGGATCTCGCGGGCGGGGAGTACGCGCGCGGTGGGGGTGCGCGGCCTGGTGCCGTGTCAACGCGTCGGCGCCGTGGCCGGGTTCCCGGTTGTGGTGGGGAACTCGGGCACGGCGCCTTCGCGTTGTGCCGGTCGGAGGGGGCCGGTCAGCGGCCGGTGCCGCCGTCGGCGTTGGGGCCGGCGTAGTCCTCGCCGTAGGCGCCCTTGGCGGGGCGGCGGCGGCGCATGGGCGGCTCGACGCCGTCGGCGAGGCGGCGGGCGGTGAGCAGGAAGCCGGTGTGGCCGATCATCCGGTGGTCGGGCCGGACGGCGAGGCCTTCGATGTGCCAGTTGCGGATCATGGTCTCCCAGGCGGTCGGCTCGTTGAAGCAGCCGATCTCCCGGATGGACTCCACGGTCCGGGCGAGCTGGGTGGTGGTGGCCACGTAGCAGCACAGGATGCCGCCGGGGACGAGTGCCTTGGAGACGGCCTCCAGGCATTCCCAGGGGGCGAGCATGTCGAGGATGACGCGGTCGACGTCGGTGTCGGACAGGTTGTCCTGGAGGTCGCCGACGGTGAGCTGCCAGGCGGGGTGGGGGCCGCCGAAGTAGCGCTCGACGTTCGCCTGCGCGATCTCGGCGAAGTCCTCGCGGCGCTCGTAGGAGTGCAGCATGCCCTGGTCGCCGATGGCGCGCAGCAGGAAGCTGCTGAGCGAGCCGGAGCCGACGCCGGCCTCGACGACGCGGGCGCCGGGGAAGATGTCGGCGAAGGCGAGGATCTGCCCCGCGTCCTTCGGGTAGACGACGGCTGCCCCGCGGGGCATGGACAGGACGTAGTCGGGGAGCAGGGGGCGCAGCGCGAGGTAGGCGACGTTGCCGGTGGTGCGGACAACACTGCCTTCGGGAGCGCCGATCAGTTCGTCGTGCGGGAAGGAGCCCTTGTGGGTGTGGAAGTTCTTCCCGGCTTCGAGCGTGAACGTGTAGTGGCGGCCCTTGGGGTCGGTCAGCTGTACCTGGTCCCCGACCTTGAAGGGCCCGCGCCTGCGGGCGGCACCGGTCGGTTCGGACATGTGACCAGCCTACCGGCGTTTGCGGGGGCCGCCGACCACGGGAGGGCGGGCCGTCAGGGGCGGGCCATGGCCTTGACGAAGGCGCGCTCGACGTCTGCGGCGGAGAGGACGCCGTAGATCTCGCCGGTCTCCTCGACGACGAGGTATTCGGTGGCGGGGGTGGCGCGGAGGGTGTCGAGGAGTTCTTCTCCGGCCAGTTCGGCGGAGACCCGCATGCCGTCGGTGAGGTCCTGGGCGAGGCCGCTGACGGCGACCCAGGGGCGGCGGTGTTCGGGTACGCCGACGATGGCGGCCTCGCGGACGAGGGAGAGGGGGTTGCCGTCGGGGTCGACGACGACGAGGGCGCGGGCGCCCGCGGCGTTGGCGCGGCGGAGGGCTTCGGACAGCGGGGTGTCGGTCTCGACGGGGACGGCTCGCCGGGTGAGGGCGCGGGCCTTGAGTTCGGGGAGGTGTTCGCGCAGGCGGGCCATGCGCAGGCTGTTGCCGGCGCCGGTCCAGATGATCGCGGCGAGGATGGCGGCGAGCAGGGCGTCGGTGACGGTGTCCATGCCGCCCATGTCCTGGTTGCCCCCGCCGAAGGCGCCGGACTGGTTGAGCAGCGGCAGGCCGACGAGGACGGAGATGGCGAGGGCGCGGCCGACCCAGGCGGCCGCGACGGTGCCGCTCATGGGTTTGCCGGTGATCTTCCAGACGACGGCGCGGAGCATGCGGCCGCCGTCGAGGGGCAGGCCGGGCAGCAGGTTGAAGGCGGCGACGATGAGGTTGGAGATCATCAGGCCGGCGAGCAGGACGCCCGGGACGCTGTCCGGCTGTACGGGCTTCATGGCCAGGTAGAACAGGCCGGCCAGGGCGAGGGAGAGCAGGGGGCCGACGAAGGCGAGGACGAATTCGCGTCCCGGGGTCTCGGCCTCCTTCTCGATCTCGGAGACTCCGCCGAAGAACTGGAGCTGGATGCGGCGGACGGGGAGTTTGAAGCGGATCGCGGCGACCGTGTGGGCGAGTTCGTGGACGAGGACGGAGGCGTAGAAGGCGACGGCGAAGAAGAGGGATACCAGGTAGCGGGCGGCTCCGAGTTCGGGCAGGACCCGGTCGAGCTGGCCGCCGAAGACCCAGGTGATCAGGGCGGCCACGAGGAACCAGCTGGGTGCCACGTAGACGGGGACGCCGAAGGGGCGGCCCATGAGCAGTCCGCCGCCGGGTTCCCTGGGCCGCGGCTGCGGGGGTTCGCCCTTGGCGATGCCGGAGTGGGCGAGGGAGCGGTGTTCGGCGGGGTGGGTGCCGGGGCCGGCCGCGGGGGTCTCCTCGTCGGTGGCGGGGTGGGTGGGGCCGGTGTGGCAGGGGGTCTCGCCGGTTTCGGCGCTGGGGGTCGGGCTCGGGGCGCGGGTGTCCTTCGGGGTGCCCGCGTCGGGGTGCTCGTCCCGGCCGTCGTGGCCGTGCCGGGCGTCGTGGTCGTGCCCGTCGAGGTCTTGCCCGTCGTCGTGGTGGTCGTGCCGACTGTCCCGATCGTCGCGGTCGTGCCGGTCATCGATGTCGTGGCGGTCGTCCGGTTCGCGGGAGTCGCCGAGGCCGTCGCGCTCTGCCGGGCCGGGCTGGGGGGTGCCCGTGGGCTCGGGGCCGTCGTCGGGCTCCGGGCCGGCGTGGTGACCGGTGGGTCCGGCCGCCGGGACCGTAGGGCTCGCGGGGTGCTCGGCCGGCTCGTCGTTGCCGGACCGCGGCTGCCCGCTCCCGCCGCTCGCGTCCACGCTGTCCCCTCGTTCGAAGCGTCTTCCGCGCCATGTGGGCGGAAGGTCTCGGGTCGATGGTATGCGGCCGTGGTGGTTCGTTCCGCCCCGGCACCCCTTGTCTTTGCCCCGCTGTCGCGCGGCCTAACGCGGCCCGCGGCTGGGTCGCTGTCAGTGCCGGGCCGTATGGTCTGGGGTCATGGACAGCAGCATCGAGGACGCGGGGGCCCTGCCGGGTCATGCCGGGGGGACGGTTCCGGCGGCGGGGGCGGCGGAGCCGGCGCCGGACGCGGCGGTGGCCGCCGGGGAGCCGGTGGTGCCGGGCGGTGGTGCGGCCGGGCCGGCGGGAGAGCGGGTGGCCGTCGCGCCGTCCTCGTTGTCGCCGTCCCGGGCCGGTGACTTCATGCAGTGTCCCCTGCTGTACCGGTTCCGGGTGATCGACCGGTTGCCGGAGAAGCCGAGTGAGGCCGCGACGCGGGGGACGCTGGTGCACGCCGTGCTGGAGCGGCTGTTCGACGCGCCCGCCGCGGAGCGGACGGCGCCGCGGGCGAAGGCGCTGATCCCCGGGCAGTGGGACCGGTTGCGGGAGAGCCGGCCGGAGATCGGGGAGCTGTTCGCCGAGGATCCGGAGGGCGAGCGGCTGGCCCGCTGGCTGGGTGAGGCCGAGCGGCTGGTGGAGCGGTGGTTCACGCTGGAGGACCCCGCCCGGCTGGAGCCGGCCGAGCGGGAGCTGTTCGTGGAGGCCGAGCTGGAGTCGGGGCTGCGGCTGCGCGGGATCATCGACCGCGTCGACGTGGCGCCCACCGGCGAGGTGCGGATCGTGGACTACAAGACGGGGAAGGCGCCGCGGCCGGAGTACGCCGAGGGCGCGCTGTTCCAGATGAAGTTCTACGCGCTGGTGGTGTGGCGGCTGAAGGGGGTCGTCCCGCGCCGGTTGCAGCTGGTGTATCTCGGCAGCGGTGACGTGCTGACCTACGATCCCGTCCCGGCCGACCTGGAGCGGGTGGAGCGCAAGCTGCTGGCGCTGTGGGAGGCGATCCGGCAGGCCACGGAGACCGGCGAGTGGCGGGCCCGGCCGACGAAGCTGTGCGGCTGGTGCGATCACCGGTCCCACTGCCCGGAGTTCGGCGGTACTCCCCCGCCCTATCCGCTGCCGGTGCGGTCCGCCGCGGCCGGCGAGTAGGGCCGGCGGCTGCCTCGAGGGCGCCGCCGGTGGCCTGCCGGGGGCAGGGCAGAATGGGTGCGGACTAGCGAAGGAGTGTCACGTGGCCATCCGCGTCCTACTGGTCGACGACCAGCCCCTGCTGCGTACCGGTTTCCGGATGATTTTGGAGGCCGAGCAGGACATCGCGGTCGTGGGCGAGGCCGGCGACGGCCTGCAGGCCCTCGATCAGGTACGGGTCCTGCAGCCGGATGTCGTGCTGATGGACATCCGGATGCCGCGGATGGACGGTGTGGAGGCCACCCGGCAGATCACCGGTCCCGGGCGGGACGGCCCGGCGAAGGTGCTGGTGCTGACCACGTTCGATCTGGACGAGTACGTGGTGGAGGCGCTGCGCGCCGGGGCGAGCGGGTTCCTGCTGAAGGACGCGCCCGCCAACGAGCTGGTGCAGGCGATCCGGGTGGTGGCCGCCGGCGAGGCGATGCTGGCGCCGAGCATCACGCGCCGCCTGCTGGACAAGTACGCCACGCATCTGCCGTCCGGCGAGGAGTCCGTGCCGGACACCCTGCACACGCTCACCGACCGTGAGGTGGAGGTGCTGAAGCTGGTGGCGCGCGGGCTGTCCAACGCGGAGATCGCCGCGGATCTGTTCGTCAGCGAGACGACGGTGAAGACGCACGTGGGACATGTGCTGACCAAGCTCGGCCTGCGCGACCGGGTGCAGGCGGCGGTGTACGCGTACGAGAGCGGGCTGGTGCGGCCCGGCGCGAGCTGAGCCGGCCCCGTTACGACGCCGAGGGCGCCCCTTCCCGTGCGGGAAGGGGCGCCCTCGTCATGTGAGGCGGGCGGGCGTCAGCCGCTCACACCGCGGCCGAGCTCCCACAGCTGGAGCGAGGCGACGGAGTTGAGGGCGTAGGAGACACCCGTGACGTTGTCGCGTGCCGCGACGTACTGCTTGCCCTGCCACAGCGGCAGCACGGGGACGTCCTCGGCGACGGTGTCCTGGATCGCGGTGAGGGTCTTGACCGCGTTGAGGCGGTCGGCCTCGCGCCGGGACTGGGGGATCAGCGTGCGCTGGATGGTGCCGTTGGAGTAGGGCGAGCCGAGGAAGTTGCCCTTGTCGAGGAAGGGCGCGACGAAGTTGTCGGCGTCGGGGAAGTCGGGGAACCAGCCCATGCCGTAGACGTCGTACTGGCCCTTCTGCTCGGCGGGCCGGAAGGTCGACCAGGGGTGGCCCTGGATGCTGACGTCGAACAGGCCGCTGTTGTTGAGCTGCTTCTGCAGGATCTGGAACTCCTGCTTGGTGGCCGAGCCGTAGTGGTCGGTGGTGTAGTGCAGCGTCAGCTTCACCGGGGTGGTGATGCCGGCCTTCTCGAGCAGGCTCTTGGCCTTGGTGGCGCTGGGGTCGCCGTACTTGTTGAAGAATGAGTTGGAGTGGCCGGTGAGGGTGGCCGGGACCAGCGAGTACAGCGGCTCGGCCTGGGTGCCGTAGACCTTGGAGACGAGTTCGCCGCGGTTGATGACCTGGGCCATGGCCTGGCGGACGGCCTTGCTCTTCACGGTGGGCGCGTCGGTGTTGAAGGCCAGGTAGCGGATCTCGAGGCCGGGCATGTCGACGAGGTCGACGTTGGCCTGGGAGCCGGAGTCCAGCTTGTCGATCTGGGAAGGCGACATGGTGCGCGTCATCAGGTCGATGTCGCCCTTTTCGATGGCCTGGCCCATGGCGTCGGCGTCGTCGAAGGAGCGCATCTCGACCTCGTCGTTGTTCACCGTCAGGCTGCCCTTGTAGGAAGGGTTCTTGGTGAAGGTGGCGGTGACGATCGCGTTGTCCTTGACGTCGGACTTGAGCGTGTAGGGGCCGGAGCCGTCGACGTCGAAGCCGTCGCGCAGCTTGTCCTTGGCGTAGTCCTTCGGGTTGACGATGCCCGCGACCGGGGTCGACAGCTTGTACGGGAACGTGGCGTCGGCCGTCTTGAGGTGGAAGATCACCTCACGGTCGCCCTGGGTCTCGATCGTGTCGACCGTGTTCAGCAGGGTGGCGACACCACTGTCCGCGTTGATGCGCAGGGCACGCTCGATGGAGTACTTGACGTCGGCGGCCGTGACCTTGTCGCCGTCGGAGAACTGCAGGCCCTCGCGCAGCTTGCAGGCGTAGCGCTCGTTGCCGCTGTCGGTGAAGGAGCAGCTCTCGGCGGCCTCCGGGACGGGGTTGCCCTCACCCTTGGGCTGGGTCATCAGGGTCTGCACCGTCTGGCGCAGGATGTTCCAGGTGCCGACGTCATAGGCGTAGGCGGGGTCGAGGAGCGCCGGGGCGTCGCTGGTGGCCTCGAACCGGTCCGTGGTGCCGACCACGATGGCGTCCCCGCTCTTGCTCCCGCTGTCGGATCCGCCGCACGCGGCGAGAACCGGCGTCAGCAGGCCGGCCAGTGCCGGCAGCACCAAAGTCTTGCGGTTCATGCGGGAGTTTCTCCAGAGCTGTTCGAGTCCATGTACTCGGCATGCATGGGTGGTGCGGCGAGCCACGGGGGTTGCTTCGATGTTCTCGCGACGAGATTAGTCCGCGCCCGCACGGGGGTTCACTGACGCATGAGTTGAGCGTCCATCACGGAGTGAAACCGGGTGCGGACACACCGAAAACCCGACAGCGGCAGGATTAGTGCAGCGTCTCCCCAATCGGGACACAAGGGCACGCCGTCACGTCCCGGATCGGCACGGTCTGCACACTTGGGCAACGTTGTCGAGGACTCGACGCGTGGGGAACGTCACACCTGTGGCGAGGAGTTGGCGCTTACCGGAATTCGGCCGGGCGGCCCGCGCGGAATTCGCTCCATGGTGTACTTCCCCGGAAATTTGTCCAACACGCGCATGGCGTTTGGCACTCGGCCGGCTCGGGGCCCGGGAGTGCCCCGCGTGAACGGCTACCGCTTTTGCGCCATCAGGCCGCGCAGGAATGGCAGGTCGACCTCTTCCAGGGAGGACACGACGGTGCGCGTTTCGGCCGGGGCGATGGGGGCGATGGAGGGGACGGCGACCACCTGGCAGCCGGCGGCCTCGGCGGCGGCGACGCCGGTGGCGGTGTCCTCGACGACGGCGCAGCGGGCCGGGTCGACGCCGAGTCCGGCGGCGGCGAGCAGATAGGGGTCGGGGTAGGGCTTGGTGCGCGAGACCTCGTCACCGGCGATGGAGAGGCGGAAGTGGTGGGGGCCCAGCACGGTCAGCACGCGGTCGATGATGCGCCGGTGGGAGGCTGAGACCAGGGCGGTGGGGATGCCGTGCTCGTGGAGTTCGGCGAGCAGCCGGGCGGCGCCGGGCATCAGCGGCAGGGACCGGCCGATGCGGGTCTCGAAGCCGTCGTTGAGCAGCACGGAGACTTCGGCGAGGGTGATGGCGGCGCCGGTGGCCTCGATGAGGAAGCCGGCGCTGCGGGTCATGGGGCCGCCGACGACGACGTGCCGCCAGGATTCGTCGAGGACGTGGCCGAGGGCGGCGAAGACCTCGACCTCGACGTCCCACCAGAAGCCCTCGGTGTCCACCAGGGTGCCGTCCATGTCGAGGAGTACCGCCTGCAGGGCGGAGCCTTCGGCCGTACGGGTTCCGAGCGCTGGGACAGTGCTGGTCATCCGTGCGCACCTCCTTCAGGGACGACCAGGCCGGTTCCCATGCGGGGAACCGGCCTGCGGTGGACCGACCAGTGTACGTCTCCGATGCCCGGAGCGCCTCGTTTATCCGTCCCGGTCCGGGGTACCTCCTGAAACACCCCCGTGCAGGCCAGGCGGCCCTTCGGTGTGCCCGGACGCGGGGGCCGGCGGGTGCGTCAGCGGGCGTTGAAGTACTTGGCCTCCGGGTGGTGGATCACGATCGCGTCGGTGGACTGCTCGGGGTGGAGCTGGAACTCCTCGGAGAGCTGGACGCCGATCCGCTCGGGCCGCAGCAGCTCAGCGATCTTGGCGCGGTCCTCCAGGTCGGGGCAGGCGCCGTAGCCGAGGGAGAAGCGGGCGCCCCGGTACTTCAGGGCGAACATGTCCTCAATGGCGGCGGGGTCCTCGCCGCCGAAGCCGAGTTCGGCGCGCACCCGGGCGTGCCAGTACTCGGCGAGGGCCTCGGCCAGCTGTACGGACAGTCCGTGCAGTTCGAGGTAGTCGCGGTAGGCGTTGGACTCGAAGAGTTTCGCGGTCTGCTCGCCGATCCGGGAGCCGACGGTGACGACCTGGAACCCGACGACGTCGGTCTCGCCGGACTCCTCCGGGCGGAAGAAGTCGGCGAGGCACAGGCGGCGGCCGCGGCGCTGGCGGGGGAAGGTGAACCGGGTGCGTTCGTTGCCCCGCTCGTCCAGGATGATCAGGTCGTCGTCCTTGGAGACGCACGGGAAGTAGCCGTAGACGACGGCCGCCTCCAGCAGGTTCTCCGTCTGGAGTTGGTCCAGGAGGCCGCGCAGGCGGGGGCGGCCCTCGGTCTCCGCCAGTTCCTCGTAGGTCGGGCCGTCGCCGGCGCGGGCCTGCTTCAGGCCCCACTGGCCCTTGAACAGCGCGCCCTCGTCCAGCCAGCTCGCGTACTCCTTGAGCTGGATGCCCTTGATGACGCGGGTGTCCCAGAACGGCGGGGCGGGCACCGGGTTGTCGGTGGCGACGTCGGAGCGGACGTGCCCCTCCTCCGGGCGCTCCTCGATCTCCACGGCGGCCGTGGCGCGGACCCGGCGCTGCCGCAGCTCGGGCAGCTTCGCGCCGGGCACGCCCCGCTTGACGCCGATGAGGGCGTCCATCAGGCGCAGGCCCTCGAAGGCGTCGCGGGCGTAGCGGACCTCGCCGTCGTAGATCTCGTGCAGGTCCTGCTCGACGTAGGCGCGGGTGAGGGCGGCGCCGCCGAGGATGACCGGGAAGCGGGCGCCGAGGCCGCGCTGGTTCAGCTCCTCCAGGTTCTCCTTCATGATCACGGTGGACTTCACCAGGAGGCCGGACATGCCGATGACGTCGGCGCGGTGTTCCTCGGCGGCGTCCAGGATCGCGGAGACGGGCTGCTTGATGCCGAGGTTGACGACGTTGTAGCCGTTGTTGGACAGGATGATGTCGACGAGGTTCTTGCCGATGTCGTGGACGTCGCCGCGCACGGTGGCCAGCACGATGGTGCCCTTGCCCTCGGCGTCGGACTTCTCCATGTGCGGTTCGAGGTGGGCGACGGCCGTCTTCATGACCTCGGCCGACTGGAGCACGAACGGCAGCTGCATCTGGCCGGAGCCGAACAGTTCGCCGACGACCTTCATGCCGTCCAGCAGGGTCTCGTTGACGATGTCCAGGGCGGGCCGGTCCTGGAGGGCCTCGTCCAGGTCGGCCTCCAGGCCGTTGCGCTCGCCGTCGATGATGCGCCGCTTGAGCCGCTCCTCCAGGGGCAGCGCGGCCAGTTCCTCGGCCTTGCCGGCCTTGAGGGACTTGGCGGTGGCGCCCTCGAAGAGCTGCATCAGCTTCTGCAGCGGGTCGTAGCCCTCGGCGCGGCGGTCGTGGATGAGGTCGAGGGCCGTGCGGACCTCTTCGTCGCTGAACCGGGCGATCGGGAGGATCTTGGAGGCGTGCACGATCGCCGAGTCCAGGCCCGCCTTGACGCACTCGTCGAGGAAGACGGAGTTCAGCAGGATGCGGGCGGCCGGGTTCAGGCCGAAGGAGATGTTGGACAGGCCCAGGGTGGTCTGGACGGCCGGGTGGCGGCGCTTGAGCTCGCGGATGGCCTCGATGGTGGCGATGCCGTCCTTGCGGGACTCCTCCTGGCCGGTGCAGATGGTGAAGGTCAGGGTGTCGATGAGGATGTCCTCCTCACGGATGCCCCAGTTCCCGGTCAGGTCGTCGATGAGCCGTTCGGCGATCTCGACCTTCTTCTCCGGGGTGCGGGCCTGGCCCTCCTCGTCGATGGTGAGCGCGATCAGCGCGGCGCCGTGCTCCCGGGCCAGCGCGGTGACCTTAGCGAAGCGGGAGTCGGGGCCGGCGCCGTCCTCGTAGTTCACGGAGTTGATCACGGCGCGGCCGCCGAGCTTCTCCAGGCCCGCCTCGATGACGTCGACCTCGGTGGAGTCGAGGACGATCGGCAGGGTGGAGGCGGTGGCGAAGCGGCCGGCCAGTTCCTCCATGTCCGCGACGCCGTCGCGGCCGACGTAGTCCACGCACAGGTCGAGCATGTGGGCGCCCTCGCGGATCTGGTCGCGGGCCATCTCCACGCAGTCGTCCCAGCGGCCCTTGAGCATGGCCTCGCGGAACTTCTTGGATCCGTTGGCGTTGGTGCGCTCGCCGATGGCGAGGTAGGAGGTGTCCTGGCGGAAGGGCACGCTCTGGTAGAGGGAGGCGGCGCCGGGCTCGGGGCGCGGGTCGCGGGTGCGCGGGGTGAGGCCCTCGACGCGTTCGACGACCTGGCGCAGGTGCTCGGGGGTGGTGCCGCAGCAGCCGCCGACGAGGGAGAGTCCGTACTCGCGGACGAAGGTCTCCTGGGCGTCGGCCAGCTCGGGCGCGCTCAGCGGGTAGTGGGCGCCGTCCTTGCCGAGCACCGGCAGGCCCGCGTTGGGCATGCAGGACAGCGGGATGCGGGCGTTGCGGGCGAGGTGGCGCAGGTGCTCGCTCATCTCGGCCGGGCCGGTGGCGCAGTTCAGGCCGATCATGTCGATGCCGAGCGGTTCGAGCGCGGTGAGTGCGGCGCCGATCTCGGAGCCGAGCAGCATGGTGCCGGTGGTCTCGACGGTCACGGACACGATGACCGGCAGGTCCAGGCCGAGGGCGGCGAGGCCGCGGCGGGCGCCGAGCACGGCGGCCTTGGTCTGCAGCAGGTCCTGGGTGGTCTCCACGAGCAGCGCGTCGGCGCCGCCGGCGACCAGGCCCTCGGCGTTGCGCTGGTAGGCGTCGCGCAGGGTGGTGTAGGGGGCGTGGCCGAGGGTGGGCAGCTTGGTGCCGGGGCCCATGGAGCCGAGGACCCAGCGGGGCCGGCCGTCCTCGGCGGTGAACTCGTCGGCGACCTCGCGGGCGACGCGGGCGCCGGCCTCGGACAGTTCGTGCACGCGCTCGGGGATGTCGTACTCACCGAGGGCGGAGTGGTTGGCCCCGAAGGTGTTGGTCTCGACGCAGTCGACGCCCACGGCGAAGTACGCCTCGTGGACGGAGCGGACGATGTCGGGGCGGGTGAGGTTGAGAATCTCGTTGCAGCCCTCGAGCTGCTGGAAGTCCTCGAGCGTCGGCTCCTGGGCCTGGAGCATCGTGCCCATCGCTCCGTCGGCGACCACCACACGGGTGGCGAGTGCCTCTCGGAGCGCGGACACACGGGTCCGGCTGTCGGCGGAAGGGGTCGTTGGCAACGAGGCCATTAAGGGGCTCCCTGGGATGCGACGGCTGTCGGCTATGCGCCTTCCCCGGCGGGAACCGGGGCAGGGCACGGCGTCAGGGTAACCGGGTGTGGGCTTGGATGGGCACCGGCGTCCACGAGACGGACGCGGGGCGTGCCGGTTGGCCGGATCTCCACCGGTGTGCCGCACGGGATGTAACAGCTGTCGTCCGACCATTGGCGGGAGGTCGACATGGACCGGTAGTGTTCGACATTGCCGAACAGGGTGTTGCACGCTGTTCGGCATTGGTCGAAGAGGGCGGAGGCAGGACGGCGATGGCACGGAACATCCAGTCGCTCGAACGGGCGGCGGCGATGCTGCGGCTGCTCGCGGGCGGCGAGCGGCGGCTCGGCCTCTCGGACATCGCCTCGTCACTGGGCCTCGCCAAGGGCACCGCCCACGGCATCCTGCGGACCCTGCAGCAGGAGGGGTTCGTCGAGCAGGACGGTGTCTCCGGCCGCTACCAGCTGGGCGCCGAGCTGCTGCGCCTGGGGACCACCTATCTGGACGTGCACGAGCTGCGGGCGCGGGCCCTGGTGTGGACCGACGACCTGGCCCGCTCCAGCGGGGAGAGCGTGTATCTGGGCGTCCTGCACCAGCAGGGCGTCCTGATCGTGCACCACGTCTTCCGGCCGGACGACAGCCGGCAGGTGCTGGAGATAGGGGCCATGCAGCCGCTGCACTCCACGGCGCTGGGCAAGGTGCTCTCCGCCTACGACCCGGTGGCGCACAGCGAGGCCATGGAGGCCGACCGCAAGCCGTTCACGGATCGCACGGTGTGCGAACCGGCGGACTTCGAGCACCTGCTGGACCTCACGCGCGCGCGTGGCTACGCGGCGGACGTGGAGGAGACCTGGGAGGGCGTGGCGTCGATCGCCGCGCCGATCCACGACGGGCGCCGGATGCCGGTGGGCGCGGTCGGCATCGCGGGCGCGGTGGAGCGGCTGTGCCGCGACGGCGAGGTGCGCCCCGAGCTGATCGCCGCGGTACGGGACTGTGCCCGCGCGGTGTCGCGGGACCTGGGCGCGGGGCGTTTCTGACCGGCGGCGAGCCGCTGCCGGGCGACGGCCGGACACGGCCGGTCGCGACCCACTGACCGGATGAGGACCGGGACGCGAGGCGGCGTCCCGGTTCTCGCCATACCCTGAAATGGACATATCGGGCGAGCAGGTACGTCAGTGCAGGAAGAGCGATAACCGGCAGCGATCAATAACGATCCTGTTTTCGATAACAGAACCCTTGACGCATGCGTGACGCCGAAGCAAGACTCCCGTCCATCGGTCGGCATTGTCGAACACCTAACGGCAATACGCGCTAGTGTGTGACAACGCCAAGGGCCGGCATCGCTCTCACCCCCGAGGGCGCCAGAACCCCCGGAGGGACCCGGGGTTCGGTTTCCCTGGACGAAGGACAAAGGAGTCGCGGGTGTCCAGCTCCGACATCTTCATCGGCGAGACCATCGGTACCGCCATACTCATCCTGCTCGGCGGTGGCGTGTGCGCCGCCGTGACGCTGAAGGCCTCCAAGGCCCGTAACGCCGGCTGGCTCGCCATCACCTTCGGGTGGGGTTTCGCCGTACTGACGGCCGTCTACACCTCGGCGCCGCTCTCCGGCGCCCACCTCAACCCGGCCGTGACGCTCGCGCTCGCGATCAAGGACAAGGACTTCGGCAACCTGCCCGTCTACTGGGGCGGTCAGTTGCTCGGCGCCATGATCGGCGCGGCCCTGGTCTGGGCGGCCTACTACGGCCAGTTCCACGCGCACCTCACCGACAAGGAGATCGTCGGCGGTCCAGGGGCGCAGGCCACGACGGCCAAGGCCGTCGAGGCCCAGGAGAAGGGCGCCGGCCCGGTCCTGGGCGTCTTCTCCACCGGTCCGGAGATCCGGAACGCGGTGCAGAACCTCATCACGGAGATCATCGGCACGATCGTGCTGGTGCTCGCCGTCCTCACGCAGGGCCTGAACGACAAGGGCAACGGCCTGGGCACCCTGGGCGCCCTGATCACCGCGCTCGTGGTCGTCTCCATCGGCCTCTCCCTCGGCGGCCCCACGGGCTACGCGATCAACCCGGCGCGTGACCTCGGCCCCCGCATCGTCCACGCCCTGCTGCCCCTGCCCAACAAGGGCGGTTCCGACTGGAGCTACGCCTGGGTCCCGGTGGTCGGTCCGCTGATCGGCGGCGCGATCGCCGCAGGCATCTACAACGTCGCCTTCGTCTAGGAAGCACCCAGCCTCCGCGCACGCGCCGTACGTAAAGCCCCATCACCACGGATCTTTCAGGAGCACACAGTGACCGACGCCCACACCGCAGGCCCGTTCATCGCCGCGATCGACCAGGGCACCACCTCCTCGCGCTGCATCGTGTTCGACAAGGACGGCCGGATCGTCTCCGTCGACCAGAAGGAGCACGAGCAGATCTTCCCGAAGCCGGGCTGGGTCGAGCACAACGCCAACGAGATCTGGACCAACGTCCAGGAAGTCGTCGCCGGGGCCATCGAGAAGGCCGGCATCACCCGCGACGACATCAAGGCCATCGGTATCACCAACCAGCGCGAGACCACCGTGCTGTGGGACAAGAACACCGGTGAGCCCGTCCACAACGCCATCGTCTGGCAGGACACCCGTACCGACGCCCTCTGCCGGGAGCTGGGCCGCAACGTCGGCCAGGACCGCTTCCGGCGCGAGACCGGCCTGCCGCTGGCCGCCTACTTCGCCGGACCCAAGGCGCGCTGGCTGCTCGACAACGTCGAAGGCCTCCAGGAGCGCGCCGAGGCGGGCGACATCCTCTTCGGCACCATGGACAGCTGGGTCATCTGGAACCTGACCGGCGGCGTCAACGGCGGCAAGCACGTCACCGACGTCACCAACGCCTCCCGCACCCTGCTGATGAACCTGCACACCATGCAGTGGGACCCGAAGATCGCCGAGTCCATCGGCGTCCCGCTGGCGATGCTGCCCGAGATCCGCCCCTCCGCCGAGGTCTACGGCGAGATCTCCGGCGGCAAGCTGGGCGACCTGCTGGGCGGCATCCCGGTGGCCTCCGCGCTCGGCGACCAGCAGGCGGCCCTGTTCGGCCAGACCTGCTTCTCCGAGGGCGAGACCAAGTCCACCTACGGCACCGGCACCTTCATGGTGATGAACACCGGTGACAAGATCATCAACTCCTACGCCGGTCTGCTGACCACCGTCGGCTACAAGATCGGCGACCAGCCGACGGTCTACGCCCTCGAGGGCTCGATCGCCGTCACGGGCTCCCTGGTGCAGTGGATGCGCGACCAGATGGGCCTGATCTCCACAGCGGCCGAGATCGAGACGCTCGCGCTCTCGGTCGAGGACAACGGCGGCGCCTACTTCGTACCGGCCTTCTCCGGCCTGTTCGCCCCGCACTGGCGTTCCGACGCCCGCGGTGTGATCGCCGGGCTCACCCGGTACGTCACCAAGGCGCACCTCGCCCGCGCGGTCCTGGAGGCCACCGCCTGGCAGACGCGGGAGATCGCCGACGCCATGGTCAAGGACTCCGGCGACGAGCTGGTGACCCTCAAGGTCGACGGCGGCATGACCGCCAACAACCTGCTGATGCAGACGCTCTCGGACGTCCTGGACGCACCCGTGGTGCGCCCGATGGTCGCCGAGACCACCTGCCTCGGCGCCGCCTACGCCGCCGGCCTCGCCGTCGGCTTCTGGTCCAGCACCGACGAACTGCGCGCCAACTGGCGCCGGGCCGCCGAGTGGACCCCCCGCATGGACGCGGAGACCCGCGACCGTGAGTACAAGAACTGGCTCAAGGCCGTCGACCGGACCATGGGCTGGATCGAGGACGAGAGCTGAGCTGAGTTCCGACAGCTCTGACGAGGAGTAAGTACCCGACATGACCAGTCAGTCCACCCTGCAGTCCGTGCCTGCCCTGGGGACGCACCCGGCCTCCGGCTCGAACCCGAGCCGAGCCGAGACCAGGGAGCAACTCGCCAAGGCGTCGTACGACCTTCTTGTGATCGGCGGCGGCATCCTGGGCATCTCCACCGCCTGGCACGCCGCGCAGTCCGGACTCAGGGTGGCGCTGGTCGACGCCGGCGACTTCGCCGGTGCCACCTCCTCCGCCTCCTCCAAGCTGCTCCACGGCGGTCTGCGCTACCTGCAGACCGGCGCGGTGAAGCTGGTGGCGGAGAACCACTTCGAGCGCCGTGCGGTCTCCCGCCAGGTGGCCCCCCACCTGGCGAACCCGCTCACCTTCTACCTCCCTGTGTACAAGGGCGGGCCGCACGGCGCGGCGAAGCTCGGCGCGGGCGTCTTCGCCTACTCGGCGCTCTCCGCGTTCGGCGACGGCGTCGGCCACCTGCTCTCCCCCGCCAAGGCGGCGCAGGACGTGCCCGAGCTGCGCACCGACAACCTCAAGGCCGTGGCCGTGTACGGCGACGACCAGATGAACGACGCGCGCATGGCGCTGATGACGGTCCGCGCGGCCTTCGAGGCGGGCGCGGTCGTGCTCAACCACGCCGAGGTCACCGGGCTGCGCTTCACCAACGGCCGGGTCACCGGCGCCGAGCTCAGGGACCGGATCTCCGGCTCCGAGTTCGGGATCAACGCCCGCCTGGTGCTCAACGCGACCGGCCCCTGGGTCGACCACCTGCGCCGGATGGAGGACGCGAACGCGGCGCCCTCGATCCGCCTGTCCAAGGGCGCGCACCTGGTGCTGAAGCGCACCGCCCCCTGGAAGGCCGCGCTGGCCACCCCGATCGACAAGTACCGCATCACCTTCGCCCTCCCCTGGGAGGACATGCTGCTGCTCGGCACCACCGACGAGGAGTACGAGGGCGACCCGGCGGACGTCTCGGTCACCGAGAAGGACATAGCCCAGATCCTGGACGAGGCCGCGTTCTCCGTCCGGGACCAGCAACTCCAGCGCGACCTGATGACGTACGCCTTCGCCGGCCTGCGGGTGCTGCCGGGCGGTCCCGGCGACACCGCCAAGGCCAAGCGCGAGACGGTCGTGACCGAGGGCAAGGCCGGCATGCTGTCCGTCGCGGGCGGCAAGTGGACGACCTTCCGGCACATCGGCCGCACCGTGATGCAGAAGCTGGAGGAGCTGCCGGGCCACCCGCTCGGCGACGACGTGGAACCGGTCTCCTCGCTGCCGAAGAAGCTTCCGCTGCCCGGCGTCGCCAATCCGCGCGCGGTCGCCCACCGCCTGCTGGTGGACCACCCGGCGCCCGGCCCGCGGATGGCCGCCGACACGGCCAGGCACCTGGCCACCCACTACGGCTCCCTGGCCTTCGACATCGCCCGGCTGGCGAACGAGCGCCCGGAGCTGGCCGAGCGCGTCCACCCGGACGCCCCGGAGATCTGGGCGCAGGTCGTCTGGGCCCGCGACCACGAGTGGGCCGAGACCCAGGACGACGTGCTGCGCCGCCGCACCACGCTGACCATCCGCGGCCTGGCGACCGACGAGGTCCGCGCCAAGGTCCAGGACGTGCTCGACGGCAAGTAGGCCCGGCCGGCGGCCTGCCCTCCTCCCCGACCAGGGCAGGCCGCCGCTGCCGCGCCGGAACCCGCCGCACCGGGTCCGGAAGGGCGGAAGGGGCGGCTCCACGCCGATGGAGCCGCCCCTTCCGGCTGCCCCTCCCCTCTGCCCCGCTCTGCCCGGAGGCCCGCCGCGGCCGCAACCGGGCATGCCCCGGGCCCCGTTGGGCCGGTCCCGCCGCGGGCCGGGCCGCCGGGGCGGCGGTGCGGTCCGGCGGGGCCGCGCCGGGTGTTCCGGCGTGGCGAACGGGGCAGTGATCCGGGCAACCCCCGGTCAAGGGGGTCGCGGGCGCTCCCGCCGGACGCCGTAAGGTTGGGTGGTCAGGCGAGAGCACGTCGGAAGGAGGCACTGGGTGATCGAGCTGGAGGGGGTTCCCGAGCTGATCGACCCAGTCATGGTGGCCGCGTTCGAGGGCTGGAACGATGCCGGTGACGCCGCCTCCACGGCGGTCGCGCACCTGGAACGCGAGTGGAAGGGCGAAGTGTTCGCGGCGCTCGACGCCGAGGACTACTACGACTTCCAGGTGAACCGCCCCACGGTGTTCATGGACGGCGGAGTGCGCAAGATCACATGGCCGACGACCAGACTGTCGGTGGTGCGGGTCGGCGGGGAGAAACCGCGTGACCTGGTGCTGGTCCGGGGCATCGAACCGTCCATGCGCTGGCGGTCGTTCTGCAACGAGCTGCTCGGCTTCGCGCACGAGCTGGGTGTGGAGCTGGTGGTCGTCCTGGGCGCCCTGCTCGGCGACACCCCGCACACGCGTCCGGTGCCGGTCAGCGGGGTCACCTCCGACGCCGACCTGGCGCGCCGCATGGACCTGGAGGAGACCAAGTACGAGGGCCCCACGGGCATCGTCGGGGTCCTGCAGGAGGCCTGCACGCACGCGGGCGTGCCGGCGGTGTCGCTGTGGGCGGCGGTGCCGCACTACGTCTCCCAGCCGCCCAACCCCAAGGCCACGCTGGCCCTGCTCAACCGGCTGGAGGACCTGCTGGACCTGCGCATCCCGCAGGGCGAGCTGCCCGAGGACGCGCGCGCCTGGCAGGTGGGTGTGGACCAGCTGGCCGCGGAGGACAGCGAGGTCGCCGAGTACGTGCAGACGCTGGAGGAGGCCCGGGACACCGCCGAGCTGCCGGAGGCGTCCGGCGAGGCGATCGCCCGCGAGTTCGAGCGGTATCTGCGGCGACGGGACGTCGGCTCGCCGGGCGGGCACGCCACGGCGGACGGCGGCGAGGGCGGCTCGTTCCGGCGGGACACCCCTCGTGACACGCCCGGCGGGCGCACCCGCCCGCCGAAGCCGGCCAGGCCGGACACGGACACCCCCGGCGGCACCGAGGCCGACGACGAGGACGGCTCCGAGGACTGAGCGAGGACTGGGAAAAGGGGCGGTACGCGAGTCGCGTACCGCCCCTTCGCCGTCAGGCCGGGACCGTGCCCGGGCCGGGCTGGTGCGTCACAGGGCCACGCCGAGCAGCGCGTCCACGGCCCGGGTGACCAGACCGGGGGCGCCGGTGTCGGTGCCGCCCTCCCGCTGCTGCCGCTCGGCCCAGCGGTCGACGGCGGCGAGCGCGGCGGGTGCGTCGAGGTCGTCGGCGAGGGCCGCGCGGATCTCCTCGACGAGCGCGTCGGCGGAGGGGCCGTCGGGCCGGGAGACGGCGGCCCGCCAGCGGCCGAGCCGGTCCTGCGCGTCACGCAGGACCTGGTCGGTCCACTCCCAGTCGGAGCGGTAGTGGTGGGCGAGCAGGGTCAGCCGGATCGCGGCCGGGTCGACGCCGTCGCGGCGCAGCCCGGAGACGAAGACCAGGTTGCCCTTGGACTTCGACATCTTCTCGCCGTGCAGGGCGACCATCCCGGCGTGCACATACGCCTTGGCCATGGGGAACTCGCCGGTGAGCACCTGGGCGTGCGAGGCGCCCATCTCGTGGTGCGGGAAGGCCAGGTCGGAGCCGCCGCCCTGGACGTCGAAGCCCATGCCCAGGTGGTCGAGGGCGATCGCCACGCACTCGATGTGCCAGCCCGGGCGGCCGCGGCCGAGGCTGCCGCCGTCCCAGCTCGGCTCTCCCTCGCGGGCGGCCATCCACAGCATCGGGTCCAGCGGGTTCTTCTTGCCCGGCCGGTCCGGGTCGCCGCCGCGCTCGGCGGACAGCAGCCGCATCGCGGCCGCGTCCAGGTTCGAGACCTGCCCGAAGTGGGGGTCGGACTCGACGGAGAAGTAGACGTCTCCGTCGAGCTCGTAGGCCGCGCCGAGCTCACGCAGCCGCTCCACGAGCGGGACGATGCCGGGTATGGCCTCGACGGCGCCTATGTAGTGCTGGGGCGGGAGCATCCTGAGGGCGGTCATGTCCTCACGGAAGAGGGCGGTCTCCTTCTCGGCGAGGGCGACCCAGTCGACGCCGTCCCGGTCCGCGCGCTCCAGCAGCGGATCGTCGACGTCGGTGACGTTCTGGACGTAGTGGACCTGCCGCTTGGTGTCGAGCCACACGCGCTGAACGAGGTCGAACGCGTTGTAGGTCGCCGCGTGACCCATGTGGGTCGCGTCGTACGGCGTGATGCCGCAGACGTAGATACGGGCGACGGGACCGGGGTCGAGGGTGACGAGGCCGCCGGTCGCGGTGTCGTGGATCCTCAGGTCGCGGCCCTGACCAGGCAGGGCGGGGACCTCGGAAGCGGGCCAGGCATGCATGTACATGAGCCTAACCGGCCGCGAGCTGGGGATACGAACGGGATCGGCCCGGATGGCCGGTTCTGCGTTCTTGCGGTTCGCGCCGCGATGTGCTCACACGGGCGGCCAGGGGATCGCCGGCCATTCCCCACCCGGCTCCGGGTGGAGCCCGGTCGCGAGCAGCGCGTCGACACGCGCGCGTGTGGCGTCGATCTCGGCTGGGGTGATCAGCGGGGCCAGCCGCCCGGCCAGCCCACCGCCTTCGGCGAGGGACCCGCGCAGCGCCCCGAGCACCTCCGCGGCCTCGGCCGTGAGCGGTTCGCCGGCCCAGCCCCACAGCAGGGTGCGCAGCTTGTCCTCGGTGTTGAAGGTGACTCCGTGGTCGATGCCGTAGAGCCGGCCGTCCGCGGTGGGCAGCAGGTGGCCGCCCTTGCGGTCGGCGTTGTTGATCACGGCGTCGAGGACGGCCATGCGGCGCAGCCGCTCGTCGTCGGCGTGGACGAGCAGGGCGGTACGGCCCTCACCGACGTCGGCGAGTCCGATCGCCTTCCAGCCGGGCTCCGGTTCCTCGGCGTCCACCAGGGCGAGCAGCTCCGCCTCGGCGGCGGCGTCGATCCAGAGCTGGCACATGCCCTCGCCGTACGGGCCGTCGCGCAGCACGGTCGGCGGGACCAGCCCCCAGCCGGTGGCCTCGGAGACCTCGTAGGCGGCCACCTCGCGGCCGGCCAGGGTGCCGTCGGGGAAGTCCCACAGCGGGCGCTCCCCGGCCACCGGCTTGTACACGCAGGACGCTTCCCGGCCGTCCAGGGCGACCGTGCAGAACAGCGCCGCGTTGGACGCCTCGCGGATGCGTCCGCGCACGGACAGCTCACCGCGCGCGAGCAGCTCGGCGGCGCCGTCGTCCGCGGCCGTCACGCTCCGCGGCGGTATCCGTTCTGGCGCGGACATACGTGTCCTTCCGGGTCGAGCGGGAGGCTGCACAGCGGGCACGGCGGGCGTCCGGCGTTGACGACGTCCAGGGCGCGCTTGGCGAAGGCCCTGGCCTGCGCGCCGGTCAGCCGGACCCGCAGCATCGGGGGCCCGTTCTCCTCGTCCTGGAGCAGCCGCTCCTCGGCCTCAGCGAGGTCCTCGTCGGTGTCGGCGTCCAGCTCCACCAGGGCCTGTGCCTCAACGATCATGCGCTGTTCGTCACCGTCCCATGCCAGGGCCATGGTGCCGACCCGGAACTCCTCCTCGACGGGGGTGTCCAGCGGGCCGGAGTCGGCGACCTCCGCGGGTGCCACGGCGGGGACGGCGGCGCTGCCGCCGCTGCGCCGGACGACCTCGTCCAGCAGCTCGTCCATGCGCTCGGCGAGCGCGGCGACCTGGGTCTTCTCCAGGGCCACGCTGGTCACCCGGGAGCCCGCGACGGCCTGGAGGAAGAACGTACGGCGTCCGGGCAGCCCGACCGTGCCCGCGACGAAGCGGTCCGGCGGGTCGAAGAGGAACACCTGACGGGACACGTCCTGTCTCCATGTGGATTCGGGGATTGCTGCGGTACGGGCCATTGCGGGTGCCACGGGGTGGACCGCTTCACCCTACTGCGGGCGACGATCACGGTGCGCCCGCACCACCTCCGACCGGTGCGTCGCCCTCTCCGGGTTCCTCGCGCGGGGCGAGCGAAGCGAAGTCCCCGGTGTCGCCGAGGCGCAGGAGGAACGGCCTGAGGCGGGTGTAGCGGATCGCGGTGATGGAACACGGTTCCACGGAGATCCGCTGGAAGAGGTCGAGATGGAGTCCGAGGGCGTCGGCGACGAGCGACTTGATGATGTCGCCGTGCGAGCACATGAGGTAGACGGCGTCGGCTCCGTGGTCGCGCTCCACGCGCGCGTTCCACTCGCGTACGGCCTCGGCGGCACGGGTCTGCATGGCCCGCATGGACTCACCGCCCGGGAAGGCGGTGGCCGACGGGTGGGCCTGGACGACCTCCATCAGCGGCTCGTCCTTAAGCTCGGCGAGCTTGCGTCCGGACCAGTCGCCGTAGTGGCACTCCCCGATGCGTTCGTCGGTGTGGGCGCGCAGTCCGGGACGGGCGTCGAGCAGCGGGCGTACGGTCTCCTGGCAGCGTTCCAGGGGGCTCGCGACGACCTCTGCGAGCGGCAGTGCCGCGAGCCGTCCGGGCAGCGCGGCGGCCTGCGCGGCGCCGCGCTCGTCGAGGGTGACACCTGGGGTCCACCCGGCGAGCACGCCCGAGGTGTTGGCGGTCGACCGTCCGTGCCTGACGAGGATCAGCGTGGGCATGCGGCCCAGGGTAAGCGCATCCGTAGATGCACCGGTGAACGGGCGAAGGGAGAATGCGCTCCGTGATCGTGGACTGCGCCGTGTACCGGCACGGGCTCCGTACCGAGGGCCCCGAGGACCTGTCCGACGCGCTGGACGAGGCGCGGGCGGCGGGCGGCTTCGTGTGGATCGGGCTGCACGAACCGTCGGAACGGGAGTTCGACCTGGTCACCCGTGAGTTCGGGCTGCATCCACTGGCGGTCGAGGACGCCCTCAAGGCCCATCAGCGGCCCAAGCTGGAGGTGTACGACGACTCGCTCTTCATGGTGCTCAAGCCGGTGGTGTACGAGCCGAAGAGCGACACCGTCTCGGCCGGCGAGGTCATGGTGTTCGTCGGCGACGGCTTCGTGGTGACGGTCCGGCACGGCGTGGGGGCGCCGCTGGCGGACGTACGGCGCCGTCTGGAGGAGGACCCGGAGATGCTCGGAACGGGCCCCACCTCGGTGCTGTACGCGATCTCCGACGCCGTCGTGGACCACTACCTGGAGGTGGCGACGGAGCTGCAGACCGACCTGGAGGAGCTGGAGGCGGAGGTGTTCGAGCCGGTGAACGGCGGTTCGCGGCACACCGCGTCGCGGATCTACGCCTTCAAGCGGCAGGTCCTGGAGTTCCGCCGGGCTACCGGGCCGCTCGCGGTGCCGCTGACCCGGCTGGCCGGCACCGGACCGCTCAGCGGCGGCGGCGGCGGTGTGCGGTTCGTGGACGACAAGGCGCGGCCGTTCTTCCGGGACGTGAGCGACCACCTCACGCGCGTGAACGAGTCCGTGGAGAGCCTGGACCGGCTGGTGTCGGACATCCTGTCGGCGCACCTGGCGCAGACGAGCGTGCGGCAGAACGACGACATGCGGAAGATCTCCGCCTGGGCGGCGATGGCCGCGGTGCCGACGATGATCGCGGGCGTGTACGGCATGAACTTCGAGCACATGCCCGAACTGCACTGGCTGTGGTCGTATCCGGTGGTGATCGTGGTGATGGCCGGGCTGGAGGTCCTGCTGTACCGGCAGTTCAAGCGGCGCGGCTGGCTGTGAGCGGGCCGCGGGAGGGCGGGCCCGGAGCGGGCCGTCCGCGCGAAGGAGCGCCGGGGGTCGTAACCACCCGGCGTCCGGTGCGTTGTTCTGCGTGACGGCCGTGGCGGGGAAGACCCCCCGAGCCCCCACCACGGCCGCAGAACTTCCCGCGGCGCGTGCTAGCCGAGGCCGGCGCGCTCCAGGGCCTCGCTGCCGGCCCGCAGCGAGGCGATCCGCTCGTCGAGCGTGAAGCCCGCGGGGGCCAGCGAGAGCGTGGTGACGCCGGCGGCGGCGTAGGCCTTCATCCGGTCGGCGATGCGGTCCACGGAGCCCAGCAGCGTCGTCTTGTCGATCAGGTCCTGCGGGACCGCGGCCGCGGCGCCCTGCTTGTCGCCGGACAGGTACTTCTCCTGGATCTCGGCGGCCTCCTTCTCGTACCCCATCCGCTGGGCGAGCCGGTTGTAGAAGTTCTGCTTGAAGCTGCCCATGCCGCCGACGTACAGCGCGGTGTAGGGGCGGAAGGTGTCCGCGAGCCGGGAGACGTCCTTGTCGTCGCCGACGGCCAGCGGCAGGGTCGGGCAGATGTCGAACCCGTCGAGGGTCCTGCCCGCCTTCTCCCGTCCGGCGCGCAGGTGCGTGATCGTGGTGTCCTCGAGGTGCTCGGCGGACGGGAAGATCAGCAGGGCGCCGTCGGCGATCTCACCGGTCTGCTCGAGGTTCTTCGGGCCGATGGCGGCGATGTACAGCGGGATGTGCTCGCGCTGCGGGTGCACGGTCAGCTTGATCGGCTTGCCCGGGCCGCCGGGCAGCGGCAGCGTCCAGTGCTCGCCCTCGAACGACAGCCGCTCACGGGTCATCGCCCGGCGGACGATCTCCACGTACTCGCGGGTGCGGGAGAGCGGCTTGTCGAACCGGACGCCGTACCAGCCCTCGGAGACCTGCGGGCCGGAGACGCCGAGGCCGAGCCGGAAGCGGCCCTGGGACAGCGAGTCCAGGGTGGCGGCGGTCATCGCGGTCATGGCCGGCTGCCGGGCCGGGATCTGGAAGATCGCCGAGCCGACGTCGATGCGCTCGGTCTGGGCGGCGACCCAGCTGAGCACGGTGGCGGCGTCCGAGCCGTACGCCTCGGCGGCCCAGCACACGGCGTAGCCCAGCCGCTCGGCCTCCTGCGCGACGGCCAGATTGTCCGCGTCCATCCCGGCACCCCAGTAGCCGAGGTTGATCCCGAGCTGCATGGCCGAATCCCCTTACCCATGAGTAACGTCCGTTGGCTGCGACCTTAGCGAGCCGGGGCCGTCCCCGCACAGCCCCCGCCCGCCGCTCCCCGCCGGCGCCGGTGCCGACGGGGCCCGGGAATCCGGGCGCCCACCGGGGCGGATCCGGTTGTCCACAGGCAACCCACGGCCCCAGTTCTGGCCAGTAATCTCCCGCACATGGAGCAGAGGCATCTCGGCCGTACCGGCCTGCGCGTGTCCCGCATCGGACTCGGCACCCTCACCTGGGGCCGGGACACCGACGAGCACGACGCCGCGGACATGCTGAAGACGTTCTGGGAGGCCGGCGGCACCCTCGTCGACACCGCGGACGTGTACGGCGACGGTGAGGCGGAGTACCTGCTCGGGCGGCTCATGGACGGTCTGGTGCCCCGCCGGGACCTGGTGATCTCCACCAAGGCGGGCAGCGTCCCCGACCCGGACCGGCGCGTCGACGGCTCCCGCGGGCATCTGCTCGCCGCCCTGGACGCCTCCCTCGCCCGTCTCGGCACCGACCACGTCGACCTGTGGCAGATCCACGCCTACGATCCGGGCACTCCGCTGGAGGAGACCCTCCAGGCCCTCGACCTGGCGGTGAGCAGCGGCCGGGCCCGGTACGTCGGCGTCGCCAACTTCTGCGGCTGGCAGCTCGCCAAGGCGGCCACCTGGCAGCTCGGGGCGCCCGGCCGCACCCGGCTGGCCGGTACGCAGCTCGAGTACTCGCTGCTCCAGCGCGGCGCCGAACGCGAGGTGCTGCCCGCGGCGCTCGACCTGGGCGTCGGTCTGCTGCCGTCCTCCCCGCTGGGCCGCGGTGTGCTCACCGGCAAGTACCGGCACACCACTCCGGCGGACTCGCGCGGCGCCTCCGAGCACCTGGCGCCGTTCGTCGAGCCGTACCTCGACGACACCGCCTCCCACATCGTGGACGCCGTCACGACGGCCGCCGACGGGCTCGCGGTCACCCCGCTCCAAGTCGCCCTCGCCTGGGTCAGGGACCGGCCCGGGGTGGCCGCCCCGGTCGTCGGCGCGCGCAACGCGCAGCAGCTCACGGCGGCACTGTCAGTGGAGGCGCTTAGTCTTCCTGACGAGATCTGCCGGGCGCTGGACGATGTGTCGGCGCCCGTGCACCGCTATCCCGATCACGACTGGAGCACGCTGTGAGCACGGAGCCGGAGACCACGGAGGACACCGGGCCCGAGGCGCCGGACGTCCCGGAGAGCCCGGACACCGATCGGACCCCGGAGCAGGGCACCGCGACCGGCGGCGACCCGGGGAGCACGGGCGCGGAGCCCGCCGGTGACGCGGGCGGGCCGGAGCTGTCCGAGGCGGAGGCCGAGCTGGCCGCGCAGCGGATGGAGCGGGAGCGGATCGAGCGGCGCAGGGCCGAGCGGAAGGCGCCCATCGCGAGCGGCACCGCGCTCAGCGGGAAGGCGGCCGACCTGCTCGCCGCGGTCAGGGCGGTCGAGAGCGGCGAGCAGCCGGCCGCCGCGGTCTTCGCCGAGCCCGCGCCGGCCCCCCGCCGCCCGGCCCCCGAGCCGGTCCGGCGGCCGCAGCCCGCCCCGGCCGCGGTGCCCGCGGCCCACGGGCCCGCCCCCGAGGCCGTGGAGGCCGTGCGGCGGGTGCTCGCCGAGGGCGGGGCGCCCGAGGCCCTGGCGGCCCAGGTGGCATCGGGACTCGGCGAGGGCGCCGACACCGCGCTGCGCGAGGACCCATGGCAGCTGCTGCGGATCGGCGGGGTGCGGCCGGAGCAGGCCGACGGGTTCGCGCGGGCGCTGCTCGGCGCGGAGTGCCGTCCGGACGACGAGCGGCGGGGCCGCGCGGTGACCGTCTGGCTGCTGGAGCAGGCGGCGCTGGCCGGGCACACCGCGCTGGAGCTGACGGCACTCACCGCGGCCCTGGCGCAGCGTGGCGTGCCGGACCCGGACGCGGCGGTGCAGAGCACGATCGCCGAGGCGGAGGCGCTGGTCTTCCAGGACGCCCTGGAGGAGCCTGGCGCCCCGGCCCCGAGGGAGGACGACGGCGGGGAGGAGGAGCGCCCGGTCCGGGTCCTCGCCGGTCTGGAGCGGTACGCGCTCGCCGAGGAGAGCCTCGCCGACGGGCTGGCCCGGCTGGTCAACTCGCTGCCGAAGGAGGCCGCCGGGCCCTGGGAGGCGGTCGCCGCCGGGGCGTCCGGCGGCGCGGCCGAGCTGGCCCGCGCGGTCGCCGGGCACGCTCTGATACTGCACACCGGCGGCGAGGCGGCCCGCGCCGAACCGGTCGCGCTGCTCGGCGCGGCCCGGGCCGCCGGGCTGCGTGCCTTCGCCGTCTGCCACACCCCGGCCGGCCGCACCCCTCTCGCCGCCCTGCTCGGTGACGCCGAGGGCGCCCGGGCCGTCGGCACGGTCGCCGGTGTCCTGTCCGGGGCCGAGGGGCCCGGCCGGGACGCGGAGGGCGCGCTGGACCTGGATCTGCTGATCGTGCTGGACGCACCCCAACTCGACGTGGAGAGCGCTGCCATGCTGGTGGAGTCGCTGCCGGACGGGGCCCGGCTGGTGCTCAGCGGCGACCCCTCGGTGCTGTGGTCGGCCGGGCCCGGCCGGGTCTTCGCCGATCTGCTGGCCGCCCGCGCCTGCCCGCAGCTCGCCTCCCGCACCCCCGACCCCGGCCCGCTGGGCGAGCTGGTCTCCGGCATCGGGGCCGGTGAACTGAACCAGGTGGAGGCGCCCGGCAAGGAGATCGTCATCGTTCCGGTGCGGGACGCGGGCGAGGCCGTGCACCGGACGGTGCAACTGGTCGCGGACTCGGTGCCGCGTGCCATCGGGGTGCCGCCCGAACAGACGGTGGTGATCACCCCGGGCCACGGCGGCGCCGCCGGCACCCGGGCCCTGAACACCGCCCTGAAGGAACGCCTCAACCCGGGGCCCGGCCGCTTCGGCGGCTTCGACCCCGGCGACCGGATCGCCTACTCCCCCGCCCCGGGTCGTACGGTGCCGGGTCGCGTGGTGAACGCCGACGCCGACGGGCTGCGGCTGGAGTGCGCGGGCGAGCCCGTCGTCGTGCCCCGGGAGCGGGTGGAGCAGTCGGTGCGGCACGGCTGGGCGCTGACCGCGCACCAGGCGGTGGGCGGCCGCTGGCCGGCCGCGGTGGTGGTGCTGCCCGGGGACGCCGCGCAGACCCTCACCAGGCCCTGGATCTACACGGCCTTCGGCCGGGGTGAGCGCCATCTGTCGGTGGTGCACGGTGTGGAGCAGGCACTGCCGAGGGCCGTGGCGGAGGTCCAGGCCAAGCCCCGGACGACCCGTCTGCGGACGCTGCTGCGCGCCCAGGTCCCCGCGGCGGGCTGACCGGCCCGCCGGCTTCGCGCCCGGCGGAAGCGGCGGTGCCGTACGGGCCCCGGGCCCCGGCGGCACCGCCGGACCGGGTCACCGTTCGGCGTCGAGCGGCTCGAGATCGTCGTCGCCGTCCAGCTCGTCGTCCGCGTCCAGCTCGTCCAGGGCCTCGTCGTCGATGCCGTCGTCCTCGTGGTCCTCGTCGTCGTCCTCGTCCTCGTGGTCCTCGTCGAACACCGCGCTGACGTCGAACCGGCACAGCACCCGCTCCGGGTCGACCTCGTCGAACGGGGCCTCCAGCCACTCACCGGGTTCGGCCGGCTCGTCGGCGGCGGTGACCCACAGCGTGGAGTCGCCCTCCTCGAGGCCGAACTCCGCGTGCCGCGAGGCGATCTCGTCCGGTTCGAACTCGCCGAAGAGGACACCGAGCGCCCCGGGGACGGTGGCGGCGGCCTCGTCGTTCGCGCCCTCGCCGTCCTCGTACTCCGCCGCCTCGACCCGCTGGGCCTGGGCCAGCAGCCGCTGGGGCTCCGCCACGGAGTAGTCGCGGCGGATCAGCACGCTGACCGCGTGCGGTTCCCCTGGGCCCGCGTACGGCGGCAGCGAGTCCTCCGCACCGGGGATCTCGAACGGCGTGACCTCGTCGTAGCGGTCGTAGAGCAGCTCGTCGTAGGCCTCGGCGGCCGAGGCCAACTCGTTGAACGCCTCGTAGACGGCCTGGTCGTCCTCCCCCGTCCTGCGTTCGACCGCGGCCAGGTGACGGTCGAGCGCGGTCTTGACCGCCTCGACGGCGGCGCGTACCTCGGCAGCGGTGGGCTGCGCAGCATCAGACATAGTGCAGACGCTATCCGTACCGGGCACCAGCCCGCACAATAGATGCGATGCCGGAATACGAATTTGTCGACGTGTACGTGCCTCGCGGGGTGTCCCGCAAGGAGGCGACGCGTCTGCTGACGGACCATGCCGAGTACGGACACTGGGAGTTGGACCGACTGAGCCTGCTGCGCGACGGCAGCCGCAAGGTGCGGTTGCGCCGACGGATCATCCGCCAGGTGCGGGCCACGTGGTGAGGCAGGACGACGTATGAACAGCGGAGCGGGCCCCGCCAGGACGGCGGGGCCCGCTCCGGTTTCCACGGCCTCGCGGCCACGGCGTTCCGGCTAGGCGGCCCGGGCCTTGCGGTACAGCACCGCGCCCGCGAGCAGTGCGCCCGCGCCGGCCGGCAGCGCGAGCCCGAGCGGCACCTCGCTTCCGGTGTGGGCGAGCTGACCGCCGCCCACGGACTGCTCCGAGCCGCCGCCCTGCGTCCTGACCTGGGACGAACCGTGCGGCGTCCGGCCGGTGTCGGTGGGCGGAGCGGCCGGCGTTCCCGGGTGGCCGGGCGTACCGGGGTTGCCAGGCGTACCAGGGTTGCCGGGGTGACCGGGCGTTCCGGGATGGCCCGGAGTACCGGGGTGACCGGGCGTTCCGGGGTGCCCCGGAGTGCCTGGGTTGCCGGGGTGGCCCGGGTGCCCCGGGTGGCCGGGCGCGTTGTGGTGCCCGCCGCCGTTGGCGCAGTCGTTGCCCTTGGCGGCGTTGCCGGCGCCCACGACGTCCACGCTGTTGCCGCACACGTTCACCGGGACGTCGACCGGCACCTGGACGGTGTTGCCGGAGCCGACGCCGGGCGAGTGGTCGCTGCGGCCGCTCGCGTGGGAACCGCCGTGGCCGCCCGAGCCCCTGCCGCCGTGGTTGGCGCACGCGTTGCCCGCGGCCGGGTTGAGGAGCCCGACCACGTTCACGGTGTTGCCGCAGACGTTCACCGGCACGTGCACCGGTGCCTGCACGGTGTTGCCGGACAGCACGCCGGGCGAACCGGTGGCGGATCCGGCCGCGCCGGCGTCGGCGTGCGCGTAGCCGCTCGCGGCGGCGATCACGCCGGTGGCGGCGGCCATGGTCATAAGACCCTTGCGGGTACTCTGTCGCATTACGGAATTCCCCCCTGCCTTCGATGTTCTCTGCACCCTCCGCGGAAAGGAATTCCGCGGAGAAAGGCCGGTCGGCCCCGGAGCGCATGGCACGCGCTCCGGGGCCGACGGCTCGTAAAAGACGCCCCTCGGGGAGCCGGCGTCAGTCGTTGACGCAGCCGTTGCCGAAGGCGGGGTTCAGGAGCCCGATCACGTCGACCGTGTTGCCGCAGGCGTTCACCGGAACGTGGACGGGCACCTCGATGACGTTGCCGGAGACGACGCCCGGCGAGTGCGCGGCGGCACCCTGGGCACCCGAGTCGGCGACGGCCAGGCCCGCGCCCGCGAGAACCAGACCACCGGTGGCGGCCGCGGCAGCGACGACCTTCTTGATCATTTATTCCTCCTAGTTGGCAATGCGATCCCAAGGTGCGGGGATCACATCACCTGTAACGAGGAGGGGGTAATGAGGCTACGAGCTTATCGTCGCATTCACTCTTCCCAGTCGATCTCGCACAGCCGCCCGATTAATGGACCGAAGGCGTCACGACGCCGATCGACCGGAGGCGTCACGACGCGTCGATGAACCGGTCGAGCACCCGGACACCGAACTTCAGCCCGTCCACCGGCACCCGCTCATCCACGCCGTGGAACATGCCGGCGAAATCCAGCTCCGGCGGCAGCTTCAGCGGCGCGAAGCCGAAGCCGCGGATGCCGAGATCGTCGAAGGACTTGGCGTCGGTGCCGCCGGAGAGCATGTAGGGGATCGCCTTGGCGCTCGGGTCCTCGGCGAGCAGCGCGGACTGCATGGCTTCGACCAGCGCGCCGTCGAAGGTGGTCTCGACCGCCTTGTCGGCGTGCACGTCCTCGCGGCGGACGTTCGGCCCGAGGAGCCGGTCGAGGTCGCCGAGGAACTCCTCCTCGTGCCCCGGCAGGAACCGCCCGTCGATGTGCGCGGTGGCCTCGCCGGGGATGACGTTGACCTTGTAGCCGGCGCCGAGCTGGGTGGGGTTGGCGGTGTTGGAGAGGGTCGCGCCGATGAGCTTGGCGATGCCGCCGAGCTTGGCGAGGGTGGACTCCATGTTCTCCGGGTCCAGCTCGGTGCCGAGGGCGTCGCCGAGTTCGTCCAGGAAGGCCCGGGTGGTCTTGGTGACCCGGACCGGGAACTTGTGCCGGCCGACCCGGGCGACGGCCTCGGACAGCTCGGTGATGGCGTTGTCCCGGTGGATCATCGACCCGTGCCCGGCGGTGCCGGCCACGGTCAGCTTCATCCAGTGCATGCCCTTCTCGGCCGTCTGGATCAGGTAGAGCCGCCGCTGCTCGTTCACCGTGAACGAGAAACCGCCCACCTCGCTGATCGCCTCGGTGACGCCGTCGAACAGGCCGGGGTGGTGGTCGACGAGGTGCCGTGCGCCGTACGTGCCGCCCGCCTCCTCGTCGGCGAGGAAGGCGACCACGATGTCGCGCGGGGGCCGGCGTCCGCTCCGGAGCCGGTCGCGCACGACCGCGAGGGTCATCGCGTCCATGTCCTTCATGTCGACGGCCCCGCGCCCCCACACGCACCCGTCGGTGACCTCGCCGGAGAACGGGTCGTGGGTCCAGTCGTGGGCGTTGGCCGGTACGACGTCCAGGTGGCCGTGGATCAGCAGCGCGGGCCGGGACGGGTCCTCGCCCTCGATGCGGGCCACGGTGGAGGCGCGTCCGGGGTGCGACTCGAAGATCTCCGGCTCCAGCCCCACCTCGGCGAGCTTCCCGGCGACGTACTCGGCGGCCGCCCGTTCGCCGGGCCCGGAGTGGTCGCCGTAGTTGCTGGTGTCGAACCGGATCAGCTCGCGGCAGAGGTCCACGACCTCGTCCTCGCCGGTGACGCCCCTGGCCGTGTCCGTCTCGCTCACGCTGACTCCTCCCACTGTCACTGCTGGTGGTCCCGTCCATCCTCTCCCCGGCCCCGCCCCGCGCCCAAGACCGGGCCCGGCCCGTCACGCGCCGTTCACGCCGGACGGGCCCCGGGGACGGGGTGTGATCGGCCGGCCCCGAAAGCCTGGTAGTGTTTCCTTCGTCGCCGCGGGGGAAACCCCCGCACGACAGACACCTTGTCCGGGTGGCGGAATGGCAGACGCGCTAGCTTGAGGTGCTAGTGCCCTTTATCGGGCGTGGGGGTTCAAGTCCCCCCTCGGACACCAGCAAGGCCCTCGCTCCGCGGGGGCCTTTCGCATGCCCCGGGAGGGGCGCCGGGGGCCGGGGCGGCTCTCAGCGGGGCGCGGTGGCGCGCAGGGGCCGTGCGGTGAGGGTGCCGTCGTCGCTCCGCTCGACGCGGGTGCCGAGGTCGCTGCCGCACCGGTCGAGCACGGTGCGCAGCCAGGCGGTGTCCTCGGCCGAGGCGTGTTCCAGGCGCATCCGGCGGGCCCGCAGGGGGACCATCCGCAGGCGGGTCAGCCGGCCGGTGCCCGCATCGAGGGTCACCAGGTACAGCAGGCGCAGGTCGTCCCGGTAGCGCTCGTAGCCGCTGATGCCCTCGTAGTCGTCGACGAGGTCGCCGCAGCCGTACAGGACGAGCCGGCCCCGGTACACCTCGGGGGCGCGCGGATGGTGTGAGGAGTGGCCGTGGACGACGTCCACGCCGGCGTCGACCAGGGCGTGGGCGAAGCGGATCTCGCCGCCGGGGATTCCGTAGCCCCAGTTGGGGCCCCAGTGGACGGAGGCGACGACGAGGTCGGCGGGCCGCCGGAGCTGGCGCAGGCAGTCGGCGAAGGCGGCCGCGCCGGCCGGGGTCGGCGCGGCGATCAGGGCCACTCCGGAGCGGTCGGCGGTGGCGGCCCAGCCGTGCGGGATGCCGCTGGAGGGCATCCCGAAGGAGAAGACGAGGACGCGGCCGCCGGACTTCAGGGGCACGGCCGCCGGCCGCCAGGCGGAGACCGCGTCGGGGCCCGCTCCGGCCGTGCGCAGCCCGGCCCCGGCCAGGCTGTCCAGCGTCTCCGCCAGGCCGGGCGGCCCGAAGTCGAGCACGTGGTTGTTGGCGAGGGCGCAGACGTCGGGGCGGGCCGCGGCGAGGCAGGACAGGTTGGCGGGGTTCATGCGGTAATGGACGGCCTTGCCGGGCTCGAAGTCGCCGTCCTGGGTGACGGCGGTCTCCAGGTTGATCACCCGCACCTCGGGCGCGGCCCGGTCCAGGCAGCGCAGTGCCTCGCCCCAGGGCCAGGCCGGGTCCACCGGGCGGGGTATCGGGCCGTTCACGGACTCGGCAAGGGCCACGTAGTCCCGGGCGTCGCGCACGTAGTCCTCCCGCAGGGCGGGGTCGCCGGGGTGCGGGAGGATCTGGTCGACGCCCCGGCCGAGCATGACGTCACCGGCAAGGAACAGGGTGACGGCGCCCTCGCGCATGGTCCCGGCCCTACACGTGCGCGGGGGCCATGTGGTCGGTGAACCAGTCGCGGGCCAGTTCGGTCACCCGCTCCAGCGTGCCGGGCTCCTCGAAGAGATGGGTGGCGCCGGGCACCACCTCGAGCCGGCTCTCGCAGCGCAGCGCGGCCTGCGCCTCCCGGTTGAGTTCGAGCACCTGCCGGTCGGCGCCGCCCACGATGAGCAGGGTGGGCGCGGTCACCTCGGGCAGCCGGGGCCCGGCGAGGTCGGGGCGGCCCCCGCGGGAGACGACGGCGGCGGGGCGGGCCGACGGTTCGGCGGCGGCCCACAGGGCGGCGGCCGCGCCGGTGCTGGCGCCGAAGTAGCCGACCGCGAGCCCCTCGGCGTCGGGCTCCTCGCGCAGCCACCGGGTGACGTCGCGGAGCCGGCCGGCCAGCAGTCCGATGTCGAAGACGTTGGCCCGGTCGCGCTCCTCGTCCTCGGTGAGCAGGTCGAACAGGAGGGTGCCGAGTCCGGCGCGGTTCAGTCCGTCGGCGACGAACCGGTTGCGGGGGCTGTGCCGGCCGCTGCCGCTGCCGTGGGCGAAGGCCACGATTCCCGTCGCGCCCGCGGGCAGGGTGAGCCGGCCGCGCAGCCGGACGGCTCCGGCGGCGATCTCCGCCTCCCGGTCGCCGGGGCCGGTGCCGGCGAAGCGTTCGTGGCGGTGGGCCGCCTGCCGCAGCCAGGCGGTGACCTCGTCGTCGGCGACCTGGGTGAAGTCGCCGTAGAACTGGCCGATCGCGTAGAAGTCCGCCGGGGTGGCCAGGCAGACCAGGTCGTCGGCCTCCCCGGCGAGCCGGTGCGGGAAGTCCCAGGGTGCGACGGGGACCGCGAGCACGATCCGTGCGGCGCCGCGGGCCCGGGCGATCCGGCAGGCGACGCGCGCGGTGGAGCCGGTGGCCACGCCGTCGTCGACGATCACGGCGGTCCGGCCGGCGACTCCGGCCGGCCGGCGGTCGCCGCGGTAGCGGGCGGCGCGCTGTGCCAGGACGGCGCGCTCGTGCGCCTCGACCCGGTCCAGGTCGGCCCGGGTGACCCCGCTGCCGCGCACCACCTGCTGGTTGATGACGCGGACGCCGTCCTCGCCGATGGCGCCCATGCCCAGCTCGGGCTGGCTGGGCAGGCCCAGTTTGCGGACCATGCAGACGTCCAGCGGGGCGTCGAGGGCCTCGGCGACCTGCGCGCCGACCGGGATGCCGCCCCGGGGCAGTCCGAGCACCACGACGTCCTGGCCTCTGAGGTACTCGAGGCGGGCGCCCAGCCGCCGTCCCGCCTCGAGCCGGTCGGTGAAGAGCACGGTGGGCCACCTCATTCCCGGGACAGCCAGAGCGGCGCGGGAGCCTCCCGGTCGGTCGCGCCCATGTCCTTCATGTCGCCCGCGGCCGCGCGCAGCAGCACCCGGCCCATGGCGATCAGCGCGCGTCCGGCGGCGAGTTCGTCGCCGATGTCGGGCACCGCCGTGTCGTAGGGGTTGCGGCGGGCCTCGGCGTGGCTCTCCAGGACGTTGTCTCCGGTGTCCAGGACGATCCGGGCGGTGGTGTCCGGGTCGTGTTCGGACAGGTACAGGTTCAGCCGCCATTCCTTCACCGACGGAGGACGGCTGCTCAGGGGTCGGGTCATCGTCCGCCCCTCCTCACTGCGCTGCGAGGCCGGCGGGACGCGCCGGCACGCGTCACCCCTTCCACTGTGCACCGGCCGGGCGGGCGGCGCACCGGCGGCGGACCGGAGCGGCGGCCCGGGCAGAATGAGGGGCATGACCACGCGCGCCTGCCCCTGCGGACTTGCCCAGCCCTACGAGGCCTGCTGCGGCCGTTTCCACTCCGGGCCGGCCGCCGCTCCGACCGCCGAGGCGCTGATGCGGTCGCGTTACAGCGCGTTCGTCCGGGGGGACGCGGCGTATCTGCTGCGGACGTGGCATCCGCGCACCCGTCCCGAGCGGCTGGAGCTGGATCCGCGGATGAGGTGGACGGGGCTGGAGATCCTGGAGACCGGTGAGGGTTCGGCGTTCCACCGCGCGGGAACGGTGACCTTCCGTGCCTCCTACCGGGGCGGTTCGCTGCACGAGCGGAGCCGGTTCGAGCGGGTGGAAGGGGCGTGGGTGTACGTCGACGGGGACTTCCTCGACTGATCCCGGCCGGGGCGTCGCGTCCGCCCCGGGTCGCGGTTCCGGTCCCGGGGCGTCAGGGCGCCAGGATGTCCAGTTCCTGGAGGGCGCCCTCGGTGATCTCCCTGGTGAGCCGTTCGGCGCGGGTGCGGTCGCCTTCGCGGACCGCCTCGGCGACCTGGACGTGCAGGGTGACGGCCGCCGGGTCGGGGTCCTCGAACATGACCTCGTGGTGGGTGCGCCCGGCCAGCACCTCCGCGACGACGTCGCCGAGGCGGGCGAACATCTCGTTGCCGGAGGCGGTGAGGACGACCCGGTGGAAGGCGATGTCGTGGACCAGGTAGTCCTGGAGCCGGTGTCCGCGTGAGTTGGCCACCATTCCGAGGGCGCACTCGGTGAGTTCGGCGCACTGCTCGGGCGTGGCGTGGGTGGCGGCCAGGCCGGCGGCCACCGGTTCGACAGCGGAGCGCAGCACGGTCAGGGAGCGCAGCTGGTGCGGGCGGTCGGCGCCCGCCAGACGCCACCGGATGACCTGCGGGTCGTAGACGTTCCACTCGCACTTGGGGCGGACGGTGACGCCGACCCGGCGGCGGGACTCGACCAGGTGCATGGACTCCAGCACGCGGACGGCCTCGCGCATCACGGAGCGTGAGACCTCGAAGTGCTGTGCCAGCTCGTCGGTGCGCAGCACGCTGCCCGGCGGATACTCCCCCGCGGTGATCGCGGGACCGAGGGTGTCCAGTACGCGGCCGTGCAACCCCCGGCCCGGTGTGCTCATGGAATCAGCGTACGGCCTGGATCACGGCGACAAAAAGTCAGACTTATATGTCACACACTCTTGTATTCGTCGTACCTAATAGGTTTCAGTGTGGCGACGCCGAAGTGGCGTCGGATGTCGAGGAAGACAGCGAGGCAGCCATGCGCACCCCCCACGTCGTCGTCGTGATGGGCGTCGCCGGGACGGGCAAGACCACGATCGGTCCGTTGCTCGCCGCCCGGCTGGGTGTCCCGTACGCCGAGGGCGACGACTTCCACCCGCGGGCCAACATCGAGAAGATGACGGCCGGCGTTCCGCTCGAGGATGCCGACCGGTGGCCGTGGCTGGAGGCCATCGGGCACTGGGCGCACGGGCGCGCCGGGCTCGGCGGGGTGGTCAGCAGCTCGGCGCTGAAGCGGTCGTACCGCGACCGGCTCAGGGCCGTCGCTCCGGGAGTGGTGTTCCTCCACCTCACGGGCGACCGCGCGCTGATCGAGGACCGTATGTCCCACCGGCAGGGTCACTTCATGCCGACCGCGCTGCTGGACTCCCAGTTCGCCACGTTGCAGCCGCTGGAGCCGGACGAGGCCGGAGTGGCCGTGGACGTCGGCGGCAGCCCCGAGGAGATCACCGCACGCGCCGTGCGGGCCCTCGACGCGTTTTCCGACACCTCCGAGTAACACCTCACCCCCGTCCCCCGTACCTGCAAGGGAACCCCCGTGACCAGACTCAGCGTCGAGATGCTGGCAGCGGACGCACCTCCGCCGATCACCTCCGCCGGCCATGCCCAGCTCGGCATCGCCATCCTGGTGGGCATCGCCGTCATCGTGCTGCTCATCACCAAGTTCAAGCTTCATGCCTTCCTGTCGCTGACCATCGGGTCGCTGGCGCTCGGCGCGGTCGCCGGGGCCCCGCTGGACAAGGCCATCGTCAGTTTCACCACCGGGCTCGGCAGCACCGTGGCCGGCGTGGGCGTCCTGATCGCGCTCGGGGCGATCCTGGGCAAGCTCCTCGCCGACTCCGGCGGCGCCGACCAGCTCGTCGACACGATCCTCGCCAAGGCGGGCGGCCGGTCGATGCCGTGGGCGATGGTGCTGATCGCGTCCGTGATCGGCCTGCCGCTCTTCTTCGAGGTCGGCATCGTGCTGCTGATCCCGGTCGTCCTGATGGTCGCCAAGCGCGGCAACTACTCCCTGATGCGCATCGGCATCCCGGCGCTCGCCGGTCTGTCCGTGATGCACGGCCTGATCCCGCCGCACCCCGGCCCGCTGGTCGCGATCGACGCGGTCAAGGCCAACCTGGGTGTCACGCTGGCGCTCGGCATCCTGGTCGCCATCCCCACGGTGATCATCGCCGGTCCCGTGTTCTCGCGCTTCGCCGCCCGCTGGGTGGACGTCCCCGCCCCCGAGCGGATGATCCCGCAGCGCCCGTCCGAGGACCTGGAGCGCCGTCCGGGCTTCGGCCCGACGCTGGCAACCGTGCTGCTCCCCGTGGTGCTGATGCTGGCCAAGGCGCTGGTGGACATCGTGGTGGACGACACCACGGACATGACCCAGCGGGTCTTCGACGTGGTCGGTTCCCCGCTGATCGCGCTGCTGGCGGCCGTCATAGTCGGCTTCTTCACGCTGGGCCGGCCCGCCGGGTTCAGCAAGGAGCGCCTGCAGCAGACGGTCGAGAAGGGCCTGATGCCGATCGCCGGCATCCTGCTGATCGTGGGCGCGGGCGGCGGCTTCAAGCAGACGCTGATCGACTGCGGAGTGGGCCAGATGATCCTGGACATCTCCAAGGACTGGGCGATCCCGGCGCTGCTGCTGGCCTGGCTGATCGCGGTCGTGATCCGGCTGGCCACCGGCTCGGCGACGGTGGCGACGGTCTCGGCGGCCGGTCTGGTCGCGCCGCTCGCGGCCGACATGTCGACCACCCACTCCGCTCTGCTGGTCCTCGCCATCGGCGCCGGCTCGCTCTTCTTCAGCCATGTCAACGACGCCGGTTTCTGGCTGGTGAAGGAGTACTTCGGGCTGAGCGTGGGACAGACCGTGAAGACCTGGTCGGTGATGGAGACGATCATCTCGGTGGTCGCGGGCGGGCTGGTCCTGCTGCTGTCACTCGTCATATAGGCGACACGGGCGCGGTACACACGGGCGCCGCGCATGCGGGCGCGGCAGCCACCGCTCACCCCCTCCTCGGCGGCCGAGGAGGGGGTGAGCGCCGTTTCAGGGGCGCCACAGCGGGTGCTCCCGCTCGGCCCACCGTCTGCTCACGGTGCCGGTCCGCAGTCCGCGCCGGGCCTCCGGGTCGCCGAGCGCCATGCCGATGTGGCCGGCCAGCACCACGCCGATCGTCAGGGCCAGCCAGTCGTGCACGAAGGTCGCGGAGGTCCGCCAGACCAGCGGGGTGAGACAGGTGAACCACATCATCAGGCCGGTGCCGAGCATGACCAGCGTGGCCCCGGCGATCCAGGCCGCGTAGACCTTCTGGCCGGCGTTGAACTTGCCCGCCGGCCGCGAGGAGCGGCGCTTGTCCCGGCTCAGCGCGGCCCACAGCCAGACGCGGTCGTGGGGGCCGAAGCGGTTGAGGAAGCGCAGGTCGGCGCGGAAGGCGCGGGAGGCGAGGCCCAGCAGCACCGGGACGGGCAGGGCGAGCCCGGCGCACTCGTGGACCCGGACGACCAGTGCACGGCGACCGACGAGCACGGCGAGCTGCGGGATGTAGAGGCATGCCGCGGTGAGCACGCACACGCCCATCAGCGCGGCCGTGCCGCGGTGCACCCAGCGCTGGGCCGGGCCGAAGCGGCGGACGCGGGAGTCCGGCGGTGCCGGGGTGTCAGCTCGTAGGCTCATCGGTCCGCCCGTTCGACCGGCCGACCCAGGCGTCGACGTCGTAGCCGAGCCGCTCCCAGTAGCCGGGCCGGACGCGGTCGGTCACGGTGATGCCGGAGAGCCACTTCGCGGACTTGTAGAAGTACATGGGCGCGACGTAGAGGCGGACGGGGCCGCCGTGGTCGTGGCCGATGTCCTTGTCCTGCATGCGCAGGGCGACCAGGACGTCCCGGCGGCGGGCCTGGTCGAGGGTGAGGCTCTCGGAGTAGGTGCCGTCGAAGCAGGTGAAGCGGACCGCCCGGCCGGCGGCCCGTACTCCGGCCGCGTCCAGCAGCCGGGAGAGCGTCACGCCCTGGAAGGGGGTGCCCGGGACCCGCCAGCCGGTGACGCACTGGACGTCTCTGACCAGCCGGGTCTGCGGCAGCGCGCGCAGGTCGGCGAGGGTGTAGGTGCGCGGGTGGTCGACCAGGCCGTCGACGGTGAGCCGGTAGTCGGCGGGGCTCTTGTGCG
The DNA here is from genome assembly GCF_040704065.1 of Streptomyces sp. NPDC047869. Lineage (NCBI taxonomy): Bacteria > Bacillati > Actinomycetota > Actinomycetes > Kitasatosporales > Streptomycetaceae > Streptomyces > Streptomyces sp. NPDC047869. Next base: position 350,573 of record NZ_JBEYRK010000002.1, read on the forward strand.
GGACGGAGGCGGCCACCGAGTAGTAGCGGAAGCCGCCGCCGTTGGGCAGCAGACCGGACAGGCCCGTCGGGTCGCTGCCGAGGAAGCCTTCGAGGCCGCGTTGCACCACCGGGGCGGTGGCGACGCCCAGTGCTCCCAGGGCGAGGGTGCCGAGGAAGACACGGCGGCCGACGGGCCGGCCCTGGGCGCCGGGGTCCTCGGGCGGTTCGGGGTTCACCTCTTCATTCGAGCACTTGCGGCCGGGGCGGGGGCAGCGTGTGCGGACATCGGTCAGAGTTCCGTAAGGACTCCCCGGACGGGTGCGGGAGCGCTCCCGCCGTGTGGGTACGGGTGTCCGCCCAGCGCGCGGGCGCGGGCCGCGCGGAAGGCCGGCCACGGGTCGCGGTGCGGGTACGACCAGGGGACGGGGGTGGCGTGCCGCCCGATGCGCCGGAACAGGGCCGCCGCCTCGGCCGGGCGGCCGGCGCAGGACATCGCGAAGGCGAGGTGGTTGAGGTCGGTGTGACGGCGGGGGTGTTCGTCGTGCTCCCACTCCAGCCACCAGTCGAAGGCCGCGCGCAGGACGTGGCGGGCCCGGGGGCCCGACCAGTGCCCGCTGCCGGACGGGTCGGCGGGCGCCAGGCCGGTGGCGGCCAGGACGCGGTAGCGCTCGGCGTACGCGACGACCGGCAGGACGGCAAGCGGGGAGTCGGCGGGGGCCTCGGCGGCGGCCCGCTCGGCGAGGTCGTACACCTCGTGGGACTCGGCCCGGCCGCCGTGGGGCCGCTCGGCGAGCCGGGCGACCAGCAGGTGGTGGGCGTGGTGGTGTTCGGGGTGGCGCTCGCGCAGCTCGGCGAAGACGCCCAGCAGTTCGCGCTCGGGGCCGAGAAGGCGCGCGAGCCGGAGCAGGCCGAGCCAGGGCGTGGGGTCGGCGGGGGCCAGGGCCGCCGCGGCGTGGCAGGCGGCGCGGGCCCGGTCGGGGCTCTCCACGCCGCGTAAGGTCCGCCGGACCAGTGCGAGGGCGTGCAGGGCGGCGGCGTCGGGCGAGTCCGGTTCGGCGAGCAGCCAGTCCTGGGCCCAGGCGGCGGCGTAGTGCGCGCCGGCGAGCACGGTGAGGCGGTGGCCCCTGCGGTCCCAGTCGTCGCCGGTGCGTCGCAGCAGGGCGCGCGTGGCCTGTCGCCGGCCCTGGGCCAGCGAGGCGCGGGCGGCGAGGAGCTCGGCGTCGTCCAGGGCCTCGTCGAAGGCGCCGGAGTCCTCCGGGGCGGTGGCGCCCGGCTGGTCCGGAAGGGCACGGCGGGCGCCGAGCAGAGACGGGATTGGGGGCACCGCGGGACTTCCTGTTTCTCGGGCTGCCATCGACCGATCACGCACAGCAAACCCGCAGCCAGGGTTTGCGTCAAGCAGAACCGGAGTGTTGCCCTCTTCAACCAGCTTGTGGCGCGGGGCACTTGGGGCACGGACGCGCTGGTCGCCGCCGGGTCCGGACGGTGTGCGGGCCAGAGGGTGTGGCGTACGCCATGGCACGGTGTCCCGGGAACGCTACAGTCGGCCACTACGCGTCCGTGGTCCGGCCGGATGATCGAGGTACGCAGCGTGTCCGTTCTGGTTCTCCTGCTCGCCGTGGGCGCCGCCGCCTGCGTGGGCTCCGGTTTCGTGCTCCAGCAGAACGCCGCGCAGCGGGCACCGCTCGGCGACTTCCTGTCGTTCCGGCTGCTGCTGGACCTGATGCGGGTGCCGCGCTGGCTGGGCGGTATCGCCCTGATGGTGGCCGGCATGGTCCTCGGCGCGGTCGCCCTCGGCAAGGGCGAGATCTCGCTGGTCGAGCCGCTGCTCGCGACGAACCTCCTGTTCGCGCTGGCCCTGTCGCGCCTGCGGACCGGGAAGTCGCTCGGCCGTCAGGGCTGGGCGGGGCTCGGGCTGCTGGCGGGCGGTGTGAGCGCGTTCATCGTGGCGGGCGAACCGCGCGGCGGCATCGCCGTCACCGACCCGCTGCGGCACTGGCTGATCATCGGTGTGATGCTCGGCGCGGCCCTGGTGCTCACCACCTGGGCCAAGCGGTCCCGGCTGGACGGGGGCCCGGTGCTGCTGGCCACCGCCGCCGGGCTGCTCTACGGCGTGCAGGACGCGCTCACCCGGATCAGCGGCACCCGTTTCGCGGCCGGCGGCTTCCCGGAGCTGCTCAGCGGCTGGCAGCCCTACGGCGTGCTCGCGCTGGGCGTCACCGGACTGGTCCTGGTGCAGAGCGCGTTCGAGACGGCCGAGCTGCGCATGTCGCTGCCGGCGCTCACCGCGGCCCAGCCCCTGGCGGGCATCCTGTGCGGGGTGGGCTTCCTCGGCGACCGGCTGCGCACCGACACCGGGGCGCTGGCCTGGGAGGCGGCGGGGCTCGCGGCGATCGTCGCGGGCATCGTGCTGCTCGGGATGCACCCTGCGATGCCGTCCGGCGCGGCGGACCCGGAGCGCGCCCGGGACCTCCAGTCGCGCTGAGCCCGCGCGCCGGGCCCTGCTTGGATACGGGCATGAACCCTGCTGACGAGATCCTCGACATCGTCGACGAGAACGACCGGGTGGTGGCACAGGTCCCGCGCGGCGAGGCGTACGCCCGGGGCCTGCGCCACCGGTGCGTCTTCATCCAGGCCCGGGACGCGGCCGGGCGCCTGTTCGTGCACCGCCGCACCCCCACCAAGCTCGTCTTCCCCTCCCTGTACGACATGTTCGTCGGCGGTGTGGTGGGCGCGGGTGAGTCCTACGACGCGGCGGCGCTGCGCGAGGCGGAGGAGGAACTGGGCGTGTCGGGGCTGCCCCGGCCGGAGTTCCTCTTCAAGTTCCTCTACGACGACGGGGCCGGGAAGAGCTGGTGGTCGGCGGTGTACGAGGTGTCCTGCGACCTTCCGGTGCGGCCCCAGGCGGAGGAGGTGCAGTGGCACGACTTCCTGTCGGCGGACGAGGTGGAGCGGCGGCTCGGCGAGTGGGAGTGGGTGCCGGACGGCGTGGCGGCCTACGAGCGGCTGCGGGCGTTCCGGTCGGCCCGGTGACGCCCCGGTAGGGTCCTGCGCGTGAGTGAGTTCGTACGCAACGTCCGGCTCTGGTTCGCCCCGGAGCGGGTGCGCGAGGAGGGCGGCACGCCCGACTACCGGTTCTCGCTGGCCAACGAGCGCACGTTCCTGGCCTGGCTGCGGACCGCGCTCGCGCTGATCGGCGGGGGATTCGCGGTGGACCAGTTCCTGCCGGACCTGCGCTGGGCGTGGCGGGTCGGCCTGGCGCTCGCGCTGCTCGGCGCGGGGGTGCTGTGCTCGCTGCGCGCGGTGAACCACTACGTGCGCTGCGAACGGGCGATGCGGCGGGGCGAGGACCTGCCGGCCTCCCGGTTCCCGGCGGTGCTGAGCCTGGTCGTCGCGGTGGTGGCGGTCGCGATGGTCGTGGTGGTGCTGGTGGGATGGGCGGGGTGAGTACGGCCGGCCGTGATCCGGGGCTGCAGCCGGAGCGCACCCGGCTGGCCTGGCGGCGTACGACGCTGTCGGCGGCCGTGGCCGCCGTCCTCGCGGTGCGGGCCGCGCTGCACGGCGGGGCGTCGGCCACCGCGGTCGTCGGATGCGCGCTGTGCTGTGTGCTCTGGCTGGGCCTGCTGTGGGTGGCCCACCACCGCATCCGCGTCCTGGCGGCCGGGGCCCGGCCGCCCGCGCTGGCACCGCGGCACGCCACGGCGGCCGCGCTGTGCGCGGTGGCGATGGCCGTGTGCGCGGTCGTGCTGGTGGTCTGAGCGGGCGTCCCCGGCTCGCGCCGGGCAGGCCGCCGCCGGGTCTAGTGCCTGTCGGTCTCCTGGTCGACCGTGACGACGATCTTCCCGCGGGTGCGCCCCTCCTGGCTCCGCCGGTGCGCGTCGGCCGCCCGTTCCAGCGGGAACGTCTCCTGGACGTGCACGGACACCACCCCCTGCTCGGCCAGTTCGGACAGCTTGCGCAGGTCCCCGGCGTCGGGCCGGACGAAGTGGTAGCGGCCGCCGAAGCCGACCACCTCCGGGTCGGCGATGGACACCAGCCGGCCCTCCGGAGCGAGCAGGTTGGCCGAGACCTTCAGGGTGCCGCCGCCGATGGTGTCGAAGACGGCGTCCACGCCCTCGGGGGCGAGTCCGCGCACCCGCTCGGACAGGCCTTCGCCGTAGCTCACCGGCTCGCCGCCGATCCCGCGCACGAAGTCGTGGTTGCGCTCGCTCGCCGTGCCGATCACCCGGGCGCCGAGGTGGGCGGCGATCTGGACGGCCAGGGAGCCGACCCCGCCGGCCGCCGCGTGCACCAGGACGGTCTCGCCGCGCTTGACCTCCAGCGCCTTGACCAGGACCTGGTAGGCCGTCAGCCCGGCCAGCGGCAGCCCGGCCGCCTCCTCGAAGGAGAGGTTGCGCGGCTTGCGTGCCAGAGTGCGCACGGGCGCGGCGACGTACTCGGCGAAGGTGCCCCGGGAGAGGAAGTCCTCGCGGACGTAGCCGATGACCTCGTCGCCGACGGAGAACTCCGGTACCGAGGCGCCGGGCCGCACCACCACTCCGCTGACGTCCCAGCCGGGGATCACCGGGAAGACGGCGTCCAGGATCTGGTCCAGGTAGCCCTCGCGACACTTCCAGTCGACCGGGTTGACGGCGGCGGCGCGGACCTTGACCAGCACCGAGTCGGGGCCGACCTTGGGGTCGTCCGCCTCGCCGTACTCCAGCACCTCGGGCCCGCCGTAGCGGCTGTAACTGATGGCCTTCATGCCCACGACCCTCCGGGGTCCTCGTGCGCCACGCAACCGGTATGCCGGGATGTGCACCGTTCGCGTGACAACGTCCGCGTCGCCCTCACCGGTACCCCGAAGACGGCCAATGACCAGCCGCCCCGCGCGGTGCGCCGATTATCGTGGCTCCGGTCACGTTCGGGGGCCGGTTCGGCACACGCACTGGACTGCATACCGACCGGTCGGCATCATGAGACGCGATCCTGTTCACCCGTTCGTAGGAGTGATGTATGAGCGCCGACCACCCGCCCGGACTCGATCTCGACCGGCTGCGCGCGCTGCTCGACCGTGAGCGGCCCGGCCTGGTGAACGGCTCCCTGTCGGGCCGGCTGATCGAGGGCGGACGGTCGAACCTCACGTACGCGCTCTCCGACGGCACCTCGCGCTGGGTCGTCCGGCGGCCGCCGCTCGGGCACGTGCTGGCCACCGCGCACGACATGAAGCGCGAGCACCGCGTGATCAGCGCCCTGCACCCGACGGACGTACCGGTCCCCCGCCCGGTGCTGCTGTGCGAGGACGAGGACGTGCTCGGGGCTCCTTTCTACGTCATGGAGTTCGTCGAGGGCACGCCCTACCGCACTGCCCAGCAGCTCGCCCCGCTCGGCGAGGCGCGGACCCGGGACGCCGTGCTCTCGCTCGTCGACACCCTGGTCGAGCTGCACGCGGTGGACCCGGCGGCCGTGGGCCTCGAGGACTTCGGGCGCCCGGAGGGCTTCCTGGACCGCCAGCTCCGCCGCTGGGGCAAGCAGCTCGACGCCTCCCGCAACCGTGAGCTGGCGGGCGTCGACGAGCTGCACGCGGCCCTCGGCCGCGCCCTGCCCACCTCGCCCGCCCCGGCCGTCGTCCACGGCGACTACCGGCTGGACAACGTGCTGATCGGCTCCGACGACACGATCAGGGCGATCCTCGACTGGGAGATGTCCACCCTCGGCGACCCGCTCACCGACCTGGGCCTGCTGGTGATGTACAGCACGCCGCTGGGCCTGCCGACGTCGCCGGTGTCCACGACCGCCGAGGCGCCCGGGCACCCCCGGCCCGCCGAGCTGATCGAGCGGTACGCCGCCCGCTCGGGGCGCGACGTCTCCGCCGTCTCCTGGTACACGGCGTTCGCCTGGTTCAAGCTCGCCGTGATCCTGGAGGGCATCCACTACCGGTACACGCTCGGCCAGACGGTGGGCCGCGGATTCGACCGGATCGGCGAGCTGGTGCCCGTCTTCATCGACCACGGACTGACCACTCTTCAGGAAGGCTGACCGGACATGGACTTCGCGTTCGACGCGCGCACCGAGGAGCTGCGCGCCAGGCTGCTGGCCTTCATGGACGAATACGTGTACCCGGCCGAGCCGGTCGCCGAGGAGCAGCGGGCCGCGCTGGCCTCGCCGTGGGACACCCCGGCCGTGGTGGAGGAGCTGAAGGCCGAGGCACGCCGGCAGGGCCTGTGGAACCTCTTCCTGCCCGACGCCGAGTACGGCGCCGGCCTGACCAACCTGCAGTACGCCCCGCTCGCCGAGATCACCGGCCGCTCCCCGCACCTGGCGCCGACCGCGACGAACTGCGCCGCGCCCGACACCGGGAACATGGAGGTGCTGGCGCAGTTCGGCGACGAGCGGCAGAAGAAGCAGTGGCTGGAGCCGCTGCTGGCGGGTGAGATCCGCTCGGCGTTCGCGATGACCGAGCCGGAGGTGGCCTCCTCGGACGCCACCAACATCACCACGCACATCGAGCGGGACGGCGACGAGTACGTCATCACCGGCCGCAAGTGGTACATCTCCGGGGCGATGAACCCGGACTGCAAGATCTTCATCGTCATGGGCAAGACGGACCCGGACGGCGCCGACATCCGCCGGCAGCAGTCCATGGTGCTGGTCCCGCGCGACACTCCCGGAGTGACCGTCAAGCGCGCGATGCAGGTCTTCGGCTACGAGGACCACTCCCACGGCGGCCATGCCGAGGTGGTCTTCGACCACGCGCGCGTGCCGGTCACCAACCTGATCGGCGAGGAGGGCGGCGGCTTCGCCATCGCCCAGGCCCGGCTCGGCCCCGGCCGGATCCACCACTGCATGCGGCTGATCGGCATGGCCGAGCGGGCGATCGAGCTGATGTGCCGGCGCGCGGTGTCCCGGACCGCCTTCGGCAAGGCGCTGGCCCAGCAGGGCGTGGTGCAGAACTGGATCGCCGACGCGCGGGTCACCGTCGAGCAGCTGCGCCTGCTGGTGCTGAAGACCGCCTGGCTGATGGACACCGTCGGCAACCGGGGCGCGCACACGGAGATCCAGGCCATCAAGATCGCCACTCCGCGCGCGGTGGTCGGCATCCTGGACCGGGCGATCCAGCTGCACGGCGCGGGCGGGGTGAGCCAGGACTTCCCGCTGGCCGAGCTGTACGCCAGCGCCCGCACCCTGATGCTGGCCGACGGCCCGGACGAGGTGCACCAGCGGTCGCTGGCCCGGCGTGAGCTGAAGAAGTACCTGTAGGGGGACATGGGTGAGGGGCGACCGCGCGGCGGTCGCCCCTCGTTCGTGCCCGGTTACGGGCGCAGTGCGCGCAGCAGCAGGTCGGCGAGGTGGTCGGCGACCTGCTGCGGGGTGAGCGGGCCGTCGGGGCGGTACCAGGTCGACAGGTGGTGGACCGAGCCGAAGTGGTAGTCCACGACCAGGTCGGCCGGGGTCGCGGTGGAGAAGACGCCCTCGCGCTGGCCTTCCTCGATGAGCGCGCGGAAGCCTTCGTGGTAGCGCCGGCGCTCGGCGCGCACCTGCTTGTTCTTCTCGGGGCTCAGATGGTGCATGGAGCGGAAGAAGATCATCGCGTCGTCGAGGTTCTCGATCGTCGTGACGACGACGTCGGCCGCCGCGCCCCTGAGCCGCTTCTCCACCGGCTCGTCCGCGTTGGCGAAGGTGTCGAGGCGCTCCTGCTGGATGCGCAGCACGCGCGCGTACACCTCGTGCAGAAGATCGTCCTTGGAGCCGAAGTAGTGGTACAGCGCCCCCTTGGTGACGCCGGCCGACTCCACGATCTCCTGCACCGACGTGCGGTCGTAGCCCTGCTCGGCGAAGAGGCGGGTGGCGGCCGCCAGCAGCCGCTGCGGGACGGGCGTCCCGTCTCCGTCCGTCGTCCTGGGCACTGCCGCCACCTGCCTTTCCGTCGTGTCTACCGACTGTCGTTACCGCTGTCCTGCGCCCGGGTGCGCAGTTCCCGCCGGAGGATCTTCCCACTCGCCGTCTTGGGCAGGTCGGGCAGGATCTCCACCTGGCGCGGGTATTTGTAGGCGGCCAGTCTCTCCTTGCAGTACACCGCGAGTTCATCCGGGTCCGGGTCGGTGCCCGGACGCAGGCTGATGTAGGCCTTGACGGTCTCGCCGCGGTAGCCGTCGGGGACGCCGACGACGGCCGCCTCACGCACCGCCGGATGGGTGTACAGGACGTCCTCGACCTCGCGCGGCCAGACCTTGAAGCCGGACGCGTTGATCATGTCCTTCTTGCGGTCGACGACGTAGAGCCAGCCCCGCTCGTCCATGAACCCGATGTCCCCGGTGCGCAGTTCGCCGTCCGGGAAGGTCTCGGCGGTGGCGTCGGGGCGCCGCCAGTAGCCGGGGACGACCTGCGGGCCGCGTACGACGATCTCGCCCTGCTCCCCGAAGGGCAGCTCCTCGCCCCGGTCGTCCACGATCCGTACGACCGTGTCGGCGCCGGGCAGGCCGACCGAGAGCGTCCCGGAGACGGGGTCGACGGGTGACTCCAGGCCGGGCGGTACGGAGGCGCAGGGAGCGGTGCACTCGGTGAGGCCGTACCCGGTGCGGATGTACGGCCCGAAACGCTCGCGGAACCCCTCGACCAGGGCGGGCGGCACGGGGGCGCCGCCGGAGGAGATGTTCACGAAGGAGGAGAAGTGGTCCGGGGTGACGTCCGGGTGCGCGGCGAGGGCCATGAACGCGGTGGACGGGCCGACCGTGTAGTGCGGGCGGTGCTCGGCGAAGGCCGCAAGGACCACGCCGGGCTCGAAGCGGTAGGTGAGCACGAGGGTGCCGGTGCTGTTCAGGCAGGCGCCGAGCTGGCAGACCATCCCGGTGATGTGGAACAGGGGCGCGAGCGCGTAGTAGACGGGGGCCTCGGGCAGGGCGAGGCCGGTCCGCTGGCGCTCGGCGTTGTGCATGATGTTGCCGTGCGTGTTGGTGGCGCCCTTGGGGGTGCCGCTGGTGCCCGAGGTGTAGCTGATCAGGGCGATGTCGCCGGGGCGCGGGTCCCGGCCCGCCGGGGCCCGGCCGCCCCGCCGGGCGACGGCCACGAGGTCGTCGGCGTCGGGGGCCTGGGGCAGCCGCTCGAAGGTGAGCACGCGGGCGTCGTCACGGGTCTGGAAGTCCAGCTCGCAGCCGGTGAGCACGATCCGCACCGGCGAGTCCGCGGCGGTGTCCCGCAGGTACGACTCCCAGGCCCGGTCGGAGCAGATCAGCGCGGCGACCTCGCCGTCCCGCAGTACGTGGGCGACCTCCGCCGACTTGTACATCGGGTTGACGGGCACGACGGTGGCGCCCGCCTTCCAGGCGCCGAGGACCGCGAGCACGAAGTGCGGGGAGTTCTGCAGCAGGACGGCGACCCGGTCGCCGCGCTCCAGGCCGCGCTCCGCGAGGTGGGCGGCGACCGAGTCGGTCAGCTCGTCGACCTCGCGGTAGCCGAGGGAGGCGTCGAAGTAGGTGAGGAAGGCGCGGTCGGGGGCCTCGGCGGCGGCGCTGCGCAGGGCGTGCACCAGGGAGTCGGCGGGGTCGACCGGGGCGCGCTGGGCCTCGTCGAGCATGGCCAGCCAGGGCCGGGCGGCGTAGCGGGAGTCGCTCATCGGCCGGCCTCCCACTTGCGCTGGATGTGGTTCATGCCCGCCAGCCAGCGGTCGGGGGTGGCGGCCCGCGCCTGGTAGAACTCGGCGACCTCGGGGTGCGGCAGGATCAGGAAGCGGTCCTCCTCGATGCCCCGGAACAGTGCGTCCGCGACGTCCTCGGGCTCGATCGCGGTGGGCTGGAGCACCAGGTCGCCCGCGCTGCCGGTGGCGGCCAGCATGTCGGTGCGCACGCCCTGGGGGCAGATGGCGTGCACCTTGACGCCCCGGTGGCGGTAGGTGAGCGACAGCCACTCGGCGAAGGCCAGCGCACCGTGCTTGGTGACGGCGTAGGAGGGGGCGCCGATCATGGTGAGCAGTCCGGCGGCCGAGACGGTGGAGACGAACCGGCCGGCGCCGCGCTCCAGCCAGCCGGGCAGCAGCGCCTGGGCGGCGCGGACGTGCGCCATCACATTGACGTCCCAGGACAGCGCCCAGGCCCGCTCGTCCAGGGGCGCGCCGGCTCCGGCGTCCTCGAAGGCGACACCGGCGTTGGCGCAGTAGACGTCCACGGTGCCGCCGAGCGCGTCCCGGGCCTCGTCGACGACGGCCGAGGCGTCGCCGGGTACGGCGATCCCGCCGATCTGCCCCGCCACGGCCTTGGCCTTCTCCGCGTCCAGGTCGTTGACGACCACGCGGGCACCCTCGGAGGCGAACCGCCGGGCCAGCGCGGCCCCGATCCCCCCACCGGCTCCGGTGACGACCACTCCCGCATCCTGCACGGCTTTCACCATCGGTCTCCTTCGACGCGGCGCGACTCGGCTCAGCGACGGCCAGACTAACCGGTCGGTATGTGTGAGGGAAGGGCGGCCGGAGCAAACCTAGGCAGGCCCTGAGGACGCGCGGGGCCGTACCGGTGTGCGACTCCGCGGCGTGGGCTCGACCCGCCACGCACGGTCCGCACTTCCCTACCCGATGGAGGTCTCCTCGTGCACCTGTCCAGACGGAGCGTACTGGCGGCGGCCACGGCCGGCGCGGCCCTCCCGGCGGCGCCGGCCCTGCTGGCGGCGTCCAAAGCCACCGCTTCACTCCCGGCGGCACCCGCGGCCGCCGCCGAGCACCCGCGCACGGGCTTCGAGCGGCTCGCGGCCGACGGGTACCGCGTCCTCGACGGCCGGCGCGTCGGCGTCGTCACCAATCCCACCGGCATCACCCGGGACGCCCGGCACATCGTCGACGTCATGCACGCGGACCCCCGGGTGCGGCTGACCGCCGTCTTCGGCCCGGAGCACGGCTTCCGGGGCACCGCCCAGGCGGGCGGCTCGGAGGGGCGCCACGACGATCCGGCGACCGGGCTGCCGGTCTACGACACGTACCTGAAGAGCGGTCAGCCGCTGGCCGACGTCTTCACCGCCTCCGAAGTGGACACGGTCGTCTTCGACATCCAGGACGTCGGCGCCCGTTTCTACACGTACATCTGGACGCTCTACGACTGCATGGAGGCGGCCGCTCTCGCGGGCAAGAGGTTCGTCGTGCTCGACCGGCCCAACCCGGTGACCGGCCGCTCGGCCCAGGGCCCGGTGCTGCACCGGGAGTTCGCCACGTTCATCGGGCGGCAGCCGATCGCGCAGGCGCACGGGATGACGGTGGCCGAGCTGGCCCGGCTGTTCAACGGGGAGTTCCTGGACGAACCCGTCCCGCTGGAGACCGTCCTGATGACGGGCTGGAAGCGCGACCGGTTCTACGACGCCTCGGGCCTGCCCTGGGTGCCGCCGAGCCCGAACATGCCCACCCCGGACACCGCGCTGGTGTACTCCGGTACCTGCGTGTTCGAGGGCACCAACCTCTCCGAGGGGCGCGGTACGACCCGGCCGTTCGAGCTGCTCGGGGCCGAGGGCATCGACGGGCGGTGGGCCGAGGCGGCCAACGGGGCCGGGCTGCCGGGCGTGCGGTTCCGGGAGGCGTACTTCGCGCCCACGTTCTCCAAGTTCCAGGGGAAGACGGTCGGAGGCGTGCAGATCCATGTGTACGACCGGGACGCCTTCGATCCGGTGCGCACCGGGATCGCGCTGCTGGTGACCGCCCGGAAGGTCTGGGACGGCTTCGCCTGGCGCCCGGACAACTGGATCGACAAGCTCACCGGATCCACCCGGGTACGGACGATGATCGACGCGGGCGCGGACACCGACGAGGTCGTCGGCGCCTGGCAGGAGGAGCTGGCGGCGTTCCGGCGGGTCCGCGGGAAATATCTCCTCTACAGGTGAGCCGCCCGCTCTGGCCAACTGCCCCGGGCAGCAGGACGATGCGCCCACATCGCACCGTTTCGGGGCACGAGGGAGCCTGTCATGGCGGAGCCTGGGATGAGCGTGTCTCCCTACTGGGAGCTGACCTTCGACGCGGACGGGGACGTGGACGGCCCCGAACGGGACCGGCTGCTGGCACAGGTCAGGGAACGCGGCGTCCGTGACCTGATCGTCTTCGCGCACGGCTGGAACAACGACCGTTCGGGCGCGACGGCGCTGTACCGCGCGTTCTTCGCCCCGGTCCCGGACCTCGCCCCGAGGGCCCGGATCGGGTACGCCGGCGTCATCTGGCCGTCGATGCGGTTCTGCGACGAGCCCATCGGGGACCTGCCCCGGTCGGTGGCGGCTATGGAGGCACAGGCGGCGCCGGGCCCGGCGCTGGACAAGGACACCCGGCGCGCCCTGCTGCGCGCCTTCCCGGACCGGGCCACCGTGCTCGACCGGCTGGCCCGGCTGCTGGACGAGCAGCCGGCCGGGGACGAGGGGCTCGCGGAGTTCGGGCGCCTGGCGCGGCTGCTCGTCGAGCCGGGACCGGGCACGCCCGGGGTGGCGGACGTCCCGGAGGAGGACGGGCCGGCCCTGTTCCGCGGTGACCCGGCGACGGTCTGCGCGGAGCTGGCCGACGCCCTGGCGGGCCTCGGCGCGGCGGAGGGGTTCACGCTGCCGAACCCCTGGAACGGTGCCAAGGAACTCCTGCGGCAGGCCACGTACTACACCATGAAGCGGCGGGCCGGGACGGTCGGCGAGCACGGGCTGGGCCCGGTCGTCGGACGGCTGGCCGCCGCGGCGCCGGGCGTGCGGGTCCATCTGGTCGGGCACAGCTTCGGCGGGCGGCTCGTGTCGTTCGCGCTGCGCGGGCTGCCCGCCGGGGTGCGCACGGTGAAGTCCGTGACACTGCTCCAGGGCGCGTTCTCCCATTACGCGTTCGCCGCCCGGCTGCCGCACGACCCGGACCGCGCGGGGGCGCTCGGGGACCGGCAGAAGCGGATCGACGGCCCGCTGGTGTGCTGCTACTCGCGCTTCGACTCGGCGCTCGCCACGTTCTACCCGCTGGCGTCGCGCTGCGCGGACGACGACCGCTCGGTCGGCGGCCTCGCGCTCGGCCGGATGCCGGGCGACCGATGGGGAGCCATGGGCCACGACGGGGTGCGGGGGGTGGCGGGGACCGGCACCCTGGACCTCGCCGCGGCCCTGCGCGGACCGCTGCCCTCGTCGGGCTGCGTGAACGTCGACGTGGCGGCTGTGGTGCGGCGCGGAGGCGCGCCGAGCGGGGCGCACAGCGACATCGTGCACCCGGAGCTGGCGCGGTTGGTGCTGGCGGCGGGCCGCATCGCCTGACCCACCGCCGCCGGTGCGTCACCGCGGCGAGGTCACCGCGGTGACGCCGTCGCCGGGGTGTCACCGGTGCGAGGTGTACTCCACGACCTGCTGGAAGGTCGGCCGGTTCTGCCAGCCGATCCGCCCGTGCTTGACGCCGCCCAAAGGCCGCTGCGCGATGGAGTCGGCGCACCACTGGTCGCCCGCCGAGCACTGGTCGTCGCCGGGGTAGACCTGGGCCGCGGTCTTTCCGGCCGCCTCCTTCAGGGTGCTGATCAGGACGTCCCGGCAGGCGCCGAGGCCGCCGCCGCCGCAGTACTTGCGTGTCAGGCCGTCCCGCACGGACTCGCCGAGCACCGCCCGGATGTCCTTGTCGACATAGCTCCACCAGCCGTACTGGAAGGAGCTGCCGGCGTGCGATCCGGTCGGGCCGTGACCGGCCGACGGAGCCTCGTCCACGGGGAGGTTGCCGGTGAACGCGGTGTACAGGTCGCTGCCCAGACCGGGTTCGAACTCGGCCTTCACCAGCAGTGGCCACCAGGCGTCCAGGATCCGGATGGCGTCCGCGTCGGCGTACTTCCTGGAGCCGGCCGAGGTCTCCGTGCGTTTCGCGCCCGCGGTCACCCACGCCTGGAGCCTGCTCACCGCCGCGGCGGCCGTGGAGTCCGTCACCGGAGAGGAGCCGATCACCTTGAGCAGCTTCGGCAGGACGTCCTCGGCGCGCAGGTCGGTGAGGGCCGCGTCCGCCATGGCCTGCACCACTTTGGTGCGGGTCACCCCGCCGGCCGCGACCAGCTTCGCCACCCGGTCGTCGAGCAGGTCGCCGCGGTGCACGGACCCGTCACCCCAGGACGCGGTCGTGTAGTCCTCGGCCTGCTTGTTGTTCCAGGAGATGTAGTAGTCCTGGTCGACGGAGTTCGGATGGGCGGAGGCCGGGGTGTAGTCGGCGGTGTTGGTGGCCGGGTCCCAGTTCCGCCACTCGTAGGCGGGCTCGGCCAGCACCGGGAACTCGGCGTCGACGCCGCTCGCCCGGACCGGGTTGTCGCCGCTGTTGTAGTACGCGGTGTGCTGCGAGTCGGCGTAGAACCAGTTGAAGGTGTAGTTGATGTGCTGGGCCGCGCTCTGGAAGTCCTTCGGGCCCTTGACGTAGCCGGGGTCGTTGAGCATCTGGAAGCCGATGATCGAGTCGGCCTCGTGCAGGTAGGAGGAGCGCAGGGTGGCGTAGGCGACCTTCTTGCCGCCGACGGTCGCGCGGTACTGCACCGGTCCGTACCTGGTGCGCCACACCCGCATCGTGTACGAGCCCGCGGCGGTGCCGTCGGCCACGGTGGGTTTCCAGGCGTTCTTCCGCTCGACCTGGTCCATGGCCGTGCAGGTGCCGTGGTACAGGTAGTGGTGGTCGTCCTGGCACAGCTCGACGGCGTAGGTGTCGATGATGTCCTGGCCGGAGGTGGTCGCGCTCCAGGAGTAGTCCTGGCCGCGGCCGAGTTCGACGTACATGCTCAGACCCGCGAAGGAGGCGCCGCGGGCGCTGATGCCGGGTCCCTGGATCTCCTGGAGCAGGAGCAGTTGCGGGGCGAAGTAGCCGGTCTGCGGTCCGAAGACGGCGACGGGGCGGCCGCTCGCGGTGTACTTGCCGCTGACCACGAGGGCGTTGGACATGCCGCGCCGGGCGGAACTCAGGGCGGTTCTCGCCGCCACCGCCGACGCGCTCTTCGCGCCGGCGGTGGCCGCGCTGCCGGTGCGGTCGTAGACGAGGGGCTCCTCGGTCACCGAGCCGGCGTCGGGCAGCGCCGCGCCCTCGGGGTCGGCGGGCCGGCCGGCGTACGGGAAGCTCGTGCCGTCGTGGACGGTGAGGGCCGCCTCGGCGTCGTTGCGCATCCGGAACGACTCCCAGACCCTGGTGCCTTCCGCCACGCCGTACTTGGACTGGGCGGCGAGCAGGGAGAGCGCGTTGTTCACCTCGCCGCCCCCGCCGGAGCCGAACAGCGAGCCGACGACGGAGGCGAGCGCCACCAGGTCGGTGATCTTGAAGTGGTCTATGGTGCCGGCGTTGGTGACGGAGTCCTTGTGGCCGGTCAGGACGTACTCGCCGGGGAAGTAGCGGCCGCTGTCGGAGGCGTCGATATAGGAGTTGATGCCGTCGAGGTAGGCGTTCGCGTCGGTGAGGGCCTGCTGCCCGCGGGTGCCGTTGTGCGCGACGGCGTTGTCGATCTGCGCCTGCAGATCGGCCTCGGTGTACGGCGCGTCGCGGTAGAACTGCTGCTCCAGGCCCTGGTTGGCGGCCGCGCCGCCCGCGAAGCCGGTGAGCTGCCCGCGGCCCACGTGCCGGAATACGTCCATGAGCCACAGCCGGTCCTCGGCGGCGGCGTATCCGGCGCCGAACTCCGTGCCGTATCGCGTGGTGCCTGTGATGTGCGGCACACCGGTCTTCTTGTCGCGGACGATGGTCACGTCACCGCGCCCGGCCGGCTTCTCGGTGGAGGCGACCTGGTCGGAAGGGACGCCGAAGGACGCGTCGTTGAAGAAAGTGTTGATCTTCGCGTCGGTGAGCCCCTGGTATCCGGTCGCGAGGCCGGCGTAGGGGCCGAGCTGGTCCTCGGCGTGTGCGGGCTGGGTGCCGAAGGCCTGGTTGAGCAGGATCTGGGCAAGAGTGGCGTTGCCGTTCTCGCCGGGCGGCAGGATGTCCGAGCACTGGCCGCCGCAGTAGTCGTTCGAGGTGGCGGCGGCGTCCGCGGCGGTGGCGTGGGTGAGCGGGGAGAGAAGTCCGGCGACGAGAACGCATATCGACGCCGTCTTCAGGAACCCGGTGAGCCTGCGGGGAGTTCTCAGTTTGTCGAACAGCACGTTGCGTGGGGCGCGACGTGGCATGGCAGCTCCTCCCGACGGGGGTGGCCCGGACGTTACCGCCGGTATCCCCGGGATTGAAGATGAACATGCGTCAACTTTCGGAGTCACCGGAGCGGCGCCCGGCGGTCAACCCGGGGCGCCTTATGGGAGGGCATCGGAAAACGGATGGAGCCGGATCGTGTGTCGATACGTCTATTCGGCGACGTCGCGAGGAACCCGTACGGCGACGGAGAAGTGACGCAAGAGCGGACGCAGGTGTGACGGAGGTGCATGGCGATGGCCGGATTCCGAAGTCTGGCGAGACAGGTGCGAGATCCGCGGTGTGACCTGGCGCTGCGGCGCTACTCACTGCGCAAGTGCCTGGAGCGGTTCGCTCCTTATGGGCATCGGGCGACCTGGGACCATCTGTGCTCCCGGGCCGGTTTCGGTCCGGAGGACCGGTCCCCCGATCCGGCGCGGCTCGTGGCCGCGCTGGAGGAGTTGGAGGAGGCGCGGGCGGTCTGGCTCGGCTACGAGGCCGAGTTCGCCGAGCGCCGCAAGAAGGAGAAGCACGACGGGCTGCGCCGGCCGGGGACGGTGGACGACTGGCACCGGCTGACCTGGGGCGGGTTCGGGGTCGCCTGGTGCGACGACCCGCGGGTCCATCCCGGCGAGCCGCTGGCGGAGGTGCTGCGCCGGCTCATCGCCGCGCTGAACCGTGAGCCGGGCGGATGCTGCCCGGTCTGCGACGGGGAGCGGCTGGTCTGGAGGTACGGCCTCGACCACGAGCCGTCGTCCGGCCCGGTCTGCGCGGACTGCGGCATCCTCGTGCCCCGGCCCGTGCTCACCCCGCAGGCGCTGGCGTACTCCAGAAGCGAGCGCCTGCTGATGTCGGCCTGAACCACGGCCGGCCCGGCCGACGGGGCTGCGCCGGGGGTGCGCCGGGGGATGCCGCACCCCCGCAACGGCACGGCCGTGTACCGCACTTGGGGCGCACGGCGACTGGGCCTCAGCCGGCGACGGCAGGGCTGGCCGCGCCGCCCGGCCGCCGCTACGGCCGTTCCGGCAGGAGGCGGGAGCCGCTCAGGCGGTTGCCCGAGATGTCGTCCGGGTTGGACAGGACGCAGTTGTCCAGGGACAGGCAGCCGCAGCCGATGCAGTCGGTGAGGTGGTCCCTGAGCCGGTTCAACTGCCGGATGCGCTCGTCGAGTTCGGAGCGCCACGCCTGCGAGAGGCGGGCCCAGTCCTCGCGGGTCGGGGTCCGCTCCTCCGGGAGCCGGGCCAGGGCCTCGCGGATCGTGGCCAGCGGGATGCCGACCCGCTGGGCCGCGCGGACGAAGGCGACCCGGCGCAGGGTGTCCCGGGTGTAGCGGCGCTGGTTGCCGGCGGTGCGGCGGCTGGTGATCAGCCCCTTGGTCTCGTAGAAGTGCAGGGCGGAGACGGCGGCGCCGCTGCGTGCGGACAACTGGCCGACGGTCAGCTCGTGGACCTTCTCGGGGATCTGGGGCACCCCGCAGAGCCTACCGACCCGGCCGGCCCCTCATCCGTTGACATAGCCGCCGCGCCCGACCATGCTAAGCAGTTGCTTAGGAACGCGAGCGAGAGGCCGGGAACATGGCAGAACCGAGGACCTTCACCTCCCCCGACGAGCTGAAGGCCGCCGTGGGCGAGCAGCTCGGCCACACGGACTGGCTGGAGATCGACCAGAAGCGGATCGACCTGTTCGCGGAGGCGACCGGGGACCACCAGTGGATCCACGTCGACCCGGAGAAGGCCGCCGCGGGGCCGTTCGGGACGACCATCGCGCACGGCTATCTCACCCTGTCCCTGCTGCCGCTCTTCGGCCCGCAGCTGCTCCGGGTCGAGGGCGTGCGGATGGGCGTCAACTACGGGACGAACAAGGTCCGCTTCCCCTCCCCCGTCCCGGTCGGCTCCCGGCTGCGGGCCACCGCGGCCATCTCCGGCGTCGAGGACGTCAAGGACGGCATCCAGGTGACCCTCGCCTTCACCGTGGAGCGGGAGGGCGGGCAGAAGCCCGTGTGCGTCGCGGAGTCGGTGTCCCGGTACTACCTCTGAGCCGGGGCGTCCGGCTCGGCGCCCACCATGCGCAGCACGAGGTCGGCGTAGAGCGCGCCGACCTCCTCGGGCGTGCGGGGCCCGTCCACGCTGAACCAGCGGGCCACGTCGATGCAGAGCGACAGCACCGCGAGGGTGGTGCCCTGCACGTCCGGGACCCGGAACTCGCCCGCGGCGACACCGTCGTCGATGATCCCGCGCACCTCGGCGTCGACCTGGCGGCGCAGCGCGACGATCTCGGCACGGGCCGCGGGGCCGAGCGCGTCGAGTTCGTACTGCACGACCCGCGCGGTGGTGCGCCGCCCGGCGTGCCAGCGGACGAAGGAGCTGACGGCGTCGGCGAGCCGCTCGGTGGCGGTGCCCTCGCGCCGGGCCGCCGTACGCAGGATTTCCAGGGCCTTGTCGTGGCCGATCCTGCTGATCCGGTGGAGCAGCTCTTCCTTGGTCTTGTAGTGGATGTAGAGCGCGGCCGGGCTCATGCCGGCGCGGCCCGCGATGTCGCGGGTCGTCGTCGCGTGGTAGCCGCGCTCGGCGAAGGCCTCCACGGCGGCGACCAGCAGCCGCCGTGCCGCGTCAGGGGTGACCTGTTCCCACGGCTCGACCTCGCCGCCGGTCGTCTCCTCCGCCGTACTCATCGCTCGTTCGCCCCTCTCGGTGACAGGAGCACCACCATACCGCCGAAGGTGAGCGCTCGCTTAGAGCAGCCGCCCGGCGAAATGCGCGGACCACGGGAAACGCTCAGAGCTTCTCGAAGGGATCGTGCTCGGCGAGCAGCTTCTCCAGCCGGGCCTGGTCGACGCGGCTGACGATCTGCCCGGCCTCCTGCCGGTCCCGGATCACCTTGGCGAGGGTGAAGGCGGACGTGACGAGGTAGAGGACGGCGATGGCCAGGAAGGAACGCACCCAGGCGTTGGCGTCCAGCCGGAGGATGCCGATGCCGGTGGCCGCCATGGCGACCGCGAACGAGGCGACGGACTGGCCGTAGAAGGCGGCCGTGTTCTGCTGCTTGACCGGTGTTTCACTCATGCGACGAGCATCGGCGGACGCGGCCCGCGCCACATCCGCCGGGATACTCAGAACGGCTACTCAGGAGGGCGGGCGGAACGACTCAGAAGGCGGAGACCCCGGTGAGCGCGCGCCCGACGAGCAGCTTCTGGATCTGGCTGGTGCCTTCGTAGAGGGTCATCACGCGGGCGTCGCGCAGCAGTTTGCCGGCCGGGTACTCGTCGATGTAGCCGTAGCCGCCGAAGACCTGGAGGGCGTTGTTGGCGGCCCGGACGGCGGCCTCGGAGGCGAACAGCTTGGCCTTGGAGGACTCGACGGCGAACGGCCTGCCGCGGTCGATCAGATCGGCGACCCGCCAGGTGAGCAGCCGGGCGGCGTCCACGTCGACGGCGATGTCACTGATCAGTTCCTGCACGAGCTGGTGCCGGGCGATGGGCTTGCCGAACTGCTCGCGCTCGCCGGCGTACCGCACGGCCGCGTCCAGCGCGGCCTGGGCTATGCCGACGCATCCGGCGGCGACCGACATCCGCCCCTTGGCCAGCGCGGACATGGCCACGGAGAAGCCCTTGCCCTCCTCGCCGACCAGCGCCGAGGCGGGTACCCGCACCTCGTCCAGGACCAGCTCGGCGGTGGCCTGGCCGCGCAGGCCGAGCTTGCCGTGGATGGTGCGGCGGGTCAGGCCGGGGGTGTCCGCGGGCACCAGGAAGGCGGAGACGCCCTTGTGGCCGGGCGCGTCGGTGGACCGGGCGAAGAGGAGCACGACGTCGGCCCAGGTGCCGTTGGTGATGAACATCTTGGTGCCGCTCAGGACGAAGTCGCCGCCGTCGCGCACCGCCCGGGTGGAGAGGTTGCCCGCGTCGGAGCCGGTGCCGGGTTCGGTGAGGCCGAAGCAGCCGACGTACTCGCCCGCGGTCAGCCCCGGCAGCCAGCGCCGCTTCTGCTCCTCGCTCCCCCAGGCGGCGATCGACTTGGCGACCAGCCCCAGGGACACCGAGACGATCCCCCGCACCGAGGAGTCGCCGCGCCCCAGCTCCTCGGTGACCAGGCAGTAGGCGAGGTGGTCGCCGCCGGAGCCGCCGTACTCCTCGTCGACGGTCAGCCCCAGGAATCCGACCTCGCCGAGCTTCTTCACGATGCCCCGGTCGACCTCCTCGGCCCGGTCCCAGGCGACCACGTGCGGGGCGATCTCGCGCTCCACGAAGTCCCGGGCGAGCTGCCGTACGGCGGCCTGCTCCTCGCTCAGCTCCAGGTTCACCACGCGATCACCCCACACGGATACGGATCTTGAAAGACGTACATTTAAATTAGCACTGCTAGTTTCCGTTGACAGCCCTACTATGTGCGCCATGGCCCGACCGCGCAAGCCCCTCCTCAGCACCGACCGGATCGTCGAGACGGCTCGGGAACTCGTGGACGCGGAGGGCCTGGCGGCCGTCTCCACCCGGCGGCTCGCCGCCCAGCTGGGGGTGAGCGGCCCGTCGCTCTACAACCACTTCCGCACCAAGGACGAGATCCTCGAGGCGGTCGCGGACTCGGTGAGCGGACAAGTCGACCTGTCGATGTTCGAGGACGGCCGGGACTGGCGGACCGCGCTGCACGACTGGGCCGTCTCCTACCGGACCGCGCTGCGCGACCACCCCAACATCGTCCCGGTGCTCGCCCGCGGGCCCGGCCGCCGCCCCGCCGCCCTGCGGCTGGCGGACGCCGTGTACGGCGCGATGGTCCGCGCGGGCTGGCCGCCGGCGCAGGCCACGTCCATCGGCGCGCTGATGCGGTACTTCATCATGGGTTCCGCGCTCGGCTCCTTCGCGGGCGGTTTCGTGGACGACGCGAGTGCGTACGACCCCGCCGACTACCCGCACCTCGGGCAGGCCCATCTGCTCGCCGAGCAGCAGGAGAAGATCGACGAGCGGGCCTTCGAGACCGGGCTGACCGCGCTGCTGGACGGGCTGGCGCAGCAGTACGAGCGGGCCCGGCAGAGCGTGTGAGGGCACCTGGACACTTCGGCCGGCGCCGAAGCGTCGGTGCCGCATGCTGGGTGCATGACCACCAAGGACACCCGGGCCGCCGGGCTCGCCGCGCTCGCCTCACTGGTCGCCGACGAGACGCGGGCCGCCTGTCTGCTGGCGCTGCTGGACGGACGGGCCTGGACCGCCGGGGAACTGGCCCGGCACGCCGGGGTGGCCCCGTCCACGCTCAGTGAGCACCTGGGCAAGCTGGTCGCCGGCGGACTGCTCGCGCAGGAGCGGCAGGGGCGGCACCGGTACGTGCGGCTGGCCGGCGCGCGGGTGGCCCAGCTCGTCGAGGACCTGGCCGCCCAGGTGGCGCCCGCCGGGACGGCGCGCCCGCGCACGCTGCGGGAGTCGAGCGCGGGCTCGGCGATGGCCCGGGGCCGCACCTGCTACGACCATCTCGCCGGACGGCTGGGCATCACCATCACGGA
Source organism: Streptomyces sp. NPDC047869 (assembly GCF_040704065.1). Lineage (NCBI taxonomy): Bacteria > Bacillati > Actinomycetota > Actinomycetes > Kitasatosporales > Streptomycetaceae > Streptomyces > Streptomyces sp. NPDC047869. The sequence goes on from NZ_JBEYRK010000002.1 coordinate 372,095, forward strand.
CGCGCTCACCGAGCGGGGGCTGCTGCGCCAGGACACCGGGTTCGCGCTGACGGACGCCGGACTGCGGTGGTACGGCACCGCGGGGATCGCCCTCGACCGGTCGGCCAGGCGGCCCCTGGCCCGTGCGTGCCTGGACTGGACCGAGCGGCGGCCCCATCTCGCGGGCTCGGCGGGCGCCGCGCTGTGCCGCCACGCGCTGGACGCGGGCTGGTGCGTGCGGATCGGGTCCGAGCGGGCGGTGCGGGTGACTCCGTCGGGAGTGCGGGCGCTGTACGACCTGTTGGGTATTGAGCGGGAGGCGTTGTGCTGAGCGCGGTCAGGGGGATGGGCTGTCGTGCCGGTCGCCGGGTGCGGGTCCGCTGTGGCTGGTCGCGCCGTTCCTCACGCCCCTCGGGTGCCCCCGCGTCCCCTGCCCCAAGGCGCCGTCGCTTTTCCGCCAGCCGGAGTCACACCGTTCCGCCTAGCCTCAGGAGCATGATGAGCAACGCCCCGCGTCACCCCTGGCTGCCCGCCGCCGCTGCCGCCCTCACCGTCGTGCTCTGGGCCTCCGCCTTCGTGGCGATCCGCAGCGCGGGTGACGCCTACTCGCCGGGGGCGCTGGCGCTCGGGCGGCTGCTGTCCGGGGCGCTGACCCTGGGCGTCCTGTGCGTCGTACGGCGCGAGGGGCTGCCGCCCAGGTCGGCCTGGCGCGGCACAGCCCTCTCCGGGGTGCTCTGGTTCGGGTTCTACATGGTCGCCCTGAACTGGGGCGAGCAGCGGGTGGACGCCGGCACCGCCGCCCTCGTCGTGAACGTCGGCCCGCTGCTGATCGCCCTGCTGGGGGCCCGGCTGCTCGGTGACCCGATGCCGCCGAGGCTGCTGGCGGGCATGGCCGTGTCCTTCGCCGGTGCCGTGACCGTGGGGCTCTCGATGTCGTCCGGGGGCGGCGGGGCCTCGCTGCTCGGGGTGGTGGCGTGTCTGCTCGCGGCGGTGGCGTACGCCGCCGGGGTCGTGTCGCAGAAGCCCGCCCTCGGACAGGCGAGCGCGCTGCAGGTGACGACGTTCGGGTGCCTGGTCGGCGCGGTGGTCTGCCTGCCGTTCGCCGGGCGACTGGTGACCGAGGCGGCCCACGCACCCGTGTCGGCGACCCTCGACATGGTCTACCTGGGCGTCTTCCCGACCGCGCTGGCCTTCACCACCTGGGCCTACGCCCTCGCCCGCACGACCGCCAGCCGGATGGGCGCGACCACGTACGCCGTGCCGGCGCTGGTCGTGCTGATGTCGTGGCTGGCGCTCGGCGAGGTGCCGGGGGCGCTCACCCTGGTGGGCGGGGTGCTGTGCCTGGCGGGTGTGGCGGTGTCGCGGTCCCGGGCGGCCGGACGCTCGCGCCGGGCCGCGGCTGGGGAGCCGCGACCCGAGAAGGTCCGCTGAGCCGGTGGGCGCCGGGCCTTCGCCGGGCCCTCAGAACACCACCAGCGCGCGGCCGCCCTTGCCCGCGAGCATGTTCTCGAAGGCCGCCGGGATGCCCTCCAGCGCGATCCGCTCGGTGACCAGCGCCGAGAGGTCCAGCCGGCCCTCCCGTACGTGCTCGGCGAGGACCGGTACGTCGCGGGCCGGGTCGGTGTTGCCGTAGACGCAGCCGGACAGGGTGCGGCCCCAGTGGAAGATCTCCAGGGCGTTGAAGGTGACCTCCTGGTCCTTGCCGCCGATGCCGACGACGGTCGTCCGGCCGCCCCGGCGGGTGGAGTCCCAGGCGGCGCGGATGCTGACCGCGCGGCCCACGCACTCCACGGCGACGTCGACACCCTGCTTGCCGGTGAGGGCGCGGATCTCGCGCGCGGTGCTGTCGGAGGCGATGACGTAGTCGGTGGCGCCGGCCGCGCGGGCCAGTTCCTCCTTCGCCGGCGAGACGTCGACGGCGATGATCCGGGAGGCGCCGGCGATACGGGCGGCCTGGAGCGTGGCGAGGCCCACGCCGCCGGCGCCGAACACCGCGACCGTCTCGCCCTGCCGGACCCGTGCCGAGTGGTGGACGGCGCCGTAGCCGGTGAGGACGGCGCAGCCGAGCAGGGCGGCGTCGGTGAGCGGGACGCCGTCGGGCAGCGGCAGCACGCAGGACGCGGATACCACCGTCTCCTCGGCGAACGCGGCGACGTTCAGGCCGGGGTGGAGTTCGGTGCCGTCGCTCGTGCGCGCGTGCACGCCCGCCGCGCCGGCCAGGGCGTCGGCGCACAGCCAGACCTCGCCGAGCGCGCAGGCGTGGCAGGTGCCGCAGGACGGCGCCCAGTTGAGGACGACGGGGGTACCGGGCGCGACATGGGCGACGCCCTCCCCCACGGACACCACGGTGCCGGCGCCCTCGTGGCCGAGGACCGCCGGGACCGGCACCCGCATGGTGCCGTTGGACAGGGACAGGTCGGAGTGGCAGACGCCGGCGGCGGCGAGGCGGACGCGGACCTGGCCGGGGCCCGGGTCGGGCAGCTCGATGCCGGTGATCTCCAGGGGTGCGCCGATGGCGGGCAGGACGGCGGCTCGTACGGCCATGGCTCGCTGACTCCTCAGAACTGCAGGGACTTGGTCTGGAGGTACTCGGCCAGTCCGTGGCTGCCGAGCTCCCGGCCGACCCCGGACTGCTTGTAGCCGCCGAACGGGGCGAGCGGGTTGAACCGGCCGCCGTTGATGTCGACCTGGCCGGTGTCCATGCGGCGGGCGAAGGCCACCGCCTCCGACTCGTCCCCGGCCCAGACGGCGCCCGCGAGCCCGTACACCGTGCCGTTGGCGATGCGCAGGGCGTCCTCCTCGTCCTCGTAGCGCAGGACGCACAGGACCGGGCCGAAGATCTCCTCCTGGGCGACGGTCATCTCCGGGTTGACGTCGGCGAGGACCGTCGGGCTGACGAAGTACCCCTGTTCGCGCGGTGATCCGGGGCCGCCCGCGACCAGGCGGGCGCCCTCGGCGACGCCCTTCTCGATGTAACCGAGCACCCGGTCCCGCTGCCTGGCGTTGACGACCGGGCCGATGCGGTCGCCGTACTTGGCGGCGGCGGCCGCGGCCAGTTCGACGGCCTCGTCGTAGCGGTCGCGGTGGACCAGCATCCGGGTCCAGGCGCTGCACGTCTGGCCGGAGTTGGACATCACGTTGGCGACGCCCACGCCCACCGCCTTGGCGAGGTCGGCGCTCGGCAGGATGACGTTGGCGGACTTGCCGCCCAGTTCCAGCGCCACCTTCTTCACGGCGGCGCCGGCCGCCGCGCCGATCCGCCGGCCGACGGCCGTGGAGCCGGTGAAGGAGACCAGGTCGACGTCCGGGTGCTCGGCGAGGGCCTGCCCGGCGACCGGGCCGAGGCCGGTGACGAGGTTGAACACACCGGCCGGGACGCCGGCCTCGTGGACGGCCTCGGCGAAGAGCTGGGCGGTGAGCGGGGTGTCCTCGGCGGGCTTGAGGACGACGGTGCAGCCGGCGGCGAGCGCGGGGGCGGCCTTGGCGACGATCTGGTGCAGCGGGTAGTTCCAGGGGGTGATCGCCCCGACCACGCCGATGGGCTCGTGCAGCACGGTGGAGTTGCCGACCTTCTCCTCGAAGGAGTGGGTCGCGGCCAGCTCGGCGTAGGAGCCCGCGACCGCGATCGGTACGCCGGCGTGCACGGCCTGCGAGAACTGCAGGGGCGAGCCCAGCTCGGCGGTGACCGTCTCGGCGATCTCGTCCTTGCGGGCCACCAGGACGTCGCGGAGGGCGGTCAGCCGTGCGGCGCGTTCGGCCGGGGGTGTGGCCGCCCAGGCCGGGAGGGCCTCGCGGGCGGCGCGCACGGCGGTGTCGACGTCCAGCGCGTCACCGGCCGGGACCCGGCCGACGACCTGTTCGTCGGCCGGGTTCACGACCTCGATCACGTCCCGGCCGGCGGCGGGGCGCCAGGCACCGTCGATGTACAGGCCGTCATGTGCCTTCATGCTGCTTCCTCCCGGCGGGGCTCCGTCGTCCGGCACACAAACTAGCGGCGATAGTTTTCACGCGCCAGACGTGCCCGGGCACCGGCGGCTCCCCGGCACCCGGACGTACCGGGACATCATCGCCCGGACGCACCGGGACATCGTCGCCGGATCGGCGCCGGCTCACTCGTCCAGGTCGGGCAGCCGGGCCGGGGACGGGCAGATGCGGTCGCCGTGCTGGTCGAAGACGAAGAGGTGGGCGAGGTCGACGAGCAGGGGCACCTGCATGCCGTGGCGCAGCCGGATGTCGGGGGTGGTGCGGACCACCAGGTCGCCGGGGAGCCGGCCCTCCGGCGGCGCGGGCTCGGGCACGGTCTCCTGCGGCTGTTCCAGCACCACCACGGGGCCGGCCCGCAGCGAACCGGCCCGCTCCCGCAGCCGGTCCAGCACGCCCGCCCCTTCCCGGCGGCGCCGGCGGGCGGCCCGGGCGGCCGGGCGCGGGGCCTCCAGCTCGGGCACCACGGCGGGCCGCGAGCCGGTGTTGAAGTGCACGAGGGTCTCGTGTCCCTGGAACTCCATGTGCTCCACCAGCCCGGTCAGCGGCACCTCACCGGGCCGGGCGGCGCTGTGCTTGGCGATGCGCACCGCCTCCGAGCGCAGCCCGACGATGATCTCGCGGCCCTGCTGGACGCGGAGCAACTGGTGGTCGAGGGAGAGGGGTTGGGGCAGGCGCAGGTACTGCTTGCCGAGGCTGATGGTCATGGCGCCGTCGAGCGGGGCGCGGACCAGGCCGCGCAGCAGGTTGATGCGCGGGGTGCCGATGAAGGCGGCGACGAAGACGTTGCGGGGCAGCGCGTACACCTCGCGCGGGGTGCCGACCTGCTGGAGCACCCCGCCGCGCAGCACGGCGACCCGGTCGCCCAGGGACATGGCCTCGGACTGGTCGTGCGTGACGTACACCGTGGTGACGCCCAGCTCGCGGGTGAGCTGGGCTATCTCGGCCCGCAGGTGGTTGCGGAGCTTGGCGTCGAGGTTGGACAGCGGCTCGTCCATCAGGAACGCGGAGGGATGCCGCGCGATGGCCCGGCCCATGGCGACCCGCTGGCGTTCGCCGCCGGAGAGCTGGCCGGGGAACCGGTCGAGCAGGTCCTCGATGCCGAGCATGCGGGCGGTCGCGTCCACGCGCGGGGCGGGGTCGGCGGCGGGTGCCTCGATGCGCAGCGGGAAGCCGATGTTGTCGCGGCTGGTCATGCTCGAGTAGAGGGCGAAGTTCTGGAAGACCATGGCGATGTCCCGCTCGGCGGGCAGCCAGTCGTTGGCGTGCTCGCCGTCGAGGAACAGTTCGCCGTCGTCGATCTCCTCGAGTCCGGCGATCATGCGCAGCACGGTGGACTTGCCGCAGCCGGAGGGGCCGAGCAGGACCAGGAACTCACCGGGTGCGATGTCCAGTGAGACCCGGTCGACCACGCGGGGGCCCCGGGCGTAGGACTTGCTCACGTCGTGCAGAGAGATGGCGCGTGTCATGGGTGCTGCCCCCGGGGGCTGTGCGGAGCGCCGCTGCTCCGTGGTCCGGGGCCCCGTGCGGACGTACGGGGCCCAGGGGCACGCCGTCGGTCTCCCGCCGCGCGGCCGGAGGGAAGGGGACGACAGGCCCCACGAGTCACGGAAGTTAACGGAATGTGCCCGGTCGGGGAAGAGTGGTGACGATGTCCGGAACCGCGCCCCAGGCGAGGGCCGAAACGGAAGGGCGGGTTCGGGCTCCGGGCCTCCCGGTGCGGGCCACGGGAGGGGGTACCGGGCGGTCAGCCGGTCGCGGTGAGGTGGGCGAAGACCACCACGTTGCTCGTGTAGCCGGTGCGCCGGCTGTACAGGCCGCCGCAGGTGAGCACACGCAGCTCCGGGCGCCGGGAGGGGCCGTAGACCTCCTTGTCGGGGAAGCCGGCCTTGTCGTACACCTTCACCCGGTCGACGCTGTAGACGGCGGTACGGCCGTCCGCGCGCCTGACCTCGATCGGCTTGCCGGGCTCGACCTGGGCCAGGGCCGCGAAGACGGCGGCGCCGGTCCGGGTGTCGCGGTGGCCGACGGCGACCGCGGTGCCGGTCTCCCCCGGTGTCGGACCGCCCTGGTACCAGCCGACCTCCTTCGGCCGGTCCAGCGGCGGTGTCGACAACTGCTGTTCGCGGTCGAGTCGCAGGCCCATGACCGGGGCGTCGATGCCGAGGGACGGGATGCGGAAGTCCGTCGGCCGGGACCGGGTGGACAGGGGGCGGGGCGCGGGCGCCTGGTCCGCGGACTCCCCCTGCGGTCCGTCACCCGCCCGGTCCGGTCCGTCCGGTCCGCCGCACCGGACCCCCACCGTCACCAGGACGCCCGCGAGCAGGGCCGTCCTGGCGAGGCGGTAGGCGCGGGTCCGGTGCCACGGCCTGGGTCGGCGCCTACGCGGCACCATGGGGCCGCCGGCGGATCAGCCGGATGTACACCGCGCCGCTGACCGCGACCAGTCCGACGGCCGCGGCGGCCGCCACCGGCGAGAACGCGCCCGTCGTGTCGACGAGGCCGCCGCCGCCCGCGTGCACACCGCCCTTGGGGCCGTCGTTGTGGTCGCCGCCGCCCGAGCCCCAGGCCGAGTCGCTCTGCCGGTCGTTGTCCTGCCGGCCGTTGTCCTGCCGGCCGTTCTCCTGCCGGCCGTTCTCCTGCCGGCCGTTCTCCTGCCGGCCGTTGTCCTGCTGGTGGTCCTCGATCTGGCCGCCCGGACCGTTCTGCCCCTCCGCCCTGCCGTCACGGCAGTTGACGCGGAAGACCTTCTCCTTCAGGGCCGTGGGCGTCCCCACGGTCCAGCTGATCTTGTACTGCCCGTCCGCGAGTCCCAGCGGGTCGGTGTGGCCCGCTCCGCCGGCGAGCTGGATGCTGCCCGTCACGGTGGCGGCGGTGGGCAGCGGCGGCTGGGGCGTGATGGTGTAGGTGATGGCGGGCAGCGAGTCGAAGTTGACGGCCTCGAGGAAGAACTTGCAGACCACCGGGTCGTCCTTCGCCGAGCCGATGAACGACGGCGGGTTGGTGGAACGCGCGTTGTGGATCCTGATGTCGCCGTTCTCGCCTACCGCGGTCGCCGCCGGCGCCGCCACCCATGACGCGCCCGCCGCGGCGAGGGCGGTGAGGACGACGGTGGCACCCGCGCGGGAGAAGGTCCGTGGAAGTGTCAGGGTGGGCATGCAAGCTCCTCCGAGTTAGACGATTTTCATACAAATCGCTCTCCTCTGGACTCTCACGCATGCGCTCCACGGCCCGCGGCACCAACGCCGGACGCGCCGTCAGATATCGCTCGTGCGGCGCAACGCCGGTCCCTTCCGGCCCGCCTCCGAGGCCGGACCGGCCTCCGGGGGCCGCTTTCCGCCCTCCGGCGACCGCACCGCCACCGCCGAGGACAGCAGCAGCAGCGCCCCCAGCATCACGAAGGGCGCGGCCACTCCGGCCACGCCCGCGACCAGGCCCGCCGCGGCCGGTGCGGCTACCTGGCCGAGCCGGTTGCCGGTCAGGCGCAGGGCGAGCGCGGTGGAGCGGGCGCCGGCCGGGGCGGCCTGCACGACCGTCGTCATGGACAGCGGCTGTCCGACGCCGAGGCAGAAACCGAGGACGGTGAGCATCGCGCCGAGCGCCCACACCGGCACCGGCACGGCCACCCCCGCGCAGAGCACGGCCGCCAGGAAGCAGGTCGCGGTGAGCAGCGCGGGGCGGCCCAGCAGCCGCAGCAGCGGGGTGAGGACCAGCCGGCAGGCGATGGTGGCCCCGGCGCGCAGGCTGAGCAGGACACCGATCACCGCGGGGGCGATGCCCCGGTGCTCGCCGACCACCGGGAGATAGGCGGTGAGGATGTCGGTGGCGGAGAGCACGGAGAGACTGATGAGCATCCCGGCGGGCACGCCCCGGGCGCGCAGGATCCCGCCGACCGGCACTCTGCCACCTTGCGTAGACAGGGAGTTGACGGCCGTACGGTCCTCGATGCGCCACAGCGAGGTGAGCGCGAGCGCCCCGCCCGCGCCCGCCATGACGAGGGCGAGCGCGCTGCTGCCGACCATGTCGGGGCCGCCGATGAGGGCGCCCGCGGCGATCGGCCCGACGAGCTGGCCGAGAGAGGCGCCGATGGTGAAGTGCCCGAAGTTGCGGTCCTGTTCCTGCGGCGCGGACTGCCGGGCCACCAGCGACTGGGCGCCGATCACGAAGCTGAGGTGCCCGAGCCCCATCACCCCGCTCCACAGGGCCGTCGCCCACAGGGAGCCGGCCAGTCCGCTCAGTACGCAGCCCCCGGAGATGAGGACGACCCCCACCGGGAGCAGCGGAGCGCAGCGGCCGTGGTCGGTACGGCGGCCGAGCGGCACCGCCGCGAACAGCGGGAGCAGGGCGTACACCCCGGCGATGACACCGACCGCCCGCTCGTCGGCGCCCAGCGCGAGCGCCCGGTAGGAGACGGCGGGCCGGGCCATCGACACCGCCCCCTGCGCGAGACCGAAGGCGACGACGAGGCGGAGCAGCCAGCCGCGGTTCCCACCGGGCGTCATGGGACGTTCTCCTTCTGGGAGATGTTTCCGGGTGACTTCCCGGGTGACTGTTCGGGGACTTCCCGAAGGGGGCTTCCCGAAGGGGGCTTCCCGAAGGGGGCTTCCGGGGGCTCAGAGGATGCCGAAGACGACGCCCGCGCCGAGCACCACCAGGGAGGTGAGCACGGCCCACTTCACGACGAACCGGGTGTGGTCGCCGAACTCGACCTTGGCCATGCCCACGAGGACGTACACGGCCGGGACGAGCGGGCTGGACATGTGCAGCGGCTGGCCGACGATCGAGGCGCGGGCGATCTCCACGGCGGAGACGCCGTGCGCCTGGCCCGCCTCGGCGAGCACCGGCAGGATGCCGAAGTAGAAGCCGTCGTTGGACATGAAGTACGTGAGCGGAATGCTCAGCACGCCGGTGACGAGGGCCATGTGCGGGCCCATCCCGTCGGGGATGTTGCGCACCAGCCACTCGGCCATGTGGTCCACCATGCCGGTGCCCTGGAGCACGCCGGTGAACACGGCGGCGGCGAAGACCATGCCGGAGACGTTCAGGACGTTCTCGGCGTGCGCGGCGATCCGGGCCTTCTGGTCCGGCATGTGCGGGAAGTTGACGGTCAGCGCGAGGGCGGCGCCGAGCAGGAACAGCACCGGGATCGGCAGCCACTCCATGATCATGGCGGTGAGCAGGGCGACCGTGAGCAGGGCGTTGAACCAGTACAGCTTGGGCCGCAGGGTGGCGCGTTCGGGGTCGAGGCCCTGGAAGCCCTCGCCCTCGGGCGCCTCGGGCAGGCCCCCGCCGGAGCCGGCGCCCGCGGTGCGCGCCGGGGTCTTCCCGGAGCCGGCGCCGACCAGCACGGTCTCCGTCTCGGGCGCCTTCACCAGGGCCTCGTCCAGGGTGAGCACGCCGAGCCGCTTGCGCTCGCGCCGGCCGAGGACGTAGGCGAGGACGAGGACGAACAGCAGGCCCGTGGCCAGGGCCGGGATCATCGGGACGAAGATGTCGCTCGCGTCCAGCTTCAGCGCCGTCGCGGCGCGCGCGGTCGGGCCGCCCCACGGGAGGGTGTTCATCACGCCGTTGGCCATGGCCGCCACGCCGGTCATCACGACCAGGCTCATCTTCAGCCGCTTGTACAGCGGGTACATCGCCGAGACGGTGATCATGAAGGTGGTGGAGCCGTCGCCGTCGAGGGAGACGATCGCGGCCAGGACGGCCGTGCCGACGACGATGCGCAGCGGGTCGGCCTTGCAGAACCTCAGGATGCCCCGGACGACCGGGTCGAAGAGGCCGACGTCGATCATCACACCGAAGTAGACGATCGCGAACATGAGCATCGCCGCGGTGGGGGCGAGGCCGGTGACGCCGTCGATGACGTAGTCGCCGAGGTGGGCGCCCTTGCCCACGAAGACACAGAAGAGTGCCGGTATGAGCACGAGCGCCGCGATCGGCGACATCTTCTTCAGCATGATCAGGACCAGGAAGGTCGCGATCATGGCGAAGCCGAGGATGGTCAGCATGTGGATACCTAACGTTCGCCCTTGAACATCCCACCTGGGGCCGGCGGTGCGACGACGTTAGGTTCCGTCAAACGGCGTTAACAAGTGGTTGACACGCGAGCAATAAGCGCGAAAGTCCAGGTCACAGCTTTGCTCAGGTCAGCGTGGTGAGCTGTTCGGACGCGGCCGCCACCTCGACCGGCACTCCGTTGAGGACCGCGTTGCCGGAGAGCGGGTCGAGCAGGCTGCCGTCGAGGAGCTGGTTGACGTTGACGCCGGGGTCGGTGCCGGCGTGGCTCAGCCGGACGCCGGGGCGGTCGTGGCCCCAGCCGTGCGGCAGGCTCACCACGCCCGGCCGGACCGCGTCGGTGACCTCGGCGGGCGCGGTCACCTCTCCCCCGGCGCCCTTGACCCGTACCGGTTCCCCGTCCGCTATGCCGAGGCGTGCGGCGTCGCGCGGGTTGAGCTGCAGGGTGCAGCGGTTGCTGCCGCCGGTGAGGGCGGGCACGTTGTGCATCCAGCTGTTGTTGGAGCGCAGATGGCGGCGGCCGACGAGGACCAGTGCGGCGGGGCGTTCGCGCAGGGCCTCGCGCAGCCGGGGCAGGTCGCCGGCGATCGGCGCGGGCAGCAGTTCGACCTTGCCGCTCACGGTCTTCAGGGGCTGCGGCAGGCGCGGGCGCAGCGGGCCGAGGTCGATGCCGTGCGGGTGGTCGAGCAGTTTGCGCAGCGTCAGCCCGTCGGGCCGGGCGCCGAAGCCGTCGCCGTAGGGGCCGAGGCGCAGCATCAGGTCGAGCCGCCGCTCGGGGCCGCTCTCCCCGGTGAGCTGTGCGGCCAGTTCCCGCGGATCGCGGCCGTGCACCGGGGAGTGGGGTTCCCGGACGGCCTTGCCGAGGGTCTGGTCGACGACCATCGCGTCCACGGCGGCCGGGTCGGCGCCGTGCATGCCCGTCGCGGCCAGGACCAGCCGGGCGAGGATCTCGGTCTCGGCCATGCGGCCGGGTTCGAGGGGGACGGCGGGAGGGCTGTAGCGGACCTGGTTGCGCACGGCGAGGGTGTTGAAGGCGAAGTCGTGGTGCGGGCTCTGCGAGGGGGGCGGCGGGGGCAGTACGACGTCGGCGTGGCGGGAGGTCTCGTTGAGGTAGGGGTCGACGCTGACCATGAAGTCCAGCGAGTGCAGGGCCTTGTCGAGGCGGTCGCCGTCGGGCGCGGACAGCACCGGGTTGGCCGCGACCACGACGAGCGCGCGGACCGGCTCGCCCTCGTCGGTCGCGGTGTCGATCTCCTCGGCGAGCGCGGAGAGCGGCAACTCGCCCTTCGCCTCCGGCAGCTGCCGTACCCGGGAGTGCCAGCGGCCGAGGGCGAAGCCGTGTCCGGGGCCGGCCGGGCGGGGGGTGCGGTCGGTGGCGGCCTGCGGGAAGAGGGCGCCGCCCGGCCGGTCCAGGTTGCCGGTGAGGACGTTGAGGACGTCGACCAGCCAGCTGGCGAGGGTGCCGTGCGGGACGGTGCAGCTTCCGATGCGGGCGTAGACGGCGGCGGTGGGGGCGGCGGCCAGTTCGCGGGCGAGGGTGCGGATGAGGTCCGCGTCGAGGTCGCAGGCCGCGGCCACCGCCTCGGGGGTGAAGTCCGCGATGGCCGCGCGGAGTTCGTCGACACCCTGGACGTGCGGGGCGAGCGCGCCGAGGTCGGTCAGCTCCTCCTCGAACAGCACCGTGGCCAGCGCGGCGAGCAGCAGGGCGTCGGTGCCGGGGCGGATCGCGAGGTGCCGGTCGGCGAGTTTCGCGGTGCGGGTGCGGCGGGGGTCCACCACGGTGAGCCGGCCGCCGCGGGCCCTGAGGGCCTTGAGCCTGCCGGGGAAGTCCGGGGCGGTGCACAGACTTCCGTTGGACTCCAGCGGGTTGGCGCCGATCAGCAGCAGGTGGTCGGTGCGGTCGAGGTCCGGGACCGGGATGGCGTTCGCGTCGCCGAAGAGCAGGCCGCTGGAGACGTGCTTGGGCATCTGGTCGACGGTGGAGGCGGTGAACAGGCTGCGGGTGCGCAGGGCGGCCAGCAGGACCGGCGGGTAGAGGGCACCGGCCATGGTGTGCACGTTGGGGTTGCCGAGGACCACGCCGAGGGCGTGCGGCCCGTACCGCTCGACGACCGGGCGCAGCCCCGCCGCGACCGCGTCGAAGGCCTCCTCCCAGGTGGCCTCGCGCAGTGCGCCGTCCTCGCGGACCAGCGGCACGCGCAGCCGGTCCGGGTCGCCGTCGACGGCCCCGAAGGCGGCGCCCTTGGGGCAGATGAAGCCCTTGCTGAAGACGTCCTCGCGGTCGCCGCGGGCGCCGGTGACCCGGGCGCCCTCGACGGTGAGGGTCAGCCCGCAGGTGGCCTCGCACAGGGGACAGATTCGCAGGGCGGTGCGGGGCACGGGTCCTCCCGGAGGTTCGGCGGCGGTGCCGGGCCCGCCCCGGTGGGCCCGGGTGGGCTCCGGCGGGCTCGGGAGGTGAGCATACCGACCGGTAGGCATGGAGGGGAGCCCCCGCGACGGCCGCGGCCGCGGGGCCGCCTTCAGTCGAGGACGCGCCCCAGGTACGCCCGCAGCAGTTCGCGGGTCTCGTGGATGATCGCCTCGTCCCCCTCGGGATCGACCCGGAAGGCGAGCTGAACGAGGGCGTCGGCGCTCTCCACGGCGACCAGGAAGACGCGGCGCAGTTCCTCGCCGGGGCTTCGGCCGAGGTAGCCGGAGAGCAGGTCGGTGAGCCGGTCGGCGACCCGGGTGTTGGGCTCCGCATGCCGGGCGCCGACCGGGATCTGGTTGCCGAAGTCCACGAGGGAGAAGCCCGGCGCGGTGCGCTTCATGGCCAGGTACTCGTCCAGTACGGCGTCCACGGCGGCCCGCCAGTCCCCCCGCCGCTCGCCCTTCAGCCGCTCCCTGACGCGCTCGGTGTACCGCTCCAGGTTGCGCTGGGCGAGGGCGTCGGCCATCTGCCGCTTGTTGCCGAAGAAGCGGTAGACCGATCCGATGGGCACCTCGGCGCGCGCGGCCACCGCCCGGGTACTCAGGGCTTCGTAGCCGGCCTCGTCGAGGAGGTCGGCGCAGGCGTCGAGGATCCTGGTCAGCCGTTCGGCGCTGCGCCGCTGGACGGGCGCGCGGCGAAGCGATGTCGCGTGGGGCACGGACTTCATGATGCCTCTCCGCCGGGGTGGGGTGAACCTCGCCCCCCAGTACGGAAAAGGGTGGCCGTTGCACTCATCGGGGGTGCGGGGCAGGGGCGGCCGTCGTACCCGGCAGTGGTGCGGGACGGGGGCGGCGGTCACACCCGCGGAGGTGGCGGACCGGGGGCCGCCGCACCGGCCGGCAGGGCGGAGGGGACGACCCGCCGCTCACCGGACGGGGCGTGGGACCGGCCGCGCTCAGGACCCGGCGGTGCCGGTGTCCGTGACCGGCCGCGCCTCCGCTCCGGACGCCGTGATGTCGGCGGTGCCCTGCACCGGCTCGCCGCGGACGGCCCACACCGTGCCGTCGTCGGCGTACAGGCGGGCGGTGACATGGTGGGTGCCGTGCGGGACGAGCCGGCCGGCCAGGTGGTACTCCCGCGCACGCAGCCGGGCCACCCGGTGGCCGTCGACGAAGAGGCGGACGAGCCCGCGGCCGGGCACCGCCCGCGGCCGGGCGTCCGGCGCGGAGAAGCGGAAGTGGCGCAGCGTCAGCCGGACGTCCCAGCCGCCCGCGGTGTCCGGGGCCACCTCGACGGCGACCTCCGGCGCGCCCCGGCCGCCGGCCTCGCGCAGATGCCGGCCCGTCTCGTCGGTGCCGTCCAGGACCTCGCCCACCGGCGACGGCGCGACGGCACCGGTGCGGTCGTGCGCCTCGCCGGTCCCGCAGCCCCCCGCTCCCAGCGGCAGCAGAACCGAGACTGCGAGCGCGGTGAGGGCCCTGCCCGTCCATGTCCTCCATGCCATGCCCGGGAGGCTAGAGCAACGTGCCGTCACCCCGAATCCCCCTGAAGTCTGGTTCCCGGCCTACCCCTTCGGGTGGACCCGGCGCGAGAACCCAGGACCCTCTTGCGCCCGGCCCCCGCCATTCCTACGGTGATGCATAGGAATCAGGAGCGCAAGGGAGCGATCAATGAGCGGGGACCCACGGAAGACCGCCGAGGGACTGTCGTACCTGACCGGGTTCGGCAACGAGCACGCCTCGGAGGCGGTGCCGGGCGCCCTGCCCGAAGGCCGCAACTCGCCGCAGCGGGCGCCGCTCGGCCTGTACGCCGAGCAGCTCAGCGGCACGGCGTTCACCGAGCCGCGGGCACACAACCGGCGCTCCTGGCTGTACCGGGTCCGCCCGTCGGCCGCGCACCCCGCGTTCACGCGCACCGGCAACGGCGCGATCCGCACGGCGCCCTTCACCGAGACCGTGCCCGACCCCAACCGGCTGCGCTGGAACCCGCTGCCCGAGCCGCCGGCCGGCACCGACTTCCTGGCGGGCCTGTGGACGCTGGGCGGCAACGGCGACGCGACCCAGCGCACCGGCATGGCCGTGCACCTGTACCACGCCAACGCCTCGATGGAGCGGGTCTTCTCCGACGCCGACGGCGAGCTGCTGATCGTGCCGGAGCGCGGCGGCCTGCTGCTGCACACCGAGTTCGGCCGGCTCCATGTGGAGCCCGCACATGTGGCGCTGATCCCGCGCGGGGTGCGCTTCCGTGTGGAGCTGCTCGATGAGTCGGCCCGCGGCTATGTGTGCGAGAACTACGGGGCGCCGTTCCAGCTCCCCGACCTCGGGCCCATCGGCGCCAACGGGCTGGCCAACGCCCGGGACTTCCGGGCACCGGTCGCCGCGTACGAGGAGGTGGAGGGACCGGTGGAGGTGGTCAACAAGTTCTGCGGCAACCTCTGGACCGCCACGTACGACCACTCCCCGCTCGACGTGGTCGCCTGGCACGGCAACCATGTGCCGTACGTCTATGACCTGCGCCGTTTCAATGTGATCGGCACCATCTCCTACGACCACCCCGACCCGTCCATCTTCACGGTGCTGACCTCCCCGTCGGACACCCCGGGACTGGCCGGCGTCGACTTCGTGGTGTTCGCCCCGCGCTGGCTGGTGGGCGAGGACACCTTCCGGCCGCCGTACTTCCACCGGAACGTGATGAGCGAGTACATGGGCCTCGTCGAGGGCGCCTACGACGCCAAGGCCGAGGGGTTCGTACCGGGCGGCGGCTCGCTGCACAACATGATGTCGGCGCACGGCCCGGACCGGGAGACCTTCGACCGGGCGAGCGCGGCCGAGCTGAAGCCGCAGCGGGTCGACGACGGGCTGGCGTTCATGTTCGAGACCCGCTGGCCGCTGACGCTCGCCCCGCAGGCGGCCGGGGCCGGCCACCTCCAGCAGCGGTACGACGACGTCTGGCAGGGTCTCGAGCGTCACTTCCGCGCGCTGTGACCACTCCGTTGCACCGAACGATCCCGAACAGGTACGGATAGCCCCGTGACCTCCTTCGCCCCGGATTCGATCGTCCTGAACCGCAAGCTGCCGCTGTGGTACCAGGTGTCGCAGTCGCTGCGCGCCTCGATACTCGGCCGCTCACCGCGGGACCCGCTGCGCCTGCCCACCGAGGAGCGGCTCGCGGAACACTACGGGGTGAGCGTGCTCACCATGCGGCAGGCGCTGAAGGAACTGGAGGACGAGGGACTGATCAGCCGGCACCGGCGGCGCGGCACGTTCATCGAGCCCGATGCGCGACGCGGCGCCCCGGTGCGGCTGCTGGGCTCGGTGGACGCGATCGTCGCCCAGCAGTCCGGCATGACGACCGAACTGCTGGAGCAGGGCAGCACCCCCGTGACCGGCGAACTCGCCGAGCACTTCCCGGACCTGGCGGAGGTGGCGACGTACCACCGGCTGCGCAGCGACGAGAAGACCGGCGAGCCGACCAACCACGCCCGCAACCACGTCCGCCCCGAACTCGCCGCGCGCATCGACGTGCGGGACCTGGTCCGCTGGCCGATGACGAAGGTGCTGCGGGACGTCGCCGGCGCGGACATCAGCCGCATCACGGACACCGTGGAGGCCCGGCTCGCCGACCCGGAGACCGCGCGGCTGCTCCAGGTGCCGCTGCTCAGCCCGATCCTGCACTACACGGGCGTGACCTACGACGCCGCCGGCCGGGCGCTGGACGTGGTGGTCATCCACTACCGGGGCGACCGCTTCTCCTTCACGGTGACCCTGGACGCCACCTGACCCGGCCGTCACCGGCAGGCTCTACGATGCCCAGCGTGACGCACGACGACGCTCCGCCGCTGGCGGACCTCATGCCGTGGTCCGTCGCACCGCCGCGGCCGGGCCGCGCCTGGCCGACGGCGCCCGACCCCGGCTCCCTGCGGGCCCGCTGGGACGCGCTGCTCAGGGCCGGGGGCCAGGACCGGGAGACCCTGTTCGAGCCGACCCGCTCCCGTACGGCGCACTCCGCGGTGGGCCAGCTCCCCGGCCAGTCCTCCGGCACCGAACGGCTGGCGCGCGCCGAGGGCCCCTGCGCCGAGCCGGTACGCGTGCTGGCGGCGCCCTTCGACGAGCAGTGGCTCATCCCGGACCACCGGCTGCTCGACGTGGCCCGGCCGGAACTGTGGCGGGTGGCCGGCGAGCGGCAGGTGTTCCTGGTCGAGACGGGCGACGACGACGGTCCGCTGCTCGCGACCTCGCTCCTGCCGCTGCTGCGCCCCGGCCGCGTCCGGCCGCTGTACCGCCGCCCGGACGGCACGGAGCCGAACCTGACGCCCGGCCTGCTGGACCACCTGGGCGCCCTGCTGGGGGAACGCCCCACGGCCGCGGACGTCCTGGCCTGGATCCTGGCGGCGGTCCGCCCCGGCCTCACCGTCCCGCTCACCGGGGACGCCGATGTCTGGGCCGCGGGCGTGGAGCTGGGCCGCCGCATGCTGTGGCTGATGCGCCGCGACGGCGAACGCCCCAAACTGCCCGGCGGCCGCCGCCCCTACGTCCGCGCGCCCCTGCCCGCACGGCCCCTCACCCTGCACTACGACCGCGAGGAGGAGACGCTGCACCTCGACGGGGGCCGGGTCTCCCCCGTGCCGCCGGAGGCCTGGGACCACGAGGTGGCCGGCGTCCGGGTCCTTCAGGCCTGGTTCGCGGCCCGAACCGCTCCGGCGGAACCGGGCACCCTGGCCGCGATCCGTCCCGCCACCTGGCCGCAGGACTGGACGTCGGAGTTGCTGGAGCTGGTCACGGTCCTGGCCCTGCTGGCGGAACTGCGCCCGCGGCGCGCCGCCCTGGAGGTCACCTCGCCGGTCACCGCGGCCGGGCTGCGCCGCGCGGGCGTCCTGCCGGTCCCGGCTGCCGCCCGCCGCCCCGCCTCGGTCCTGGACCACCGGGAGGAGGGCCCGGACGGCCAGTTCGCCCTGCTCTAGGCCCTGTCGGGCAGGGCGGCCTCCAGCCGGGCGATGTCGGTGGCGTCCTTGGCCCGGCGCGGCCGGGAGGGGTCCCAGACGGGCATCATGCGCTTGATCTCGATCTGGACCCGCGGAGCGGCGATCGGCGCCGTCGCCCCCCGATCCGGCCCGGCTCGTCGGCGAGCAGCCCTTCGGGCCAGGGCGTCCCGGCCCAGGGGCCGCCCGCGACGACGATCCGGCCCTCGGCGTCCCTGTCGACCAGGGTGAAGCTGGTGTCCAGGCCCTCCCTGGTGAAGTCGAGCCGGAGGCCGGGCGGTGGCCCGGGAACCGGCCGGTGCCCGAGCCGGGTCAGGGTGCGGGTGAGGGCCGCCGCGTCCCGCGCCCAGGCGAACCAGTCGACGTCCCCGTGGTCCCGGGTGACCTCGCCGAGGAAGAAGTCCATCGCCCAGCCGCCGCGCAGCCACAGGGCCGGGCCCGAGCCGCGGGTGGCCGCCAGTACCTCTGCGATCAGGGCGAGTTGGCGTTCGGAGCGGTCCCGGTCCATGCGGTCACGGTACGGGGCGTGCCGGCGGGGTACTGACAGGACCGCCGGTCAGGGGAGATCATCCGGCTCATGGATCATCTGCCGCTGCCCCTGGAGGGCATCACCGTCGTCGCCGTCGAACAGGCCGTGTCCGCGCCCTTCGCCACCCGGCAGCTCGCCGACCTGGGCGCCCGGGTCGTGAAGGTGGAGCGGATCGACGGCGGTGACTTCGCGCGGGGTTACGACACCGCCGCCGGGGGTCTCGCCTCGCACTTCGTGTGGTGCAACCGCGGCAAGGAGTCCATCGCCCTGGACCTGAAGGACCCGCGCGGCCTGGCGGTCGTACGGCGGCTGGTGGCGGACGCGGACGTGTTCGTGCAGAACCTCGCCCACGGTGCCGCCGCCCGGCTGGGGCTGGACGCGGCCACGCTGTGCGCCGCGCACCCGCGGCTGATCGCCGTGGACATCTCCGGGTACGGCGGTTCGGGCCCGTACGCGGACAAGCGGGCGTACGACATGCTCGTGCAGTGCGAGGCCGGGCTGGTGTCGGTGACCGGGACGCCCGGGCAGCCGGTCAAGGCGGGCATTCCCGCGGCGGACATCGCGGCGGCCATGTACGCCTTCTCCGGCGTGCTGGCCGCGCTGGTCCGGCGGGGCACCACCGGCCGGGGCGGGCCGGTGGAGGTGTCGATGCTGGAGGCGCTCGCGGAGTGGATGGGGCATCCGCTGCACCACGCGATGCACGGGGGCGAGCCGCCGGCCCGCACCGGCCTCGCGCACGCCGTCATCGCGCCCTACGACGCCTATCCGACGGCGGACGGCGGGCGGGTGCTGCTGTCGGTGCAGAACGACCGGGAGTGGCGCCGGCTGGCCGAACAGGTCATGGGGAGGCCGGAGTCGGGGACGGACCCGGACTTCGCGACGAACGCGGCCCGGGTGGCGAACCGGGCGCGGACCGACGAGCTGGTCGCGGACGCGCTGGGAGCGCTCGGCGCCGACGAGGCGCTGGCCCTGCTGGAGAAGGCCGGGATCGCCTGCGCGCGCCTGCGTGACCTGCACGAGCTGGCGGACCATCCGCAGCTCGCGGCCCGGGAGCGGTGGCGTCGGGTGGGTACGCCCGCCGGGCCGCTGAAGGCGCTGCTGCCTCCCATCACGCTGCCGGGCGGGGACGAGGCACGGATGGGCGACGTGCCCGCGCTCGGACAGCACACCGGTTCCCTGCTGCGCGCCGTGGGGATGACGGACGACGAGATCGCAGCCTTGCGTCGGGACGGTGTGGCGGCCTGAGCGCGGGCCCCGGACGGGCTCCGGGGCCGCCGGCCTTGCTCAAGGGACCCCGCGGGGCCTCGCGGGGTTCGCTCGGTACTCGGCTCGGCGCCGGCTCAGTGCCCGCCGAACAGCGAGCGCCGCAGCCGGCGCAGCGGCGCGAACAGGGAGACCCGGCTGACCCGCCGGCCCCGGTCGCTGCGCTGGTGCGCGGTGTCACGTGCCGTCAGCTCACGCATCAGCGAGGTGGCCTCGGCCGTCTCGACCTGCGGTATGGCGGGACCCGCCAGCACCGACAGATGACGGTCGAGGCGCGAACTGGTCGCACTGCTCCCGCAGGTGATCGCAGGGACCCTGGCCCTGCTGCGCACTGTTATCTGCTCCATGTCACTCCCCACCCGTACGAGTCCACCCGGCCCGGGCAGGGTAACCCTATCGCCCCGGTGGAGCACCCGTGTATCTCGCCCACAGGATTCACCTTCCCCACAAGGAGGTTGACCATTCCTCGCTGACTACTCTCCGAATCCGACCGCTTTCAGGGTGAGTTGAGCAACCGGCTGACCAGTGGGCTGCGCCGAGCCACCGCCGGGCTCGACGGTCACGGCGAGTGACGTCGAGGATCTGCCGAGACCCTTGGCGACCAAGGGCGTGTCGCCCGCGAGGAGGCCCAGGGAGCGCGGTAGCGCATGGGGGCGCATGAGCCAGAGCTGGTGCACGCGGCCGCCGGAAGGGGTGCCGTATCCGCTGAGGGTGACGACGGCCCGCCCCTCCGATACGGAAGCGATCACTCCGATACCGCGGCCCCGGGCGTCCCCGATCGCGGTGGTGCGGGCGTCGGGAGCGGCGAGAACGTGGGCGATCTCACGTGCCCGGGTCTGCTCCGCGTCGAGCCGGTCCTGGGTGCGGTTCGCCTGGACGGCGAAGAGGGAGGCGACGACGAGGGCCGCGGCGGCGGTCGCCGTGGCGAACGGGACGAGGAGAGGGCGCGCCCGGGGCGTACGGGCGCGCGCGGGCGGGGGCTGGCCGCCCCAGACGTGCGGGGGCAGTTGGGGCGCGCGCTCCGGGGTGGGCGACTGCTCCTGCGGGGTGGCGCGGACGGCGGCCAGCACCCGGTCGCGCAGGGCGGCCGGCGCGGGGGCGGCCGTGGACCAGGCGAGGCGTACCGCACCCTCGGACAGCGCGCGCGCCTCGGCGGCGCAGCGGTCGCAGTTGCCCAAGTGCTTCTCGAAACGGCGCCGTTCGCCGGGTTCGAGCGCGTCGAGCGCGTAGGGCGCGGCGAGGGAGTGCGGGTCCCCGCGGCCCAGGAGGCGGCCGAGGATGCTCACGCGGCACCTCCCAGGCAGTCGCGCAGCCGGGTGAGCCCGTCGCGCATCCGGGTCTTGACCGTGCCGAGCGGCAGCGAGAGCCGCTCGGCCACTTCACGGTAGGTGTAGCCGTCGTAGTAGGCGAGGGTGACGGACTGGCGTTGCAGCTCCGTGAGCCGGTTCAGGCAGCGGCGCACCCACTCGCGCTCCAGACCGGCCTCCACCTCCTCGGCGACATGGTCAAAGGCCGGTTCCCCGGCGCGCAGCGCCTCCCGCTGCTCGCGTTCGCCGGCCGCGCGTGCGCTGCGCACCCGGTCGACGGCGCGACGGTGGGCGAGGGTGAGGATCCAGGACAGTGCGCTGCCCCGCCGGGGGTCGAACCGGCCCGCGGAGCGCCACAGTTCGAGCAGCACCTCCTGGGCCACCTCCTCGGACTGCGAGGGGTCGCGCACCACCCGCCGCACGAGCCCGAAGACCGGTCCGGACACCAGTCCGTACAGATCCTCGAACGCCCTCTGGTCGCCGCCCGCCACGAGCACCAGCAGTTCGTCCGCCTCCACCCCGGTCCTCCGTCCGTGGCCGCAGCCGGCCCGGCCCCCGCCTCTGACTCCACGCATCCGCACGAGCGCACACCTCCAGCGGTTGATACGCATCCGCGGGCCGAAAACGCGGGTCCAGGGCGGTCCAAAAGAATTTCCCCGGCCGACCAATCCGATCGGCGATCCCGCTCCGTATACCCGTCCGTCAAAGCAAGTCGGTACTGAGGACGGACGGCATGACACCTCTCTTCTCCAGGAGCGGCACCGGTCGCAAGGGCCTGGTCGCGCTCATCTGCGGTGCGCTGGCCGCCGGGGGGCTCGCAGCCGCCGGCGTCGCCACGCTGGAACCCGGGGCGGCCTCCGCCTCCTCCCACCGCGAGGCCCCGCTGATCTCGGGGACCCCGCAGTACGACAACACGGACCTGTACGCGTTCGTCAGCCCGGACAAGCCCGACACCACGACGATCGTGGCCGACTGGATCCCGTTCGAGGAACCGGCCGGCGGCCCGAACTTCTACACGTTCGCGGACGACGCGCAGTACGACATCCACGTCGACAACAACGGTGACGCGCAGGGCGAGCTGCTGTTCCGCTACACCTTCAAGACGCACACGAAGAACGGGGACACGTTCCTCTACAACACCGGTCCCGTCACCAGCCTGGACGACCCGGACCTCAACATCACGCAGACGTACGACATCGACCTGATCCGGATGAAGAACCAGCACGAGGTGTCGCGGACGAAGCTCGCGGACGACGTGCCGGTGGCGCCGTCGAACGTGGGCAAGGCGTCCATGCCGGACTACGGCAAGCTGCGCTCGCAGGCCGTGTACAAGGCGGCGGGCGGTGCCGCGACCTTCGCCGGCCAGGCCGACGACCCGTTCTTCCTGGACCTGCGGGTGTTCGACCTGCTGTACGGCGGCAACCTCACCGAGGTCGGCCGGGACACGCTCAAGGGCTACAACGTCAACACGATCGCTCTCCAGGTGCCCAACGACCTGATACGCGAGTCCGGCGAGCAGCCGGTCGTCGGCATCTGGTCGACCACCCAGCGCCGCAACGCGCAGGGCTACTACTCGCAGGTCTCGCGCCTCGGCAACCCGCTGGTCAACGAGGTCGTCAACCCGCAGAAGGACAAGGACAGGTTCAACGCGTCGCAGCCCGCGTACGACGGCCAGTTCCTGAAGAACGTGACCAACCCCGAGCTGCCGAAGCTCATCGAGGGCATCTACAAGATCAAGGCGCCCGCCGAGCCGCGCAACGACCTGGTCGACGTCTTCCTCAAGGGCGTCAAGGGCCTCAACCAGCCGCCGAACGTGAAGCCTTCGGAGCAGTTGCGGCTGAACACCTCGATCAAGCCGAGCATGCATCCCAAGCGGCTGGGCGTCCTGGACGGTGACAACGCGGGCTTCCCGAACGGCCGCCGGCTCACCGACGACGTGATCGACCAGGCGCTCCAGGTCGTGGAGGGCGAACTGGTCGGCGCCAAGAACGACCTGGGCGACGCGGTGGACAAGAACGACAAGAAGTTCGAGAAGTACTTCCCCTACGTCGCCGAGCCCACCGCCGGTTCGCGCGGCGCGCTCGCCAAGGGCACGACCAAGGGCGCGGACGTGCGCAGTCAGCTCGGCGACGCGCTGCGACCGGCCGGGGCCGGCTCCTCCGGATCCGGTAACACCGTGCTGATCGCCGCCTCGGCGGCCTCGGGCGCGGCCGGCATCCTGCTGATCGGCACCGCCCTCGCCTGGTGGCGCCGCCGGATGCAGCGCCCGTACTGATCCACCCCCCGAACCGGCGCGGCCCGTTTTCCTTCCCCCACGGCGGGCCGCGCCCTTTTCGCTTCCGACCGGCACCAGGCGATCCAGGAGACGGCATGGCCCCGCGCACGAACGACGAGGAGGCCGGCGGGCGTTCGGCCCGCACGGCCGGGTCGGGCACCCCGCCGCCCGGCAGCGAACCCGCACCGCGGCCCGAGTCCGGCACACCGCCGGACGAGCGGCGGGGCGAGGCCGGGGCCGAGGAGCGGGTGGCGGCCGTGCGGCGGGTGGGGGTCGCGGGGCGCCGGTGGCGGGCCGCTCGGCTCGCGGGGCCGGCGGTGCTGCTGGCGGTCGCGCTGACCGGCGGCGCGATCGCCGTCGGGGCCGTGCGGGACGGCCGGACGGCCCCAGCGGCGGCCTCCGGTGCCGTGGACCCCGGGGTGCTGGGCGGCGGGAACCTGGACGCGGCCGTCGCCGCGCTCCAGACCCATCTGCGCTCGCAGCCCCGGGACCACGCCGGCTGGGCCACGCTCGGTCTGGCCTACGTCGAGCAGGCGCGGACCCAGGGCGACCCGGCCCGGTACCCGCAGGCCGAGAAGGCCCTGAAGCGGTCCCTGGCGCTGGCCCCCGGCAACGACCAGGCGCTGGCCGGCCGGGCCGCCCTCGCCGCCGCCCGGCACGACTTCGCCGACGCCCTCACCTATGCGGACCGGGCGCTGCGGCAGAACCCGTACGGCGAACGCGCCCTGTGCTCCCGGATCGACGCCCTGGTGGAACTCGGCCGGTACGGGGAGGCGTCCCGGGCCGCCGGCACCGCCGACGAACGCAGGCCGGGCGTACCGGTGTTCACCCGGTACGCGTACGTGCGCGAGCTGCGCGGTGACGTGCCGGCGGCCCGGCGGGTCCTGCGGCAGGCCCTCGACGCGGCCGCCTCACCCGGCGACGTCGCCTACGTGGCCGCCCAGCTCGGCCAGCTCGCCTGGAACCAGGGCCAGTACGCGTCCGCGCTCGGCTACTACTCCCGGGCCCTGGCCGCCGACGACACCTACCTGCCGGCGCTGGAGGGCCGGGGCCGGGCGCAGGCGGCGAGCGGGCACCGGGACGAGGCGATCCGGGGGCTGCGGGCCGTGGTCGCCCGCTATCCGCTGCCCGGGCCGCTGGTCGCGCTCGGCGAGCTGTACGAGGCCCGGGGCGCGGCCGGCGACAAGGCGCGGGCGCGCGAGCAGTACGCGCTCGTGGACGCCTGGACCGCCCTGGCCCGGGCCAACGGCGTCGACGCCGACCTGGACACCGCGCTGGCCGCCGCCGACCACGGCGACAAGGCCTCCGCGCTGCGCGCGGCCCGCGCCGAGTGGGCCCGCCGGCACACGGTGCACACCGCGGACGCCCTCGCCTGGGCGCTGCACGTCAACGGCCATGACGAGGAGGCCCTGCCGCTGGCCCGCCGGGCCACGGCCACCGGCTACCGCAACGCGGCCTTCCTCCATCACCGCGGCGTGATCGAGCTGGCAACGGGCCACACCGCGGACGGCCGTGCCTCGCTGCGCGCGGCGCTGCGGCTGAACCCCGGCTTCTCGCCGCTGGGCGCGGCGCGGGCCCGGAAGGCACTGGAGGCCGCGAAGTGACGCTCCGCCGCCCGGCCGCCCTGGCCGCGGCCGTCCTGACCGCCGCCTGCGGACTCGCGCTGCTCCCCGCCGCCACGGCCAGCGCGCACCCCCTCGGCAACTTCACCGTGAACCGGTACGACGGGCTCGTCGCCGCCCCGGGGCAGCTCCGCGTGGACCACGTGGAGGACCTCGCGGAGATCCCGGCGACCCAGGCCGGGCCCGCCGTCCGGCGGCTCGGCCTGAGCGCGTGGGCCGAGCGGCGGTGCGCCGAGGCCGCCGGGGACAGCGCGCTCACCGTCGCGGGCCGCGCAACCGAGCTGACCCCCGCGAGCGCCCGGGCCCGGCTGCGGCCGGGTCAGGCGGGTCTGCACACCCTGCGTCTGGAGTGCCGGTTCACCGCGCCGCTGCCGAAGGGTGAGCCGGTCGCCCTCGGCTTCCACGGCGCCGCGGCCGGCGGCGGGCCCGGCTGGCGGGAGATCACCGCGCGCGGCGACCGTATGACGCTCACCGCGACGGACGTGCCGAAGCGGTCCGTCTCGCACGAACTGACCACGTATCCCAAGGATCTGCTGTCGTCGCCGGCCGACACCACCGGCGCCTCCCTGCGGGTGCGCCCCGGTGGACCGGCCCTCGCCGAGGAGCGGCAGGACGCGCCCGGCGCGGCCGTCCTGCCCCGGGGCGCCGACCGCTGGACCCGCGCCCTGGACGATCTGGTGGCCCGGCACGACCTCACCCTCGGCTTCGCCGTGCTGGCGCTGCTCATCGCGGTCGCGCTCGGTGCCCTGCACGCCCTGGCCCCGGGGCACGGCAAGACCCTGATGGCGGCGACGGCGGCCGCGCGCGGGGGCCGGTCCCGGCTGCGGGACGTGCTGCCCCTGGCCGCGTCGGTGACGGTGACGCACACCCTGGGCGTGGTCGCCCTGGGCCTGCTCGTCACGGCCGGGTCGGCGGCCACGCCCTCGGTGATCGCCTGGCTGGGCATGGCCGGCGGCGCCCTGGTGCTCGCGGCGGGCACCGGCCTGGTGCGCCGGGCCTGGCGTGACCGGGCACGCACGCGTCCGCGTCCGCGGGCTCGACAGATGCCGCGGGAGCGCCCGTTGGTGCTGGTCGGCGCGGAGGAGGAGACCGCCGGTGCGGGTCACCCGCACCACGACCACCACCACGACGGACACCGCCACGACGGACAGCAGAACCACGGGCATCACCATCACGACGGACACCGCCATCAAGAGGAACACCACCATCACCGCCCCCACGAGGAGCACCACCACGCTCACCACGACGGCGTGGTGCACACCCACGGCGGCCACACCCACAGCCACCCCACCGCCCCCACCCTGCGCGGCACGATCCTGCTCGGGTTCGCCGGCGGACTGGTGCCCAGCCCCTCCGCCGTGGTCGTCCTGGTCGGCGCCGCGGCGCTGGGCAAGGCCTGGTTCGGGCTGCTGCTGGTCGTGGCGTACGGCGCGGGTCTCGCGCTGACGCTGACGGCGGCCGGGTTCGCGGTGGTCCGGCTGGGCTCGGGCGTCGCCCGGGCGCTGGACCGGCGCCCTCGCTGGACGTCCCACCCGGTGGCCGGACTGGTCCGGCGCACCCTGCCGCTCGCGTCCGCGCTGGTCGTCGTCGCCCTGGGGGCCGGATTGCTGCTCAAGGGGGCGGCATCCGCGGTCGGTTGAGCTACTTTGTGGAGAAATCACGTCAGATGCCGTGGGGGGTGCCCGTGTCCGAAGAACCGGGCCGTGAACGCGTGATCGCGGGCCGCTACCGTCTGCTGTCCCCGCTCGGCGAGGGCGGCATGGGCACCGTGTGGCGGGCCCGCGACGAGGTGCTGCACCGCGAGGTGGCGGTCAAGGAGGTACGGGCCCCGGCGGGACTGCCCGCCTCCGACATCGAGCGGATGTACGCGCGCCTGGAGCGCGAGGCGTGGGCGGCGGCCCGGGTCGCCGACCGCAACGTGGTCACGGTGTACGACGTGGCGCTGGAGGGCGGCCGCCCCTGGATCGTGATGGAACTGGTCAGGGGGCTGTCGCTGGCCGACCGGCTGGACGGCGAGGGTCCGTTGCCACCGGCGCGGGCGGCGCACATCGGCGCCGAGGTGCTGGCCGCGCTGCGCGCCGCGCACGCGGCCGGGGTGCTGCACCGGGACGTGAAGCCGGCCAACGTACTGCTGGCCGAGGACGGCCGGGTGGTGCTGACCGACTTCGGCATCGCCACGGTGGAGGGCAGCTCCGCGCTGACGATGACCGGAGAGGTGATCGGCTCTCCCGAGTTCCTCGCGCCGGAGCGGGCGCTGGGACGCACCCCGGGCCCGGAGTCGGACCTGTGGTCGCTGGGCGTGCTGCTGTACGCGGCCGTCGAGGGCAGTTCGCCGTTCCGGCAGAACACCCCGCTGAGCACCCTGCGTGCCGTCGTGGACGAGGAGTTGCCGCCCCCGCGCCTGGCCGGGCCGCCGGCACCGGTCATCGAGGGGCTGCTGCGCAAGGACCCCGCCGAGCGGCTGCCCGCCGAACAGGCCGAGCGGGACCTGCGGATCGTCGCGGCGGGCGGTACGGCGGCGGCCGGAGCGGCGGCCTCGCCGTACGCCACGACGCTCGCGGCCCGGCCGCGCCGGCCCTCCCCCACCCCGCCGATGCCGCTGCCGGCGGGGAATCCGGAACCCGGGACCACGGCTGCCGGGCCGGAGCGCGGCCGGCGCGCCGGGCCGGTGCTCGTCGCCGGGCTGGTCGCGGTCCTGCTGGCGGTGGCGGGACTGACGTATGCCCTCCTCGACCACGGCGACGGCGGCGGCCGGGCGGACGACGGCACACACACCAGCCGGGCGAGCGGCACGCACTCCGGCGCTCCCGGCACCGCCACGGACACAGGCGCGGACACCGGCGCACCGCCGCCCGCGCCGAGCAGCGGTGCGCCGAGCAGCGCGCCCGCCCAGTCGGTGCACGTCACCCTGGCCGGCGCGCACACGGAGTACGCGGGGAGCTGCCCGCCACCGGACGCGCAGGCGCCCGCTTTCACGGCGACGTTCACCGTCGGGCGGCTGCCGGCGCGGGTGGAGTACCGGTGGGTGCTCGCGCACGGCTCGGTCTCCGACCCGGGGTGGAAGACGCTGACGTTCCCGACGGACGGCGGGAGGAGCAGGCAGGTGCGGGTGACCGTGACCGCGTACGCCGACGGCGGGACGGTGGAGAACGAGATCAGCGTGGAGGTGCGCGCTCCGGTGCGGGCCACCTCGAACGCGGTGCCGTTCTCGGTGACCTGCACGACCGCGACGGAGACCCCGTCGGACGGGGCCTCCGCGTCTCCCTCGGGCTCGCCCTGAGAGTTCACTCCCACGGGTCGTCCCTGGTGGAGCCTTGATTGACGGTCTCACCCGCCCGGCTCAGGCCGCGTTGGCGAGCACCGGCAGATAGCCGCCGGACTGGCCGGTAGCGGTCGGGTGGTACGACTCGCCGATGTCGAGCCAGTTGACGCTGTGGAGCCAGGAGCTGCTGGAGCAGATCTCGTGGCCGGTGAACGTGGTGCGTACGTCACCGAAGACGAAGTTGTGGTCGAGGGCGCGCTTCTGGACGGCGTTGTCGAGGTAGTCGGCCGCGCCGTTGATCGCGGACCGCTTGGTCTCGGAGAGGCCCAGGCAGGTCTGCCCGAGCTTGTAGAAGCGGGGGTAGCCGATGACGACGACCCGGGCGGACGGGGCTTTGGCGCTGATCGCGTCGTAGACGGTGTCGAGCTTGCCGGGGAGCGTGGAGTCGACGTACGCCTTGGCGGTGTTGATCTTGGCCAGGCAGGTGCTGTCGGACGAGGTGACACAGGTCGTCATGACGTCGGCGAAACCGGCGTCGTTGCCGCCGATGGTGATGGAGACCAGGGCGGTCGAGGAGTTGAGCGAGCCGAGCTGATTGGCCAGCACATCCCCCGTCTTGGCGCCCGAGCAGGCGTTGAAGGCGAACGAGGAGGGGCTGTGGGCGGCGTTCCACAGGTAGGGGTACGCCTTGGTGCTGCGGTCGCAACTGCCGCTGGAGCTGATGTAACTGCCCGATCCGACCCCCGAGGAGTAGGAGTCGCCGAGCGCCACGTAGCCGCCGCTCACGGCGGTCGAGGACGCCTGCGCCGTGGCGGCCCCGGTGAGGGAGAGGCCGGTGGCGAGGAGGAGCGAGGTAACGAATCCGGTAAGTCGGGAACGTCTCATGGAACCTCCCTTTAGCAGGATCTCTGCCACAACTGTCGTAGCAACTACGCGTGTTGACTGGAAGTGTCCATGCCAAAAACTTTTTCGATCTCAACGACTTCTCACGACATCCCGACGCAATCGCCCCACAACGTTCACCGGCCGGCGTATTGCGCGCCCATGCCGCCCCATCCGCCCGACAGGGCGTCAGCCGGCCCCGCGGGCACCCTCGGCGCAGAGCTCACAGCCGCTCGGGGAACACACGTCTGGAAGGAGGGTGCCGTCTTGACGGCCCACGCGGGCTGCGCGACATTGAGGCCGACATCAGGCGCGCCGGGGGGCAAAGTCGCCCATGCAGACCTCACGCATCGAGACACCTTCACCGGACGGCGGTACGGACGACGCCGAGTGGGACGGGACAGGACCGGGGAGGGACCTGTCGCCGCTGGTCGCGGGGGCCGCCACCGCCGTCGGCACGGTCGGCGCGCTGCTCACGCTCACCGGCACCGACTCGCCACTGCGCGGCCCGTGCACGCTGTTCCTCCTGCTCGCCGCGCCGGCCGCGGCGATCGGGTCGGGCTTGCGCGGGCTGGAACCGTTCGGCCGCGCGATCGCCGCGCTCGCGGGTGCGGTCGTGCTGAACATGCTGGTCGCCCAGGGCATGCTCGCCGCGCACCGCTGGTCGGTCCGCGGCGGCGCCGTCGCGGTGATGTGCCTCAGCCTGCTGGTGTTCCTGTCCGTCCGCGCCGGGCGGACGGTCCGGCCGAGGAATCGACCCAAGAGTGACAATACGGACTGAAGTTATGTAACGGTCCAAGCAGAACAACGTGATATTTGCTTCCAGGCCTTGCGATTCTGCTTCAATCGTCAATACCGTCATACAACTCACCCGCAACGGTCCGTCGGTACACGGTTCAGGGGAGGGCTCGGGGCCGTGACGTTCCGGCGCGGGGCGCGGCAGGGGGGTGCCGTGCTCGGTGACCGCACTGGTGGCCGAGCCGTGCCGAAGACGAGAACCCCCTTTTCGAACCGGAACAGAGCGGGCCGCCCAGGGGCGGGCGGTCCACCGGACGAGAGGGACCACACCCATGAGTTCTGTGCTGCATCCGCCCGGTCCGGACCGGGATCCGTTACTGACCACCCGCTACCGGCCCATCTCCTCGCACCTGGCGATCACTCCGCCGGTGAGCGTGGTGATCCCCGCCATGAACGAGGCGGAGAACCTGCCCTACGTCTTCAAGTCGCTGCCGGGCTGGATCCATGAAGTCGTCCTCGTGGACGGCGACTCCACCGACGGCACCGTCGAGGTCGCCCGCTCGCTGTGGCCCGGGCTGAAGGTCGTCGGACAGCGCGGCAAGGGCAAGGGAGACGCCCTGATCAGTGGTTTCGCGGCGTGCAGCGGCGACATCATCGTGATGGTCGACGCGGACGGCTCGGCCGACGGGGCCGAGATCGTGTCGTACGTCTCCGCCCTGGTCTCGGGCGCCGACTTCGCCAAGGGCTCGCGCTTCGCCAACGGCGGCGGCACGGACGACATGACCTTCGTCCGCAAGCTCGGCAACTGGGCGCTGTGCACGGTCGTCAACCGCAAGTTCGGCGCCCGCTACACCGATCTCTGCTACGGATACAACGCCTTCTGGCGGCACTGCCTGGACAGGATCGAACTCGACTGCACCGGCTTCGAGGTCGAGACGCTCATGAACATCAGAGTGGTCAAGGCGGGCCTGAGAGTGCAGGAGATCCCCAGCCACGAGTACCTGCGCATCCACGGCACGAGCAATCTGCGGGCCGTGCGGGACGGGCTCCGGGTGCTGCGGGTCATCCTCGGCGAGCGGTCCAACCGGCGTGCCCTGCGCCGGCGCGGTCACCGCTCCCCGCTGCTCGGCGCCGGGCGGGGAGCGGCGTCTTGAAGGATCCCGGCATCTCCGTCGTGATCTGCGTGTACACCGAGGACCGCTGGGAGGACATCCTCGCGGCGGTCTCCTCGGTACGTGCCCAGTCGTACCGGGCCCTCGAGACCCTGCTGGTCGTCGACCACAACGCGGCCCTGCTGGACCGGCTGGCGCGCGAGTACCGGGAGGCGGCCGGCGTGCTGGTGCTGCCCAACGCCGGCCCGCGCGGGCTGTCGGCCGGACGCAACACCGGCATCGCGGCCTCCCGGGGCGAGGTCGTCGCCTTCCTGGACGACGACGCCGTGGCCGAGCGGGACTGGCTGCGCCGCTTCGCCGAGGGGTACGCCGACCCGCGGGTGATGGCGGTCGGCGGCCGCACGGTGCCCGTCTGGGCCTCGGGCCGGCGGCCGGCCTGGTTCCCGGAGGAGTTCGACTGGGTGGTGGGCTGCACCTACCGGGGCCTGCCGCCGGGCCGGGTCCGGGTCCGCAACGTCCTGGGCGGCAACGCCTCCTTCCGGCGCACCGCGTTCGAGGCGGCGGGCGGCTTCGCCACCGGCATCGGCCGCGACGGCGACCGCCGCCCGCTGGGCTGCGAGGAGACGGAACTGTGCATCCGCCTCACCCGGGCCCGCCCCGGCGCCGTGCTGATCGTCGACGACCGCGCGGTGATCCACCACCGGGTGCCCGCGGCGCGCGAGCGCTTCGCGTACTTCCGCGCCCGCGCCTGGGCGGAGGGCCTGTCGAAGGCGCTGGTGGCCCGGAGCGTCGGCGCGGGCGAGGGCCTCGCGTCCGAACGCCGGTACACCACCCGGGTGCTGCCCGGGGGGGTGGCCCGCGGACTGCGGGACGCCCTGCTCGCCCGGCCGGGCGGCGCGGGCCGCGCGGGCGCGATCGTCGCCGGGGTGCTCACGGCGGCCGGCGGCTACGCGGTGGGCAGTGCTCGGGCGTGGCGCGGCCCGGCCGCGTTCCACGTCGTACGGATCGAGGGGGACGCCCATGTCTGACGCACCGGTGCCGATCCTCATGTACCACGCGGTGGCCACCGCGCCGAACGAGGGCACCCGGGCCCTGTCCGTCGCCCCGGAGGCGTTCGCCGAGCAGATGGGAATCGTCGGCGACCTCGGCCTGACCCCGCTCACCACCGCCGGCCTCGCGGCGCGCTGGCGCTCCGGCCGGCCGCTGCCCGCCCGGCCGGTGCTGATCACCTTCGACGACGGCTACGAGGGCGTCCACCGGCACGCCCTGCCCGTGCTCGCCGAGCACGGCTTCCCGGCCACGCTGTTCGTCTCCACCGGCTGGATCCGAGGCGCCCACGACACCGGCGGCGGCCCGGACACCATGCTCGACTGGCCGCAGGTGCGCGAACTGGCCGGCGCGGGCGTCGAGATCGGCGGGCACAGCCACACCCACCCGCAGCTCGACCAGCTCGACGACCGCGCGCTGGCCTCGGAGCTGTCCCGGGGCACCGAGATCCTCACCGGCGAACTGGGCGCCCGGCCCGAGTCGTTCGCCTACCCGTACGGCTACTCCAGCCGCCGGGTCCGCCGGGCGGTGCGCGAGGCGGGGTACGGCCAGGCGCTCGCCGTCGGCAACGGGCTCGCCCGCCGGCGCCAGGGGCCGTACGCCATCGAGCGCGTCACCGTCCGGCGCGGCACGGGCGCCGAGGAGTTCGAACGGCTGCTCCGGGGCCGCGCGATCGCCCGCGCCTTCGCCAGGGACCGCGCCCTCACCAAGGGCTACGCCCTCGTCCGCAGAGCACGCCAGGTCCGCCGGAAGGCCATCCGTCCCCGTGTCTGACACGACCACCACCACCGAGGCCGCGGCACCCGGGACCGGGGCGCCCGTACGGCCCGGGCGCCGGCTGCGGCTGCCCGGGTCCGGGCGGCCGCCGGGCGGCAGCCCGCTGTTCCGCAACGCCTACGCGCTGATGCTCAACACCGGCATCTCCGCCGTCCTGGGGCTGGGCTTCTGGCTGGCCGCGGCGCGCCACTACTCCGAGTCGGCGGTCGGGCAGGGCTCCGCCGCCATCGCCGCGATGAAGCTGCTCGCCGGGCTGACCGCGGTCACCCTGACCGGGGCGCTGGCCCGGTTCATCCCCGTCGCCGGCCGGCACGTCGGCCGGCTCATCCTCCGGACGTACGCGGGCAGTTCGCTGGTCGTCGCGCTGGCGGCGGGGGTCTTCCTGCTGACCCTGGACGTGTGGGGGCCGTCGTACCGGTTCCTGCACGGGCCGGTGAACGGGCTCGGCTTCGTCGTGGCCGTCATGGCCTGGAACGTGCTCACGCTCCAGGACGGGGTGCTGACCGGGCTGCGCAGCGCGCCCTGGGTGCCGGTGGGCAACACCGCGTTCTCGGCGGTGAAGCTGGGACTGCTCGTCGCGTTCGCCGTCGCCGTGCCCACCACCGGTGTCTTCGTGTCCTGGGTCGCGGCGATCGCCGTCTCGGTGGTGCCGCTCGGCTGGCTGGTGTTCCGCCGGCTGGTGCCCCGGCACGCCGGCGCCACCGGGGACGGCGCGACGCCGCCGACGCTGCGGGAGATCGGGCGGTTCCTCGCCGGGGACTGCACCGGCTCGCTGTTCTCGCTCGCCGTGGTCCACCTCGTCCCGGTGATCATCGCCGCGCAGGTCAGCGCCGAGGACAACGCGTACTTCTACATCACCACCACGATCGGCGGCACGACCAACCTGCTCGCCGTCAACATGGGCGCCTCCCTGACCGTGGAGGGCTCGCACGATCCGGGGCGGCTGGCCGCCAACACCCGGGCCGCGCTGCGCCGGATGGCCCGGATCATGCTGCCGGTCGCGGCCGTGCTGTTCGCCGGCGCGCCATGGATCCTGGGCGTCTTCGGCGCCGGCTACGCGCAGGCGGCGACCCCGCTGCTGCGCTGGTTCGCGGTGGGCGCGGTGCTGCGGGTGGTCACGGAGACGTACTTCGCGGTGCTGCGCGCGCAGAGCCGCACCGCCCAACTCGCCTGGTTGCAGGGCCTGTTGTGCGCGCTGGTGCTCGGGCTGACGCTGCTGCTCCTGCCCCGGGCGGGGCTGACCGGCGCGGGCGTCGCCGAGATCTCCAGCCTCGCGGTGATCGTGGCGATCGCGGCGCCGAGGCTGTGGCGGACGATCCGGTCCGCGCCGCCCGTCGCACCGGAGACGGCGGCCCCGGACGGCGATCTCGCGGACCTGGGGGCACACGACGCCCCGGCCGGTCTCCCCGGGCGCCGGCGCGGCCCGGCCTGGGCGCACGGCGGCGCCACCCCCGGCCCGGTCGTCCATGCCGACGCCGACCACGCCGAACACCGGCCGGACGTCCGCCCGGGCCCCGGCACGCCGGCACCGCCGCCGATGCCGTCGCCCGCCGAGGCGGCCGGGGAACCGGGGCCGGGTGCCGGGGCCTCGGCCGGCCCGGCGGCGACCGCCCCCGTGCCGGAGACGCGGGTGGACGCGCCGTTCGGGACGGCGGTTCCCACCCGCGCCGTGGAGGACGACCCGGATGCGCAGGAGCCTCCCCCGCCCGCGCCGCGCGAAGGCCCACTGCCCACCCGTACCGGCGTCGTCCTCGGCTGTCTGCTGACCGCCGCGCTCCTGCTGTACTGGGTGCCCGCGCTGCGGCTCGGCGAGGCCGACCTGGACCGGATGGGCGGGCTCGGGCTGGTCTCGGTGCTGCCGCCGCCGACGCTGGTGGGGGCCGCGCTGCTGGTCACGGTGTTCGCCTCGCTGCTGTGGCTGCGCCGCGAGCACCGGGCCCTGCTGCTGGTCACCCTGCTGGCGACGGTGGTCTCCCTGCACGCGCTGCCCGCGGTGCTGGAGAGCGAGCCGCGGTTCCCGACGGCCTGGCAGCACCTGGGCTTCATCGACTACGTCGACCGCACCGGCTCCGCCGTACCGGACCTGGACGCCCGCTGGAGCTGGCCGGGCTTCTTCGCGGCGGCCGCCTTCGTGGCCCGTGCGTGCGGCGTCGGCGACCTCACCGAGGTCATCCGCTGGTGGCCCACGGCGATCCAGCTCGCCTACCTGGCACCGCTGTTCCTGCTCACCCGGTCGCTGCGGGCGGGCTGGCGGGCCAAGTGGACCGGCGTGTGGATCTTCGTGCTGAGCGGCTGGGTCGGTCAGGACTACTTCTCCCCCCAGGGCTTCACGTACCTGCTGTACCTCGTCTTCGTGGCGATCCTGCTGGTCTGGTTCCGCGCCCCGTATGTCATCCGGACCCGGTTCCGCCCGGGCGAGGCCGAGGTGGAGCCCACCGGCAGGCGGCAGCGGGCGGTGCTGCTGCTGGTGCTGATCGGCCTGTACGCGGCGAGTGTGCCCGCGCACCAGCTCACCCCGTTCGTGATGCTCGGGGTGCTCACGGCCCTGGTGCTGTGCGGCCGTTCGGAGCTGCGCGGGCTGCCGCTGCTGTGCGCGGTGCTGGTCGCGGTCTGGGTCGGCTTCATGGCCGAGCCGTACTGGTCCGGTCACTTCGACGACCTGTTCGGCGGGGTCGGCGGGGTCGGCGGCAATGTCTCGACCTCCGTCTCCGGGCGGATCGAGGGCGGGAGTTCGACGCACAAGCTGGTGCTGTACACCAGGGTCCTGCTGGCCGGCTCGGTACTGGGCCTCGCCTGCTGGGGCTGGTGGCGGCGCCGCTTCCACCGGTACCGGGAACGCTCGCTGCCGGTCCTCGCCTTCGTCCCCTTCCTCGGCTTCGGCATGCAGTCGTACGGCGGTGAGATGGCGCTGCGCGTGTTCATGTTCGCGCTGCCCGGAGCCGCCCTGCTCGGCGCCCTCGCCCTCTTCCCGCGCACCGGTGCCACCCGGCAGGAGCGCGACAGGGACCGGGTGAGCCTCGCGCCGCTGGCCGCGCTGCTGGCCGGGCTGCTGCTGATGGGCGGCTTCCTGGTGGCCCGGTGGGGCAACGAGCCGTTCGAGCGGACCCGGCCCGGCGAGGTCGCGGCGATGGACTGGGTGTACGCCCACGACGAGCCGACGGTGCGGCTGCTGTGGCTGAGCCAGGACCCCGTCGACGACGTGACCCCGGCGCTGCCTTGGGGCGCCCGGGACATGGAGCGGGTCGACTACCTGCCGACACGGGCGCCGGTGGACCCGGTGCTGGTGTCGGGCCTGGTCGAGGCGCTGGAGGACGCGGGCCCGAACTCGTATCTGATGGTCAACGAGAGTCAGGTCAGGTACCTGCGGCTGGACGCCGGGTATCCGGCGTCCTGGGAGTCCCGGCTGCTGCGGAACCTGGACGCCCGGCCTGAGCTGGCCAGGATCCTGGTCAACGAGGACG
The DNA here is from genome assembly GCF_040704065.1 of Streptomyces sp. NPDC047869. Lineage (NCBI taxonomy): Bacteria > Bacillati > Actinomycetota > Actinomycetes > Kitasatosporales > Streptomycetaceae > Streptomyces > Streptomyces sp. NPDC047869. The sequence goes on from NZ_JBEYRK010000002.1 coordinate 407,733, forward strand.
TCACGGTGTACGCGGCGCGCGGGCGGCCGGCGGGCACGGTGCCGGAGCCGGATCCCGGGCCGGTCGGGCCGCGGATCACCTGGACGCCCTGGTCGGTGACCGGCGCGGTGGCCGCCCTCGCGCTGGTGCCGCTGCTCGTTGCGCGCGAGGTGCTCCGGGTCGCGGCGCGGCCGAGCGTGCGCCGGCTGCGGTGGCTGCAGGGCGGCTTCTGGTTCGCGCTGCCGCTGCTGGCGGTGGTGCTGGCCTCGCTGGTGCAGCGGTTCCTGACGATGAAGTGACGGGCGGGGCGGGGTGGTTCAGCGGGTCAGCCACCTCACCTCGTAGGCGCGCATGCCGAACCGTCTGCCGTCGACCCGCGCGCTGATCGGCCGGTTCAGGGTGTTCACCACCAGGACGGTTCTGGCGCTCGCCAGCACCCGCACGTTCGGGACGTCGTCCGGGGCGACGGACACGGTCTCGAACCGGGTGCCCGGCGGGAACGCTCGGTGGAACCCGGCCACCAGGCCGTACATGGGCAGTTCCCGCCCGCCGCCGGCGCCGCCGGTCGGTGTCCACAGGCAGCCGGGGCAGCCGGCGCCCTTCTCGTCCTCGGGGTTCCAGTAGAAGCCGGAGTCCGCGCCGCCCCTGGCCATGGCGATCATCCCCGTGGCGTGGACGGCGCGGCGGTGGTCCTCGGACCAGCCGGTGCGCCCGCCGTCGGCGCCGGCGGGCTCGACGTAGTACTCGGCCCACCACAGGGGCAGGTCGTGGGTCTGCCGGCGTACCCACTCGCTCACCGCGGTGAGCTTGTCGGTGGCCGCGAACTCGTCGGGCAGCGGGTCGCCGTCGTTGGTATAGCTGGAGCCGTCCACGACCACGAAGTCGGCGCCGGTCCGATGGGTGTTCCAGTAGCGGAAGGCGTCGAGGACCCGCTGGTCCATGGCGCCCCAGGGACCCCGGAAGCCGGCCGAGGCGTTCTCCGCCCGCGGGTCGAGACTGTCCATGACGAGGTAGGGGCCGCCGACCATGATGTCCTCGTCGACCTTCTTCAGGGCCCGGTGGACGAGGTTGTACATCCTCGTGTAGCCCTCGTAGTCCCAGCGGTGCTCGGCGTCGTTCCAGAAGCCCTTGAACTCGTTCCAGACGATGAAGTGCCGTACGCCCGGATAGCGCCGGGCGACGGTCGCGGCGAGGTCGGCGAAGTCCTGGTAGTGGTCCGGGGTGGGCGCGGTCTCCAGGGCGGCCCGGCTCCAGTCGGTGCCGCCGGGCCTGCCGCCCTTCATCCAGTCCGGCGCGCAGCACAGCGTGATGACGGGGGTGCCGCCGGACTCGCGGATGAAGCCGACCCGGCGGTCCATCGCGCCGAAGTCGTAATGCCCCTTCACCGGCTCGGGGTTGTCGGCGCCCCAGCCCATCAGTGCCTGGACCTGGGGCAGCCCGCGGTCCTTCGCCAGCCGTCCGGCGACCCGCCCGGTGGCGGTGGCACTGCCCTGGTCGGCGCTGTACTGGGTGTGGGTGAAGCCCCATCCCACGGCGAGCTCCGGGCGCCCGCGGGGCGCGGCGGGCGTGCCGTGCGCCCCGCCCCCGTCGCGCGAGGTGCCCGCGGTGCCCGCGCCGCCTCCGGGCGGCGTGCCGAGCAGGGTCACCACCAGGGCCAGCACGGCCGCCGACACACCGAGCAGGGCGGTGAGCCGCCACCGCCGCCGAACCCCCGCAGACCACTCATGACGCCCCATCAAGGACCACAGTAACGGCCGGATCCGGGATCGCGGCAGGCGTGGGGAACACCCGGACAAGGGGTGGAAATGCCGTGCGCCGGGGGCATCGGTGCCGGATCATGGCCCCATGTCTGCGAACCCACACGACGCTCTGCCGATCCGGCTCCACGTCGACGACTCCGACTCGCCGTCCGACGTCGTCGACGCGCTGTTCCTCGGCCGCTTCGCGACGGGCGAGCAGCCGTACTCCCACGCGGTGAACATCGACCGCGTGCGCTCCGGCGCGACCCTGCTGCCGGAGGGCGCCCGGGTGCTGCGGGCCGCCCGCGACGACGACCGCAGCGCGACCCTCGCCGAGGGCGACGGCTGGACACTGCTGGTCTCCCGCTGGAACCGGGGCGCGGACGTCACGGTGACCGCGACCAGCGCCGAGCTGGCGAAGACGGTCCTGGACCGGGCGACGGACGGCGCGGCCGACGAGCCGGAGCCCCAGCCGGAGAACGTGACCATGGGCTTCTGGTACGTCTCCCCGCGCCGCGGCCCGCACCGCACCACCCGGCAGATCTCGGCGGGCACCTGGGACGAGGTCCGGCCCAACTACACCGCGCCCGTCGCGGACGCGATGGACCGTCTGATGAAGACGACCCCCGAGGACATCGCCGGCCGGCTGCTCCTGCTGCACGGGCCGCCCGGCACCGGCAAGACCTCCGCGCTGCGCACACTCGCCCGTTCCTGGCGCGACTGGTGCCAGGTGGACTGCGTGCTCGACCCGGAGCGGCTCTTCTCCGACGTCGGCTATCTGATGGACATCGCGATCGGCGAGGAGGACGCGGCGGGCAAGGGCCGCTGGCGGCTGCTCCTGCTGGAGGACTGCGACGAGCTGATCCGCGGCGAGGCCCGGCACACCGCGGGCCAGGCCCTGTCCCGGCTGCTCAACCTCACCGACGGCCTGCTCGGCCAGGGCCGCAACGTCCTGGTCGGCGTCACCACCAACGAGGACCTGGAGCGGCTGCACCCGGCCGTCGTGCGGCCCGGCCGCTGTCTGGCCCGCATCGAGGTGGGCCCGCTGACCCGCGCCGAGTCGGTCGGCTGGCTCGGCACCGAGGAGGGGGTCGGCCGGGAGGGCGCCACCCTGGCCGAGCTGTACGCGCTGCGCCGGGGCACGGCGCCGACGTCGGTGCCGGGGGCGCGGGAGGGGGCGGACGCGGGGCTGTACCTGTAGCCGCCCGGTGGACCTGAAGGCGGCGGCTCCGGGTGCTTTCATGGCCGTATGACCGTGTTCGTCGGCACCTCGGGATGGCAGTACAAGGACTGGCGGGAGGTCGTCTACCCGGCGGGGGTCCCGGCGCGGCTGTGGCTGGAGGAGTACACGCGCCGGTTCCTCACCGTGGAGATCAACAACGCCTTCTACCGGCTGCCCTCGTACGACAACTTCGCCGCCTGGCGGGTGCGGGTGCCGCCGGACTTCGTGGTCGCGGTGAAGGCCAGCCGCTATCTGACCCACATCAAGCGCCTGAAGGAGCCCGAGGAGCCGGTGCACCGGCTGATGACCCACGCGGCGGGACTGGGCGACCGGCTGGGTCCGGTCCTCCTCCAGCTCCCGCCGACCCTCCGCGCGGACCCGCCCCTGCTGGACGCCTGCCTGGCCTGCTTCCCGCCGGGCACGCGGGTCGCCGTCGAGCCGCGGCACGACTCCTGGTGGACGGCCGAGGTGCGCGAGGTGCTGTCGTCCCGGGGCGCCGCCCTGTGCTGGGCGGACGTCCTGGCCCGCCCGGTCACCCCGCTGTGGCGCACCACCGGCTGGGGGTACGTCCGCTTCCACCAGGGCCGCGCGCAGCCGTGGCCGCGCTACGGCAGGCGGTCCCTGGAGACCTGGGTGGACCGGATCGCGACGACCTGGTCCGAGGGGGAGGACGTGTACGCGTACTTCAACAACGATCCCGGGGGCGCGGCGGTCCAGGACGCGGTGGCGTTCGCGGGGGCGGCGCGCCGGGCAGGACTGGCCGTCACCCGGACACCGGAACCGGCCCGGGCACGCTGACCCGGGGCACTCCGTCCGGGTCAGGCAGGATCAGGGAGCATGAGCCGAACGAGAGGCCCCAGGTGTATTGACCCGCCGCGTCAACGACGCTGCGGGTCACACCTAGTGCTGCGACCGGAAAGGTTCACCGGCTCGCGACGCCCGGCACGGCACCTCGCCGCGTTGTCGCATCACCCGAGTACGTCCAGTACGCGGGCGATGCTCCGCCTTGCGATGCACCGCACCGGACGCCGCGAGCTTTCCGGCAAACCTTTCCGGTCACAGCACTAGTCCCCGTAAGCCGCCCGCAGGGCGTCCCGTACGGCGGCCAGGGCGTCCTCCTCCCCCAGTCCGAGCCGGTGCGCCCGCTCCGCGTAGACCTGGGCGGCCGACGCGGCCTCGCGCACGGCGGCCGGGCCCGCGGCCGCGACGACCGTGCCGTTGCGGCCCCGTGTCTCGATCACCCCGTCGCCCTCCAGCGCCCGGTACGCCTTGGCCACCGTGTTCACCGCCAGCCCCAGCGACTCCGCCAGCCCCCGCACGGTCGGCAGCCGGTAGCCCACCGGCAGGGCCCCGGACCGTGCCTGTTCGGAGATCTGCGCCCGTACCTGCTCGTACGGCGGCGCGCTGTCATCGATGTGGATCTTCAGGCTCACAGGGCCGATTGTCCCGCACCCGGCGGAAAATGGGAGGCACCCCCGGCGCCCCGGCCCGTACGGTGCCTCCCCATGACAGTGATCGTGCGCGATCTGCGCCCCGACGTCCCGGCCGACACAGAGGGCTACGCCCGGGTCCGCCATCTCGCCCTGCCGTACATCCTGTTCACCCCGGAATCGGTCCGCCACCTCGTCACCCACAGCCATCCCGACGCCCACTTCCGCTCGCTGGTCGCCGTCGAGGACGGCGAGGTGATCGGCGCCGCCGGGGTGTCCCTGGCGCACGACAGCCCGGAGCCGGGCCAGGGTTTCCTCAACGTCTACGTCCGCCCGGACCGGACCGGCCGCGGAGCCGGCCGGCTGCTCGTCCGCGCGGCCGAGGAGCACCTCGACGCCGTCGGCGCGACCAAGCTGTACACCTGGGTCCTCGACGAGCCCGCCAACCGCGCCTTCGCCGAGCGGAACGGCTACACCATGGGACGCCCGGCCCACTTCCTCCGCCTCGACCTGGCGAACGGCACCCTCCCGGCGCTCCCGGAGCCCCCGCCGGGCGTCGAGCTGCGCACGGCCGCGGACTTCGCGGACGACCCGCGCCCGCTGTTCGAGCTGGACGCGGCGACGGTGACCGACGAACCGGGCATGGTGCCCGTCGAGTTCACGGACTACGACGCCTGGCTCGAGCAGAACTGGCGGCATCCGCTGCTGAACCGCGAGCTGACCACCGCCGCGGTCGTCGACGGCCGGCCGGTCGCCTTCACCGTGGCCTACACCGACGGCGGCACCCGGTACACCACCTCGATGACCGGCACCCTGCGCGCCCACCGCGGCCGCGGCCTGGCCAAGCTCGCCAAGGTCCACTCGCTGCACCGGGCCCGCGCCGCCGGCATCACCGAGGCCTTCACGGGCAACGACGCCGGCAACGACCCGATGATCGCGATCAACAAGTGGCTCGGCTACGAGATCTGCGCGACGGAGGTGCGCTATGTCCGCGCGGCCGGCTGACCCGGCCGGCCGGGTGGAGGTCGTCCTGGTCAAGGGCGGCCGTGTGAAGATCCGTTACCCGGCGGAGCTGCTGCACGAGGACGGCGTCCGCGTCTCGGTGCGGGCCTCGTGGGCGGGCGAGGGCGTGCGCGACTTCGGGTTCGTGCGCTTCGAACCGGGTGACGTGTTCACCGAGCACTACTGGCTGGACCGGTGGTACTCGGTGAAGGAGGTCCGGGCCGGGGACGGCACCCTGAAGGGCTGGTACTGCGACATCACCCGGCCGGCCACCCGGTCCGGCACAGAGCTGGTCGTCGAGGACCTCGACCTGGACCTGTGGCGCTCCGCCGACGGCCGGGACGTACGGCGGCTGGACGAGGACGAGTTCGCCGAGAGCGGGCTGGCGGAGCGGGATCCCGGGGCCGCGTCCGCCGCCGTCGCCGCGCTGGACGAGCTGGAGAAGCTGGCCCGCGAGGGCGGCTTCGGCGACCTGCTGGCCTGAGACCCCGAGGGGCCCCGCCGGCCCGGACCCCGCCCGTTCGCCCGCCGCTACACGGTCGCCAGCACCGCGTACCGCTCGTCGTCCACGGCCCTGCCCCACAGCAGCGGGTCGCCGGACAGCCGCTCCACCCGCGTGCGGAGGGCGACCGGCTCCAGCAGGGACACGAGCCGGGCGGCGGGTATGCCCACCGGGCTGACAGCCCCCCAGACGCCCTCGACCAGCACGAACCGGCCTCCGGGCCGCAGCAGGGTGCGCCAGTGGCGCAGGACCCGCGCGGGGTCGGGCAGCGCCCACAGCACATGCCGGACCAGGACCACGTCGTGGCTCCGCTCACCCACCGGCGGTGACGCCGCGTCCCCCTGGAGGACCGCCGCGTCGCGCCCGGTGAGCTTGGCGCGGGCGAGCCCGACCATGGCCGGGGAGCTGTCCACCCCGGTCACCCGGTGTCCCTGCTCGGCGGCGAGGAGCGACAGGCTGCCGGTGCCGCAGCCGAGGTCGAGGACATCGGCGGGGCGTCCGGGCAGCCAGCCGCGCAGCCGGTCCGCCCAGGCGGCCCGCACCTCGGGGGCCCGCAGACCGTGGTCCGGCTCGTCGTCGAAGGCCGCGGCCTGCGCGTCCCAGTCCACCTCGGTGCCCGTCGCGGCCCGTCGGCCACTCTCGTTCGTCATGTACCGCAGAGTGACATCCGCCACTGACAATCCGGCATCGATGAGCAAGTCTCCCCAAAAGCGCCTATCCCCGGGGCAACGCGGAACCCGGTAGGCACTGTGAGGAGGCAGCCATGGCCCGTGTGACCGTGCAGAAGCCGCTGAAGAGGACGGACAGCCGCAGGCTCCGCGAAGAGGCGGAACAGCGCCCGGCGGGCCGTCCCGAAGTGCGCAAGGACATCGCACGCACCTGGTGGCCCGACGGGTAGACGGCCCCCGTCCGCCCGCCGGCGGACGGTCGCGGTCTCAGAACCTGGGTTCGGAGAACTGGACCTGGACGAGTTCGGCAGCCTCCTCCTCCGTCTCGACGGAGGGCGGAGAGCCGGCCAGCGGTTCGTTGGCCGTCTCCTTCATGCACAGGACGGCGACGACGCCCACGAGGGCGGCGGCCGTGGCGTAGTAGGCCGGCATGAGGTTGGTGCCGAAGGCACTGATCAGCGCGGTGATCACCAGCGGAGTCGTGCCGCCGAAGAGCGATGTCGAAAGGTTGTAGGCGACCGCGAGGGAGCCGTAGCGGACGTGGGTGGGGAAGATCGCCGGGAGCGCCGCCGACATCGTGCCGAGCATCGCCACCAGGGAGAGGCCCATCAGGACCAGGCCCAGGGTGATGAGGACCACGCCACCCTGCCGGATGAGCAGGAAGGACGGCACGGACAGGAGGAGGAATCCGAGCATGCCCGTCATCAGCAGCGGCTTGCGTCCGAAGCGGTCCGAGAGCCGTCCGACCTGGTTGATGACGCACATCTGCAGCACCATCACCACCAGCAGGATCAGCAGCCCGTGGTTGGTTCCGTAGCCCAGCTCGTCGGACAGGTACGTCGGCATGTACGACAGCAGCATGTAGTCGGTGATGTTGTACGCCGCGACGAGCGCGAGGCACAGCAGCAGCGGCCGCCAGTGGCGGCTGAAGATCCTGCCGAGGTCTCCGGCGGCCGAGGTCTCCACCGCGTCGGCGGCCTCGCTCGCCTTGACCTGGCCGCCCTCCAGTTTCTGGAAGGCCGGCGTCTCGTCGAGCCTGAGCCGCAGGTACAGGCCGATGAGGCCGAGCGGGGCCGCGGCCAGGAAGGGGATGCGCCAGCCCCAGTGCAGCATCTGGTCGTCGCTGAGGAGGCCGCTGAGGACGACGACGAGGCCGGAGGCCCCGACGTACCCGGCGAGCGTGCCGAACTCCAGGAAGCTGCCGAAGTAGCCGCGCCGCTTGTCCGGCGCGTACTCGGCGATGAAGGTCGACGCGCCTCCGTACTCTCCGCCGGTGGAGAACCCCTGCACCAGCCGGAACAGGATCAGCAGGGCCGGAGCCCAGAGACCGATGGCGTCGTGCGAGGGGATGAGACCGATGGCGAAGGTCCCCACCGCCATCATGATCATGGTCGCGGCGAGGATGCGCTTGCGGCCGAGCTTGTCGCCGAGCGGCCCGAACACCATGCCGCCGATCGGGCGCACGAGGAAGGCGACCGCGAAGGTCGCGAACGAGCTGAGCAGCTGGGCGGTACCACTCGCCGAGGGGAAGAAGACCTCGCCGATGGTCGAGGCGAGATAGCTGTAGATGCCGAAGTCGTACCACTCCATCGCGTTGCCGAGTGCGGCGGCCTTGGTGGCGCGCTTGACCGCCGCCTCGTCGGTCACCGTGATGTCGCTGCGACGGAGCTTCGGGTGGCGTCGCCGCTCGATCGCGCGGAACAGCGTCCGGTGACGCCTGACCGCAGCGTGGTCCACAGACTCGTCGGGGCCGGTCGCCACCATGAACATGTTCCTTTCGCCGTCGTACCACCTCCGCCTGCACAGATCTCATGCGCTCAAACGACCCGCTTCGCCCCGCATTCGTCCGGTCGCCCCGCGTCACGGCCGTCGCGGCGCTCCGCGGCTTCCTGAGCCCAGCCTCAGCACTCCCTTAACGCCACCATAAGGATCTCCCGGAACCGCTCCCGGCAGGCGATTCCACGGCTCCCCGGGGCTAGCTTCGGAACACCCCACGGGATCCGACCCGCCCCAGAGGACCGTTCCAAGGAGCTCCCCCATGCCCGCACGCCGCAAGGCCGCCGCCGTCACCGTCGCCGCTCTCGGCTTGACCGCGCTCGCCGCGGCGCCCGCGTCCGCGCACGGCTCGATGAGCGGCCCGGTCAGCCGGGTCGCTCAGTGCTACGCCGAGGGCCCGGAGAGCCCGAGGTCGGCGGCGTGCGGGGCGGCCGTGGCGACGGGCGGCACCCAGGCGCTCTACGACTGGAACGGCATCCGGATCGGCGACGCCGCCGGGCGCCACCGGGAGCTGATCCCCGACGGCAGGCTGTGCAGCGCCGGGAACGAGGAGTTCAAGGGGCTGGACCTGGCCCGCTCCGACTGGCCGGCGACGAGCGTGCGCAGCGGGGCGTACACCTTCAAGTACCGGGTGACCGCCCCGCACAAGGGGACCTTCAAGGTGTACGCGACCAGGTCCGGTTACGACCCGGCGAAGCCGCTCGCCTGGTCGGACCTGGACCTGGAGCACCCGGTCGCGACGGCCACCGACCCGGTGCCCTCGGGCGGCTTCTACACCTTCGCGGGCACCCTTCCCGAGCGCACCGGCAGGCAGTTGCTGTACGCGGTCTGGCAGCGCTCGGACAGCCCGGAGGCCTTCTACTCCTGCTCCGACGTGGACTTCGGCGGCAGCGGCGGCGCCGGCAGCACCACCGGCGGCGGCACCACCGGGAGCGGCACCGCCGGGGACGGCACCGCCGGCAACGGCTCCACCCCGGCGCCGAGCGCCTCCGCGCCCTCCGACGAGCAGATCGAGGCGGGCTCCGGCAGGTCGACGATCGAGCACCACGGGCACGGGGACGACGACGCGAGCACGTCCGCGCGGCCCACCGCGGCGGCGGCCGGGGCCAACCGGCCGGAGGCCGCCGGTACCGCGCGGAACCTGGCCGAGACGGGCGCCTCCAGCGGGACCTCGTACGTCGCGATCGGCGGGGCGGCGGCACTGGCGCTCGGCTCGGCGGCGCTGTTCCTCTCGGTCCGGCGGCGCGCGGCGGGCGGCCGGCCGGGCCGCTGAGCCCGGCGGAACTCCGGGGCCCGTCCGGCGGCTCAGGCCGGACGGGCCCCGGCGGCGTGTCAGCTGAAGACCGACGCGCAGGTGGTGGCCGAGGCGTGGGCCGGGTCGAGGGCGTTGGCCACCTCGTGGAAGGCGATCCGGTCGAACAGGGCGATCGCCACGTGCTCGGACAGGTCGAGCGGGCACAGGTCCTGGAGCAGGACGTTGCGGACGTCCGGGCCGCTCAGGTACTGGTTGCGCCAGGGGGTGGCCACCTCGTCGTACTTGGTGGCGATGACGGTGTAGCGCACCCCGGGGACGGTGTCGCCGCCCGCGTTGAGCTTGGCGAGGAAGGCGGAGCCGGCGATCTGGTCGGCGAGGCCGGGAGTGGTGGAATTGATCAGGTCCGCGGCGCCCGGGAAGTAGGGCAGCAGGTTGGTCAGTCCGCTCAGGTCGGTGCCGTGGTTGTCGGGGGCGAGGCCGACGAGGGCGTTCACCTTGGCCGCGCCGCCGAGGAACCTCAGGTAGTAGCGGGGCATCATGCCGCCCTGGGAGTGGCCGACGAGGTCGGCCTTGGGGGCGCCGGTGGCGGTGAGCACCTTGTCGACGTAGGCGGCGAGCTGCTCGGCCGACTTGTCGATGGGGCCGAGGCCGTGGAAGAGGGGGACGCCGGACAGCTGTCCGTAGTCGAGGGAGAAGACGCAGTACCCGCGGTGCTTCAGGTACGGGGCGAGGGAGAGCCAGTTGTCGACGGAGTTGCCCAGGGTGCCGTGGACCAGGACGACCGGGCGGGGATGGGCGGCGGAGGGCTTGCAGGAGTAGTCGTTCCAGCCCGAGCTGGGGGCGGTGTCGGCGTGCGCGGCGGCGGTGGGGACGACGGCGACGGCGGCGGTGAGGAGCAGCGCGGTGAGGGGTCTGAGCACTCGCTTCCAGGGCAGCATCGTGTGATCTCCTTGCGGCTCAAGGGAGGTGCGGCGGACGACCTGTCCCTGTGATCCGGATCACGAGGATGCTGTTCACTCGTCAAGTTACGGGCGAGTAGTGGAAGTGTGAAGTTACGCGTCAGTAAAAACTTCCAGCGATAACCACGGCCCCGCCCCCGCGTCGACGGACCGTCACCAGGCGGGCCGTATCGGGCCGTTGGGCGCGATCCGCAGCAGACGCCGCCGCAGCGCCGCGATCTCCCCCTCGCCCAGCAGCTCGGCCCACACCCCCACCACCTCGGCGGCCGCCGCCTCCGCGGCCCGCGTGCACTCCCAGCCCCGCCCGGTGAGCACGACGAGCCGGGCCCGCGCGTCCGCGGGGTGCGGGCGCCGCTCGGCGTACCCCTTGCGCACGATCTCCTCCACGAGCTGGCTGGCGGCCTGCTTGGTCACCCCGAGATGCGCGGCGAGGTCGGTCACGGTGGCGCCGTCCGGCGCGAGCCGCGCGAAGGCGAAGCCGTGGGCGGGCCGGATGTCCGTGAAGCCGCGGGCCCCGACCCCGTCATGGATGCGCTGGACGAGGTCGCCCGCGACGGCGAGCAGGGCGGCGGACAGGGCCATGGCTTCGGAGTTCTGCACGCAGGCATTGAAACACCCTTGACGAACAGGTCAAGCAGCTTGACCATATAGTCAAGCTACTTGACCACTTGATCGGAGACCTCCATGCCCGTAGTCCGCTCGGCCGAGGCCGTGACCCACGAGATCCACGGCGCCCGCTTCGTCTCGTACGCCACCCCGCTCACCCGGAGCAAGGAGCTGTGCGCGTGGCGGGGCGAGATCCCCGCCGGGACGAAGGCGCCGGCCCACACCGTCGACCGGGAGGAGATCTTCCATCTGCTCGTCGGCGAACTGCTGATCACCCTCGACGGCGAGACCGAGCGCGTCCGCGCCGGCGACACGGTGATCGTCGGCGCCGGGACGACCCTGACCGTGGAGAACCCCACCGACCACACCGCGCTCTCCTGGGTCACCACCTCGGTGGGCCTCACGGCCCGGCTGGCCGACGGCACGGTCATCACTCCGCCGTGGGCCAACTGAGCCGGTGGGCGGGGGCTCAGGCGGCCAGCGTCCCCGGCATCACCGCCCGGGGCCCGAACTTCGCCCGGGCGCGGTCCGCGACCTCCTCGATGCGGCGGACCTTCTCGTCCACGGGGTCGAAGGTGAGCTGGTGGGCGGCCTGGTCGGCGGAGGTCAGGCCCTCCGCGCGCAGGGCGAGCGCGCGGACCCGGGCGCGCTGCAGGCCGAGCGCCTCGTACATGCCGTAGGCCGCCCTCGTCAGGGCCGCGGAGTGCGCGGTCGGTTCCGCCAGGGTGCGGCTGCGGGTGGTCGAGGTGCGGTCGGCGTAGCGCACGGTGAGGGTCAGGGTGCGGCAGACCTTCTCCACCGCGCGCAGCCGGGCGCCGATCTCCCCGGCCGCCGACAGCAGCGCCCTGCGATGCCGGCCGGTGTCCAGCTCGTCCATGTCGAAGGGGCGTTCGGCGGCCAGGGAGCGCGAGACCGCGTTCGGCACGACCCGGCCGCGGTCGATACCGTTCGCCTTCTCGAGCAGATCGCGGCCCGCCTTCGCGCCGATCAGCCGCTGAAGCGTGGACAGGGGTGCGCCGGCCACCCGGCCGAGCGTGTCCAGGCCGTACTCGCACAGGGTGCGGGCGGTCGCCGGGCCCACGCCGGGCAGCGCGGCCACGGGCCGGCCGGCGAGGAACTCCGCGACGGCGTCCGGCTCATCGGGGACGGCGCGGGTCACCCCGGGGCGGGCGTCGCGCAGCGCCATGCGAGCCAGCATCGGGCCCGGTCCGGCACCGATCGCGCAGTCGACGCCGTGCAGCGCGAGGGCGCGGACCCGGATCACCGAGGCCAGTTCCACCGCGTCGCGCCCGAAGTACCGTTCGGCGCCCCGGAGATCGGCCAGCGCCCCGTCCGGCGGCAGCGCCTCCACGACCGGGGTGAACTCCTCCAGCAGCCCGAGCAGGCCGGGCAGGGCCGCCTCGTGCATCGGCGGCAGCTGGAAACGTACGCAGAGGATGGTCATCCCGCACTCCCCGGACTCTGGTGCCACAACTTCCTTCCCACCGCGGGCCCTTCGCCCGCGGGGCGCAGATCGGCCCAGGGGTGCATCTCGTACCCCGTGGGCATGCGGATCGTCCGGCCCTCCATCGGGTCGGGGGCCGCCGAACCGGCCGGCCGGGGCAGCCCGTCCGAACCGGCGATCCGGGCGCGGGACGGGCCGTCGCCGTCCTGCGGCGCGGAGCCGTCCGCGACGCCGCCGGGCGGGCCGGCGAGGAGGGCGGCGACCCCGTCGAGGCCCTTCTCGCGGCGCACCTCCAGCAGTTCGGCGAGGTTCCAGGCCGCCGAGCCCACCACGCTGAGGCTGCGCGGGCCGCGCCGCTGCACCACGCCGCGCACCAGCAGCAGCCAGGAGTGGAAGACGGTGTGCGCGCAGGTGTCGTGGGAGTCGTCGAAGAAGGCGAGGTCGACCAGGCCCGTGCCGTCGTCCAGCGTGGAGAAGATGACCCGCTTGCCGGACCGGATCGGCGGGGTCTGGGTGGCCGCCTTGGCGCCCGCGACCAGCACCGTCTCCCCGTGCCGGGCATCGCGCAGCCGGCGCGCGGACACCACGCCCAGCTCCTCGAGGAACTCCCGGTGGTCGTCCATCAGATTGCGCGAGGCGTCCATGGACAGCACACCGAGTTCGGCGCTGAGCCGCTCCTGCGGGGTCAGGTCGGGCAGGCCGGCCGAGGCGGTCTTCCGGCCCCCCGCGAGCGGGAGCTGACCCCCGCCGCCGCCCCGGGCGCCCCGGTGCAGTTCGGTCAGGTGAAGTTGCAGGTCACGGCGGTTGGCGCCGAACGCGTCCAGCGCGCCCACCTGGGCCAGCCGCTGGGCGAGCGGGCGGCTCGGGCGGGCCCGCTCCCAGAAGTCCAGCAGGGAGGCGTACGGCTGTCCGGCCGCGATCCGCTCCGCCTCGGCCTCGCTGATGCCGTGCACGTCGCTGAGGGCGAGCCGGAGCCCCCACACCCCTGATTCAGACACCAGTTCGATCCTGTGTGCGACCCCGGACACGTTCACGTCCAGCGGCAGGACCGGCACCCCGCGCCGCCGCGCGTCCGCCAGCAGCAGCCGCTTGGGGTACATCCCGGGGTCGTGCGTGAGCAGCCCGGCGTAGAAGGCGGCCGGGTGGTGCGCCTTCAGCCATGCCGACTGGTAGGTCGGTACGGCGAAGGCGACGGCGTGGGCCTTGCAGAAGCCGTAGGAGCCGAAGGCCTCGACGATCTCCCAGGTCCGCCGGATCGTCTCCGCGTCGTATCCGTTCGCCGCCGCGGCCCGCGCGAACCACACCTTGATCCGCCCCTGCGACTCCGGGTCGGACAGCCCGCGCCGGACCCGGTCCGCCTCGCCGCGCCCGCAGCCGGTCAGGACGGAGACGATGTCGATGACCTGCTCGTGGAAGACGACGACCCCGTACGTGTCCTTCAGCGCCTCCTCCAGGTCCGGGTGCGGGTAGCGCACGGGCGCCCGCCCGTGCCGCGCCTCGATGAACGGCCGCACCATGTCGGCGGCGACCGGTCCCGGCCGGAAGAGGGAGATGTCGACCACCAGGTCATGGAAGGTGCTCGGCTGCAGGCGGCCCACCAGGTCCCGCTGGCCCGGCGACTCGATCTGGAAGCAGCCCAGCGTCTCGGTGGACCGGATGAGCCCGTACGTCGCCGGGTCGCCCGGCGCCACCGCGTCCAGGTCGATCCGCTCCCCCGCGGCCCGCTCCACCTCCGCGACCGCGTGCGCCATCGCCGACTGCATCCGCACACCCAGCACGTCCAGCTTGAGCAGTCCGAGCTCCTCCACGTCCTCCTTGTCGAACTGCGACATCGGCAGTCCCTCGCCGCTGGTCGGCACCACCGGCGTACGGGCGAGCAGGGAGGCGTCGGACAGGAGCACCCCGCACGGGTGCATGGCGACTCCGCGCGGCAGCGCGTCGAGGCCCTCGACCAGCTCCCAGAGCCTGCCGTACTTCTCCTTCTCCCCCGCCAGCTCCTTCAGCTCGGGCAGTTCCTCCAGCGCCGCGCGGGCGTCCCGGGCCCGGATGTGCGGGAAGGACTTGGCCACCCGGTCGATCTCGGCCGGGTCCATGGACAGCGCGGCCCCCACGTCCCGGATGGCGTGCCGCACCCGGTAGGTCTCGGGCATGGAGACGGTCGCGACCCGCTCGGTGCCGAACCGGCCGATGATCGCCCGGTAGACCTCCAGCCGGCGCGCGGACTCCACGTCGATGTCGATGTCCGGCAGCACCACCCGCTCCTTGGACAGGAAGCGCTCCATCAGCAGCCCGTGCTCGACCGGGTCGGCGTGCGCGATGCCGATGAGGTGGTTGACGAGGGAGCCGGCGCCGGAGCCCCGGGCTGCCACCCGGATGCCCATCCCCCGGATGTCGTCGACCACTTGGGCGACCGTGAGGAAGTAGGAGGCGAACCCGTGGTGGGCGATGATGTCCAGCTCGCGGTGCATCCGCTCCCAGTACGCGCGCCGGCCGGCGTGACCGAGCCGCACCATCCCGGCCGCCGCCCGCGAGGCGAGCGCCCGCTGGGCGGTGCGGCGGCCGGCGCCGACGAGGTGCGCCTCGGGGAAGTGGACGGTGCCGATGCCGAGGTCGCCCTCGGGGTCGACCAGGCACTCGGCGGCCGTGACCCCGGTCTGCTCCAGCAGCCGGTGCGCGGTGTCGCGCCGGTAGCCGGCCGCCTCCACGACCCGCTCGGCGACCGCCAGCATGGCCTGCGCGTCCTTCAGCCAGGCCTCGCCCGGGTCCAGCTCCTTGCGGGGGTCGATCGGCACCAGCCGGCGGGCGGCGTCCAGGACGTCGGCGACCGGCCCCTGACCGGGGTCGGCGTAGCGGACGGCGTTGCTGAGCACCGGCCGGATCCGCTGCTCGGCGGCGAAGCCGACGGTACGGGCGGCCAGCCGCAGGGAGCCGGGGCCGGTGCCCGCGCGGCCGTGCCAGACGGCCTCCAGCCGCAGCGCGTCACCGTAGACCTCGCGCCAGGGGGCGAGCAGCCTCGCGGCCCGGTCGGGGCGCCCGGCGGCGAGGGCGCGGCCCACGTCCGACCCCGGCCCGAGCAGCACGGTCAGGCCGTCGCCGTGGTTGCCGGACCAGGGCAGCAGCGGCGTGCCCCCGCTCTCGTGCGCGGCGGTGACGATCCCGCACAGGTCGGCCCAGCCGCGGGCGCCGTCCCGGGCGAGGAAGGTCGCCCGGGGGGCCGACTCGTCGATGAAGGCGCCGCCCCGCACCGGGGTGCGGCGCTTCTCCCGGCCGACGGTCTCCGGCCCGGCCACCGCCAGGTTCACGCCGAACAGCGGGCGGACCCCCTCCGCGGCGCACGCCTTGGCGAAGCGGACCGCCCCGGCGAGGGTGTCGCGGTCGGTCAGGGCGAGGGCCTCCATGCCCCGTTCCCCGGCGCGCCCGGCCAGCCGCTCCGGGTGGGAGGCGCCGTACCTCAGGGAGAACCCGGAGACGGTGTGCAGATGCGCGAAGCCCGGCACACGCACCTCCCGCACTCGTGAGCCCCGAACGGCTCTCGAACATCAGTTCCCTACTCCGTCATCCACCATACCCCCATTCTCGAACAAGTGTGCGACATCGCAATGACCCCCTCCCACCTGCGCAAACACCTCGCCCACCGGCACCCGGTGCCGGCAGCACGAAGTCCCGCCCCCTCGCGCGCGGGGACGGGACTTCGACAGCAGGGCGTCGCGCGGGTCAGCCGATCCGCGAGCCCGTGGCGGACAGCGCCTCGGTGACCGGCTGGAAGAAGGTCTCCCCGCCGGAGGCGCAGTCGCCGCTGCCGCCGGAGGTCAGACCGACGGCCTTGTCGCCGGAGAACAGCGAGCCGCCGCTGTCCCCGGGCTCGGCGCACACGTCCGTCTGGATCAGACCGCTGACCGTGCCCTCGGAGTAGTTGACCGTGGCGTTCAGCCCGGTGACCGTGCCGTCGTGCACCTGGGTGGTCGAACCGCTGCGGGTGACCTTCATGCCGACGGTGGCCTCGGCCGCGCCGGTGATCTGCTGGGCCGAGCCGTTATAGAGGTCGACCTCGCTCGGGTGGTCGACCTGGGCCGTGTACTTGACCAGGCCGAAGTCGTTGCCCGGGAAGCTGGACTGCTCGTTCTGGCCGATGACGCCGCCCGAGGAGTCGGACCAGCTCGAGATGGCCTCGGTGCAGTGGCCCGCGGTCAGGAAGTACGGCTGTCCGCCCTTGACCACGTTGAAGCCGAGCGAGCAGCGCCCGCCCGAGCCGCTGATGGCGTCGCCGCCGGCGATGAAGGGCTTGTACCGCCCCTCGGACCGCTTCAGCTCGGCCTTGCCGCCGAGCCCGTCGACGACCTTGCCCAGTCTGGTCCACTCGGCCCCGGACACCGTTCTGTCGGCGGTGACGACCACCTTGTTGGTGACCGGGTCGGTCGCCCAGGAGGTGCCCGGGATGGTCGCGTCCTGCTTCAGCGTCGCACGCGCGCCGTCGAGTTCGGCGAGCGAGTTGGCGACGACTCTGGCCTTGGCACCGGCCGCCTCGACGGTCCTGGCGGCCGTGGCGTCGAGCACGTTGACGACGAGGCTCTTCGCCCGGGCGTCGTAGTAGCTGCCGGCCGCTCCGGAACCGAGGTCCCGGACGAGCGTGGAGGCGAGCTTTCCGGCCGCCGGGACGGACAGGATCCGCGCCTGCGGGGCGGACTTGGCGGGCTCGCTGGCGTTCGCACTCTGGAAGGTGACTCCCGCGGCGACCAGTGCGGCGATTCCCGCGCCGGCCACGGCGATCCGCCGCCCGGGTATGCGTCGGTGCTTCAACTCATGTCCTCCTGTGGGGGATCGGCTCCGCGGGTTGTGGGGACCGCGCGGGCCGGAAGGCTGGTTGACGGGCGCCCACTCTTCCGAACCGCACAGGGAGCACACAAGGTCGACTTCAGGACGCGCGCGCGGAACACGCGTGCGCCCCAACCCACTTGAGGGTTCACGATCACCCCAGGGAATTCGCACTGCAAACACCCGGTGCGAGCAACGGCTCCGCGGACAGTGACCGTTGCCGGTGGCCGGAATTCGATCCTCCGCATCGGGGCCGCCGAGGGCGGGCAGACGAAGGCCCCCGCACGCGAGGAGCGTGCGGGGGCCCGGCGCCGTCACGTCGCCGTCACGGCCGCGTCCGGCCGTGGGGACACGGAAGGCGGTCCCGTCCTAGTAGACGTGGACTCCGTAGGCGCTCAGCGCCTCGGTGACCGGCTGGAAGAAGGTCGTGCCGCCGGAGGAGCAGTTGCCGCTGCCGCCCGAGGTCAGACCGTACGCCGTGCTGCCGCCGTACAGCGGGCCGCCGGAGTCGCCGGGTTCGGCGCAGACGGTGGTCTGGATCAGGCCGTAGACGATGTCGCCACCGCCGTAGTTGACCGTCGCGTTCAGCGCGGTGACGCGGCCGCTGTGGGTGCCGGTCGTGGATCCGCGGCGGTAGACGGTCGTGCCGACCGAGGGCGTCGCGGCGCTGGTGATGTCCTGGCTGCCGACGGCACCCGACTTGGTCACCGAGCTGTTGGTGTAGCGCACGATGCCGTAGTCGTTGCCGGGGAAGCTGGAGCCGGCCGTGGAACCGAGCGTGGTCGAGTGCGAGGAGTTCGACCACCAGGTGCCCGCGCCGTCGGTGCAGTGACCGGCGGTCAGGAAGTAGTAGTTGCCGCTGGCGTCCTGGACGTTGAAGCCCAGCGAGCAGCGCCAGCTGCTCGCGTAGATCGCGTCGCCGCCGGAGATCAGCTTGTTGAACTTGCCGGGCGTGTGCTTGACGACGAGAGCGCCCGAGTCGCTGCCGGCCTGCTGCTTGATCTTGGCTATCTCGGCCTGGGACACCGTGCTGTCGACGGTGACGACGACGCGGTTGTTCTTGGCGTCCACCGCCCAGGCCGTGCCGGGGATGTCGGCCTGGAGGACGGAGTCGCTCGCCCTGGTGAGCTGGTTGGCGCTGAACGTGTGGGCGTCGCTGGCGTTCGCGGTGGGGGCGGCGAACGCTGCCGCGGCCAGGAAGCCGGTCGCCACGGCGGTCAGCCGGGTCCGTCTTGCGATACCGCTGCGGGGAGTGGTGCGCTTGATCCTCACGTTGCATTCCCTCCCAGGGGAAATCGAGGGCCCGCGTGGGGTCGGGGCCCGGTGAGGCGCAGTCAGGGACTCGTTCGGGGTACCGAACAACGCTCATGTTCCTGACAAGCGCTGAGGGGGAGTATTCGGCCGAACGGCCGGTCGGCACAAGGGTGCCTTTCGGCCGTCAAGCTTTGAACCACCTGTGCGCGCCGCCCCCTTGACGCCGGCTCAGGAATGGCCTGGCCGGTGCACACCGCGCACGGGCCGGCGGCGGGCGGCACCGGGCCGATTCCGGCCAGGGTGAAGGCGGGTTCACCGGCGGGGACGAGGCCGCGCCCCCGTCCGCCGGCGCCGCACGTGCACGGCCGGGCCGCCGGACCGGGCGACGGTGGACACCTCACCGCCACCCCCCGTTCCGGGCATGGCCGGAATTCACCCCTCCGGATGGTCCCCTAGCAGTCGCAGCACGAACAGCACTCACAGCATTCGCAGCACTGGCAGGCCTCGCAGCACGAGCAGTCGCAGTCGCAGTTGCCGCACCAGCCCTCGCGCTTCTTCCGGGACCAGGGGCCCTCGTACTCGTCGGCGCAGCACACCTTGCAGGTGCAGCACACCCCCAGGGCGGCCGCGCACCCGGCCCAGAAGCCCCGCTTGTCCGGGCGCGGCGGCTCGCCCCCGAAGGGGTTGCCGTACGGATTGCCCGGCGCCGGGGGTGCCTGGTGCCCCGGGGGCGGCCCGAAGGAGGCCTCGGGCGCGTGTCCGCACGAGTGGCCGCCGAACGCCCGGTCCACCGAGCGGCTCAGCTCGTGCGCGAGCAGCAGGTGGACCAGCCCGCGGTCGGTGAACTCCGCCTCGCGCAGCGCCAGCCGGATGCCGTGCAGGGCGTCGTCGGCGAGCCGGCGTGCCTCGGTGAGGGAGGTGCCGGTGGCGGTGAGCGGGTTCCAGGCGCCCGAGCGCGCGTCCGCCTCCCGGTCCTCCACGGCGTCCAGCAGGTGCGCGAGCCGGCCGAAGAGGCGGCCGGCCTCGGCGAGCGGCCCGGCGTTGCCCGGCCGCCCTGCCAGCACGGCGGTGTGCGCGAAGGCGGCCGCGGTCGCCGTCTCGGTCGGCTCGGTGACCGTCAGCAGCGGGGTGCCGTACCCCGCCAGGGCCTCGATGCCGGTCTGCCGGTCGACGGCGTCGACGAGGACACCGGTGTCGAACCCGACGGCGGCGCCGCTGTGCGCCCCGGCCTTCCCCCAGCTCGCCGCGACCCGGCGCGCCGCGAGCGCGACCGGCCCGCGGACCAGCAGCCCGTCCCGGTCGGCGACGTGGTCGCGCACCTTGGCGGAGGCGAGGACCAGCGAGACGGCCGCGGCGAGCCGGGCGCCCTCGCCCTGGGCGACGGACGCCGTCCGCATGCCGCGCAGCGCGCACGGCCCGGCGGTGCGCCGGGACCCCTCCACGGGGCCGGCCTGAGCCTCCGTCAGGACGGATATCAGCAGGCCGTCGTAGTTGGTCACGACGCGGGCGAACTGCCCGTGATCACGGCGCAGGGCGAGACACAGCCCGCACAGGTGTGCCATCCACTGGGCCCTCAGGCCCTCCCCCAGCCGGTGACTGCACGGCCGTACGATTCCGAACACGCCGATCCCCCGTGATGTGCCGCGACCTCGAGCCGGGGCATCGTATCGGCCGACTGTCGGCTCGTATCAGGTATGCCGTTCACCCGAACGCCCCGTGCATCACCCATCCGCCAACGACAATCATATTTCACTCACAGTCAGCAGCCGTATGAGTCGGGACCCTTGGGGTACATGGGCTCTCGACGTATCCGCTGTGCACCAGTACCGTCACAAACCCCCCGCGCGGCGTCTATCCACTTGGCGCACCGTCCGCATCATGGATGACCATAGGGATGCCGGAAGCAAGAAGACAGCTGTGAGAGGAGGCGTCCATGGGATCGGTACGCAAGGCGAGTGCGTGGCTCGGCCTCGTCGACGACAACGATGACGAGCGTTACTACGACGACGACTACTCCGAGGGCACCGAGTCCGCGGACGCCTGGGTCACGGACCCCCGGGTGAAGGTGGCCACGGACACGGCCGAGGAGAAGGGCCGCCGGATCGGCACGGTCACCCCGGACAGCTTCCGGGACGCCCGCGCCATCGGCGAACTGTTCCGGGACGGCGTCCCGGTCATCATGAACCTGACGGCGATGGAGCCCTCCGACGCCAAGCGCGTGGTGGACTTCGCGGCCGGGCTGACCTTCGGCCTGCGGGGCACGATCGAGCGGGTCGCGAACCGGGTGTTCCTGCTGACGCCCTCGAACACCGAGATCGTCAGCGGTGAGCCGGCGGCACGCCGCGAGGACGGCTTCTTCAACCAGAGCTGAGGCAGGGCCGTTCACCGGCCCTGCCTCCTCCGGGAGCTCACCGGAAGGCGTCGAGCCCGGTGAGCGCCTTGCCCAGCACGAGCTGGTGCATCTCGACGGTGCCCTCGTAGGTGAGCACCGACTCGAGGTTGGTCGCGTGCCGCATGACGGGGTATTCGAGGGAGATCCCGTTGGCACCGAGGATCGTCCGCGCCGTACGGCAGATCTCGATGGCCTCGCGGACGTTGTTGAGCTTGCCGAAGCTGACCTGCTCGGGACGCAGGCGGCCGGCGTCCATCCGCCGCCCCAGATGATGGGCGAGCAGGATCCCCTTGTGCAGTTCCACCGCCATGTCGGCGAGTTTCGCCTGGGTGAGCTGGAAGCCGCCGATGGGCCGCCCGAACTGCTCCCGGGTCTTCGCGTACTCCACGGCCGCCTCGAAACTGCTGCGCGCCGCGCCCATGGCGCCCCAGACGATGCCGTACCGGGCGTGCGAGAGGCAGCCGAGCGGCCCGCGCAGGCCGGTGACCTCCGGCAGCACCGCGCCGGCGGGCAGCCGTACGTCGTCCAGGACCAGCTCGCTGGTGACGGAGGCGCGCAGGGACCACTTGTGCTTGATCTCGGGCGCCGAGAAGCCGGGGCGGTCGGTCGGCACGACGAAGCCGCGGATGCCCTCCTCCGTCTGCGCCCAGACGACGGCCACCCCGGCCACCGAACCGTTGGTGATCCACATCTTGCGCCCGTTGAGCACCCAGTCGTCGCCGTCGCGCTTGGCGTGGGTGCGCATCGACGCGGGGTCGGAGCCGTGGTCGGGCTCGGTGAGTCCGAAGCAGCCGATCACCTCGCCGGCGGCCATCCGCGGCAGCCACTGACGCTTCTGCTCCTCGCTGCCGAACCGGTGGATCGCGTACATCGCGAGCGAGCCCTGCACGGAGACCAGGGAACGGATGCCCGAGTCGGCCGCCTCCAGCTCCAGGCAGGCGAGTCCATACTGCACGGCCGTGGCGCCGGCGCAGCCGTAGCCGGTCAGGGACATGCCGAGCGCGCCGATGCCGCCCAGTTCCCGGGCGAGCTCCCGGATGCCGGGCAGCTCGCCCTTCTCGTACCAGTCGGCGACGTACGGCAGCACCCGGTCGGCCGCCCAGACCCGGACGGTGTCCCGGATCGCCAGGTCCTCCGGGTCGAGCAGGTCGTCGATACCCAGCGGGTCGGCGGCATCGAACGGGGGCAGCTTCGCGGACGCGGACATGGGACACCCTCCGGAACACTGGAACTCACCAAAAACTAGCAGCGCTAGTTACGTCTCTCCGGCTGACGTTACGGTGCGGTGTCCCGCGCGTCCAGAGCGCGGGTCAGGCCGACACCTTCGGCTTCTGCGGCTCCCGCGGGGCGGGCACCGCCCCCACTGCCGGGACCTCGTCCGCCCCCGGCTCGCCGCACTGCATGATCCGGGGCAGCCGCAGCGCCATCATCGCGCCCAGCAGCAACAGCCCGGCGCTGACCAGCAGGGTCACATGGAGCCCGTGCACGAAGGAGTCCTGGGCGGCCCGGCGCAGGGCCTCGCCGGCGGGCCCGCCCAGGCGCCCGGCGACCTCGTAGGCCTCGCCGAGCGAGTGGCCGGCCGCCCGTGAGGCGTCCGAGGGGACGCCCGGCACCGATGTGAGGCCCGGCGCGTAGGTCTTGTTCATCACGCTGCCGAGCAGCGCGATACCTATCCCGGCGCCGAGCTGGTACGAGGTCTCGCCGATCGCCGCCGCCCCGCCGGCCTGCTCGGCCGGGGCCTCGCTGAGCATCGACTCGTAGGCGCCGAAGAGGGTGGTCTCCAGGCCGAAGCCGAGCAGTACGAAGCCGCAGAGCAGCAGTGCCGCGTTGTCCTCGCCGCCCATCGCGGTCAGCGTCACCACCGCGGCGGCGGTGAGGCAGAAGCCGGCGCTGACCATCCGGCGCGGTCCGAAGCGGCGCAGCATCCGGGCGCCCGCGAGGCCCGCCGCCATCGCCGCGACGGTCAGGGGCAGCAGTCGCAGACCCGTCCGCAGCGGCGACAGCCCCAGCACCAGTTGCAGGTACTGCGCCGCGATCAGCTCCAGGCCGACCAGCGCGAGCATGGCCAGCACGATGCAGCCCACCGCGGTGGTGAAGGCAGGCCGCCGGAACATCCGCAGGTCGACCAGTGGGTGCGGCCGGTGCCCCTGGCGCCGGACGAAGAGGAACAACAGCACCGCGCCCAGCAGCAGCGGCGCCACGGTGAACGGGCTCGTGGCGGGCTCCCCGCCACCGAGTCGCTTCACGCCCAGGACGACGCCGAACAGACCGGCCGCCGCCATCAGCGCGCCGGTGACGTCCCAGGGGCCGTCGCGCTCACCCCGGGACTCGGGCAGCAGCATGCGCCCGATCGGCAGGCTGACCAGCATCAGCGGGATGTTGACCAGAAAGACCGAGCCCCACCAGAAGTGCTCCAGCAGGAAGCCGCCGAGCAGCGGGCCGACGGCCGCGCCGACGGCGGCGACCGCGCTCCAGATGCCGATGGCCAGCGCGCGCTCACGCCGGTCGGGGAAGACCTGGCGGAGGATCGACAGGGTCGCGGGCATGATCATCGCACCGCCGACGCCGAGCAGCGCGCGGGCGAGGATCAGCGTCTGGGCGCTCGGCGCGAAGGCGGCCACGGCGGAGGCGACACCGAACAGGGCGTAGCCGAGGAGCAGCACGCGCCTGCGCCCGATCCGGTCGCCGAGCGTGCCGAAGAGGATCAGCAGCGAGGCGCAGACCAGCGGGTAGACGTCGACGATCCAGAGCAGCTCCACGGCACCGGGTCTGAGGTCCTCGGTGACGGCGGGGACCGCCACGTGCAGCACGGTCGCGTCGAGGGCGACGAGCAGCAGGCTGACGCAGAGGACGACCAGGACGACCCAGCGGTTGGCACCGGCCCCGGCCGCCCGACGGCGCGGCCGAACGGCAGCCGTGGTCGTCCCGGACATGTACGTACCTCCCAGATGATCCCTCGCGTGCGGCGGATCGGCGGAGTGGGGACTCTCCGTCGTACGGCCGGAGAGGAGCGGGGTCTCCGGCCCGCGCAAACCCACGCGGGTGACTCGCCAGCGTACGCGAGTCCGTCGTGGGCACACGTGGCGGACCTCTCACACGCGGGACCGAACCCGTGTGGCGTACGCCACCTCGCACGATGTCGCGCGTGCCCGGCGGGCGGTCCCGCTTTCGGCCCGGCCGATAATCGAGCCCGTGACCGACCTTGCGACGCGCGCGGCCCCGGCCCGCGACACCCTCCTGCGCCGGGCGGCCCCGGCCCTCCTCGGGTACGCGGCTGTCCGTGTCCTCGGCCTGCTCGTGCTGGCCGTGTGGAGCGCCGCGCGCGACAAAAGCGCGCTCACGCTGCTGGGCGCGCGCTGGGACTCCCTCTGGTACACCCGGGTCGCCGAGCTGGGTTACGGCTACGAGGTCCGCCTGCCGAACGGCGACGTCCACTCCAACCTGGCGTTCTTCCCGCTGCTGCCCTGGCTGGAGCGGCTGCTGCACGGCGTCACGCCGCTGTCGTACGCGCATGCCGGCCTGGTCGTCGCCCTGCTCGCCTCGCTGGCCGCGGCCGGGGGGATCTTCGCGGTCGCGGAGTGGGTGTACGGGCCCCGGGCGGGGGTCTGCGCGGTGCTGCTGTGGGCGGTGCTGCCGGTCGGGATCGTGCAGTCGATGGCCTACAGCGAGTCCCTGTTCACCGCGCTGGCCGCCTGGTCCCTGTACGCCGTGCTGACCGGCCGGTGGGTCGGGGCGGGTGCGCTCGCGGCGCTGGCGGGGCTGACCCGGCCGGTGGGTCTCGCGGTGGTCGCCGCGGTCTGGGTGGCGGGCGTGCTCACGTTCCTGCGCGAGCGGGGCGCGCGCGACGCGCGCGGCGGCGACGGTGCTCCAGGCCCGGCGGCCGGTGTGTGCGCCGAGCGCATAGCGGGTGTCGGCAGCGCGCACGAACCGACACGCGCTCCCTCCGCGCCAGAGGGCGCGCACGATCCGGCGCGCGCTCCGTCCCATACCTCTTGCGCTCCCTGCGCGCCCGCCTGGCGCCGCGCCCTCGGGCTGCTCCTCGCCCCGCTGGGCGCGGCGGGCTACGTGCTCTGGGTCGGCCACCGCACCGGCCGGGGGCCGCTCGGCTATCTGGACGTGCAGGCCGGCTGGCGCAACGGGTTCGACGGCGGATACGCCTTCGCCCGCTTCGTCGCCGACAAGTTCACGTCATTGCCGTCGGCCCTCGCCGGAGCGGGCCTGATCATCGGGGTGGCCCTGCTGATCATGCTGTACGTGACCGGCGTATGGCAGCGTCAGCCCCTTCCGCTGCTGGTGTACACGGGTGTCGTCCTCGCCCTCGCCCTGTGCGCCTCGAGCTACTTCGGGTCGAAGCCACGGCTGCTGATGCCGGCCTTCCCGCTGCTGTTCCCGCTCGCCCGCGCCCTGGCCCGGTCACGGACCTCACGGTCGGCGCTGGTCACGGCGGGTCTGGCCGTGGCGACGGCGGTGTACGGCGCGTTCTGGCTGAACGGCTCCGGTCCCCCGTGATCAACTCCGGCGGCCGATGAGCACACCCTGAATTCCACCCCATGATTCGGTGAACGAATTCATAAGGGCCATATAACCGCCGCCGGAATGATCAAAGGAATTACAGGAAGCCGGTTCACCGGATTGCGGAATCCCAGGAATTCAGCGGCTCCTGAGAGGTTTCCCACATCACATCGTCATCACAAAGCCGCTGTTTCGACCGGGAACAGAGCGCACTCACTGTAACGTCGATCGGGTGCGTACCGAACTAAACCTCACCCGGCGTCTGGACCGGGTGTTCGCCAGGCTGGACCGTGAGCCGGAACGGCCGGCCCACCTCGATGTGCCGCGGATGAGCCGGCACCGGGTCGTGCTGTTCACCGCGACCCTCGCCTTCTACCTGGCGATCGTCTGGGCCGTGGTGATCACCTCCTGGCTGGTCCGGCTCGACTGGCAGGTCATGTTCTTCCGGCCGTACCAGCAGTGGTCGGAGATCCACTGGTTCGTCGACTACTACGTGGTGCTCGGCCAGCGCGGCCCCACCGCGGTGATGGTCGCCGCCTGGCTGGGCTGGCGCTCCTGGCGGCAGCACACGCTCCGCCCCCTGCTGACCCTCGGCGCCTCACTGCTGCTGCTCAACATCACGGTGGGCGCCGCCAAGTACGGCATGGGCCGGCTCGGCCCGCACTACGCCACCGTGATCGGCTCGAACGAGATGGGTCTCGGCGGCGATATATTTCCCAGCGGCCACACCGCCAACGCCGTGGTGACCTGGGGAATCCTGGCGTATCTGGCCTCCACCCCGACCGCGCGCCGCTGGCTGTCCGCCGTGTCGGCGGTGACCTCGCTGGGCGTCGGGATGGCCACCGTCTACCTCGGTACGCACTGGCTGAGCGACGTGCTGCTGGGCTGGGCCGCGGGCCTGCTGATCCTGCTCGCGCTGCCGTGGTGCGAGCCGCTGATCGCCCGCGCCGAGACCGCGATCTTCGATCTGCGCGACCGCTGGCGCGCCCGCCGCGGCCGTACCGCGCCGGCGCCCACCGTGCCGGTCCCCGTGGTGCTCAAGCCGCGCACCGCGCCCGCCGGGCAGCCCGCTCCGGCCCGCGAGCCGGTGGCGTCGGTGCGCGGGCCCCGCGCGCCGATCCATCTGGCCCCGGGTCCGCACACGGCCCGTTCGGAGCGCACTCCGGTCACCCCGGCGGGCAGCCGCCGGCCGCCGCACGCCGACCGGCTGCCGCGCGGCGCCTCGCCCGCCCGGCCCGTCTCGGGCGGCTGACAGCCGCCCTGGCGGCGGAGTCCGGTACGCACGACCGACCCCCGCGCGTACGCCGAAGGCCCCGCCTCCTCTTCCGGGAGCGGGGCCTTCGACGTACGTGCGGGGTGCTCAGCCCTTCCAGGCGCGGGTCACCCGGCCGTCCCGCACCTCGAAGTTGAGCCGGCCCACCCGGTACTCCATGGTGATGATCGCGCCCGGCGGCAGTGACCGTACCGTCGGCCACCCGCGCTGCCGGGCGAGCCGCTCGGCGCTCGGGACGTCGAGGCCGACGTACCCGTCCGGACTGTCCTGGGGCTCCGCTGGCGGAGTGGGAATCGGTGCCATGCGGCCACGCTAGGCCGCATCGGGCGAGGACGGAAGCCGCGGCGGCGGCAGGCCTCCCGCCACTCTCCTGTCACGCTTCTGTCACAGGTTCCGGAAGCCGTTTTCTTCTAACTCCGTCACACGATCGGGGGTTTCCATGCCGTTCGCCGGGGTATTCGAACACAATTCTCGCGCGCCGGAGCGCCCTGCGGAATTGGCCGGCGGAAAGCACCGGGGCGCCGGTCGGGGCCGGTCCGCGGCGTGATTCCGCGGCGAATCCGTGGCGGCGCCGGCAGAGCTGACGCCGCATGGGAATTTCATGGATTCGGCGTGCCGGCGCCGTGCGGCCCCGCCGACCGGGCCAGTGCCCCGTCGAGCCGGTCGCGGATCCTCCTGATCGACTCGGTCAGCTCGGCGGGCTCCAGGACCTCGAACGGGAAGCCGGTCATCATGATGTGAATCACCATCACCTCCAGGCTCGGCGCACCGCTGCGCAGGACGCAGGCGTCCGGGCCGTCGGCCTCCAGCGTCCCGGCGGACGGCGAGATCCGCTCGGCGGCCTCGTGCAGCGGCACCAGCAGCCGGACCGCGGACCGCTCGGCGTACGCGCGCGTGGAGACGCCCTCGGAGACATGGGCGGCGAGGTCCTCGGCGGGCGGCTCGCGCGGGGTGAAGCGGGGTCCGTGCGGCGGCCTGGGGGTGACGCGGTCGACCCGGAAGGTCCGCCAGTCCGCCCGGTCGACGTCCCAGGCGACCAGGTACCAGCGCCGCTCGGTGCAGACCAGCCGGTGCGGTTCGACGGTGCGCCGGCTCGCGGTGCCGTCGTGCGCGCGGTACTCGAAGCGCAGCCGCTCGGCGTCCCGGCACAGATGGGCGATCTCGGTGAGCAGCGCCGGGTCGACCGGGGAGGCCGGCGGGCCGCCGCGCAGCATCGGCACGGTGAAGGCGTTGAGCGCGCCCACCCGGCGGCGCAGCCTGTTCGGCAGCACCTGTTCCAGCTTGGCCAGGGCGCGTACGGAGGTCTCGCCGATGCCCTCGATGCCCTGTCCGGCGGCGGTGCGCAGGCCGACGGCCACGGCGACGGCCTCGTCGTCGTCCAGCAGCAGCGGGGGCAGTTCCGCGCCCGCGCCGAGCTGGTAGCCGCCGCCGGTGCCGGGGCTGGCGTTGACCGGATAGCCCAGCTCGCGCAGCCGGTCCACGTCCCGGCGGACCGTACGCGCGGTGACGCCGAGCCGGTCGGCGAGTTCGGCGCCGGACCAGTCGCGGTGGGCCTGGAGCAGCGAGAGCAGACGCAGCAGTCGTGCCGAGGTCTCCAACATGGGGCCGAGTCTGCCAGCCGATGCGGACAGCCGCTGTCCTCGACGGGACAGCGGCTGTGGTGCGCGGGCTCGCTCAGAGCGCCAGGCGCCGGCCGGGCACGATCAGGTCCGGGTCGTCGCCGATGACGCTCCGGTTGGCGGCGTAGATCCGCTGCCAGGTGGTGCCGTGCCGGGCGGCGATGGTGCTCAGGGTGTCGCCCTCGCGGACGGTGTAGTCGCCGCGGGCCGCGTCGCGGCCGGTGTGGGCCGCCGTGCGCTCGGGCTTCGCCGCCGGCGCCGGCTTCGTCGTCGCGCCGCTCCCGGCCGCCGCGCCCGAGGCGGGCGCCGGGGCGGTCCCGGTGGCTCCGGCCCGGCCGGAGCAGACCGGCCAGGCGCCCCAGCCCTGGGCCCGCTGGACCTTGGTGGCGACGGCGATCTGCGCGCCGCGGGAGGCCTGGTCGGCCGTCGGGGCGTAGGAGCCGCCGCCGTACGCACGCCAGGTGCCGGCGGAGAACTGGAGCCCGCCGTAGTAGCCGTTGCCGGTGTTGATGTGCCAGTCGCCGCCGCTCTCGCACTGGGCGATGCGGTCCCACACCCCGTTGTCCGCGGCGTTCGCGTCGCCGGTGGCGGCCAGCAGTCCCAGGGGAGCCAGCAGCGCGGCTCCGGCCAGGGCGGCCGCTGTCGTACGGCCCCTGCGGGCGCCGTCGGGACGGGTGGTGCGGCGGGTGGTATCGGCACAATCGGACATGTAACTCCCTCTCCACGAACCCGGGCTCCCCCGGGCGGAGCGCGCCTCGCCGCGCAGGACCGCGGTTCCTCGCGCCCGCCCCGTCCCCCGCGGCCGGTGCGGCGATCGTGCTCTGCCTGGCCGGCCGGCGGACGTACCCGAGCGGTGCTGGTTGCACACGGCGGAGGAATGTAGAGAGAGCGGGCGGGCTGTTTCAACCAAGTCGCCGTCGTTCCAGGCCAGTTCGCGGTTACCTCAGGTATCGACGATTTTCGGCCAGCCGTTTCGTGCGTGGATTTCAGGATTTTTCGACCACACACGCGACCGGCGCGTGACCCACTTCACTCATTCAAGTGCCTTGACGGGACACGGACTTGACGATGAGTGCCCGGTTCCGCACCGAAGGTGACCCTGTGCGGTGGATGGTTCGATTCCGTCGCCCCCGGGGCGTGACCCCCACCACAGGACGCCCGTTGTCTTCTTCATGAGCCCGGAACACCGGGGCTCAGCGGCCGGGAGCCACCCTGCCGACCCAGCACCGCATCCCGAGGGAGCCACCGTGCCGCGCATGCTCGACGTCAGTGACGCAGTACGCGCCGAGATCGGCGACGAAGAAGCCGACCGGCTGCTCGCCGGAGAGAACGCCCCGGGCAGTTACGACTGCACGTCCTGCCGCACCCCGGGCGACTCCGAGCAGGAGCGCACCAGCACCGTTCTGTTCGTCGGCGACGAGACCGCCGTCCTCGCCTTCGCCCACGCCGGCTGCCTGCCCTCGCAGGTCGTCCAGGTCACCGAGGAGCAGTTGCAGGGCGCCGTCCGCTCCATCGGCGGCCGCCCGGCCGCGGACGGCGGCCCGCGGCGGTCCGTGCCCGAGCAGGCCGTGCTCGGTGTGACCAGCGGACTGGTCCTGATCGAGGGCGAGTTGCACCCCGCGCTCGTCGTCGAGCCGACGGCGCCCATCGTGCGTCCCGGCTCCTTCGGCGCGGGCGACGACTTCCTGCCGCTGCTCATCGAGCAGGGCTTCATGCCGGTGATGGAGCTGGCGTCGGTCCCGCCGGTGCTGCACGGCTGGTCGGTCCTCCTCGCGGTGGGCCAGCTCCACGCGGTGCTCCAGCCGGGGGCGGCGGGCGGTCAGCCGGTCGCCTGGTGGCAGGCGCACCAGCCGCTGCAGGTGACCGACAGCTGGCGGGCCGCCGCCAACAAGCACCAGCAGGTGCTGATGTTCGCGGCGCCCGTGGGGTCGATCGGACGGCAGCCCCGGGAGGACCTGCTGCGCGACTCCCTCGACCGGGCCGCGGCGAGCGGCAAGCTGGTCGCGGCGGCGCTGCCGCTCGCGGGCACCTGAGACCCGCCCGGCGGCAGGCCGGGAGCGCGCCCCCACTTGTACGACCGCATCCCTTTCGGATTCCGGTCGTTTGGACATACGTGCACGCATACGACACTCCTCCTCCCCGCCGGTCCGCCTTCGCCTCCGTTCCGTCCGCCCGGGTGGGGGAGAGTCCGGTCGCGGCATCGGCCACGCCGATCTACGACTCGCTCTACGCGGAGTGGGTCAAGGCCTTCCGTACGCTGCCGGGCGACCGCAGTGGTGAGGAGGAGCTGGGGTTCTGTGCCTTCGGGAACACCCCGCACAGCACCGGCTCGTACCGCATGACCTCCTACAGCGCCTACAGCGCGGGGGCGTACAGCGCCCGGCAGGGCGGCGGTCAGCAGCAGCCGCAGTGGCAGCGGGTCGGCACGCTGGGGCGGCAGCAGGACACCGGGATGCACCACGTCCCGGCGGGGCTGCCGCCCGCTCCGCGGCGCGGTGCCTGAGGCATGGCGAAGGGCGGCCCCCCGTTACCGCGGGGGCCGCCCTTCCCCATGCCTCGAGGGGCCGGTTACTTCTTCTTGCCGCGCTTCTCGCGTACCCGCACCGAGAGGTGGATCGGGGTGCCCTCGAAGCCGAACTCCTCGCGCAGGCGGCGCTCGATGAAGCGCCGGTAGCCGGCCTCGATGAAGCCGGAGGCGAAGAGGACGAACCGCGGCGGCTTGGTGCCGGCCTGGGTGCCGAACAGGATGCGCGGCTGCTTGCCGCCCCGGACGGGGTGCGGGTGGGCCGAGACCAGTTCGCCGAGGAAGGCGTTCAGCCGGCCGGTGGGCACCCGGGTCTCCCAGCCGGCGAGGGCGGTCTCGATCGCCGGGACCAGCTTCTCCATGTGCCGGCCGGTACGGGCCGAGACGTTGACCCGGGGCGCCCAGGCGACCTGGCCCAGCTCGGTCTCGATCTCCCGCTCCAGGTAGTAGCGGCGCTCCTCGTCGAGGGTGTCCCACTTGTTGAAGGCGAGGACGACCGCGCGGCCCGCCTCCACGGCCATGGTGACGATGCGCTGGTCCTGGACCGAGATGTTCTCGGAGCCGTCGATCAGGATGACGGCCACCTCCGCCTTCTCGACGGCGGCCGCGGTGCGCAGCGAGGCGTAGTAGTCGGCGCCCTGCTGGAGGTGGACACGCTTGCGGATGCCCGCGGTGTCGACGAACTTCCACGTCACCCCGCCCAGCTCGATCAGCTCGTCGACCGGGTCGCGGGTGGTGCCGGCCAGCTCGTTGACGACGACGCGCTCCTCGCCCGCGACCTTGTTCAGCAGGGAGGACTTGCCGACGTTCGGGCGGCCGATGAGGGCGATGCGGCGCGGACCGCCGACCGCGGTGCCGAAGGTCTGCTCGGGTGCCTCGGGCAGCGCCTCCAGGACGGCGTCCAGCATGTCGCCGGTGCCGCGCCCGTGCAGGGCGGAGACGGGGTGCGGCTCGCCGAGGCCCAGGGACCAGAGGTAGGTGGCGTCGGCCTCGCCGCTCGGGCCGTCGACCTTGTTGGCGGCCAGGACGACGGGCTTGCCCGCCTTGCGCAGCAGCCGTACGACCGCCTCGTCGGTGTCGGTGGCGCCGACCTTGGCGTCCACGACGAAGACGACCGCGTCGGCGGCCTCGATCGCGTACTCGGCCTGCGCGGCGACGGAGGCGTCGATGCCGAGGACGTCCTGCTCCCAGCCGCCGGTGTCGACCACCTTGAAGCGGCGGCCCGCCCACTCGGCCTCGTAGGTGACGCGGTCGCGGGTGACGCCGGGCTTGTCCTCGACCACGGCCTCGCGGCGGCCGATGATCCGGTTCACCAGGGTCGACTTGCCGACATTGGGACGGCCGACGACGGCGAGCACGGGCAGCGGACCGTGGCCCGCCGCCTCGATGGCGCCCTCGACGTCCTCGATGTCGAAGCCCTCTTCCGCGGCGAGCTCCATGAACTCCGCGTACTCGGCGTCGCCGAGAGCCCCGTGGTCGTACTCGTGCTCAGCCGAGTCGCCGGGCTGGGTCTGGTCGTTCATGAAGTCCGTACCTCGTCGTTCATCGTGGTGATCGGTGGACCGGCCGTGGTGGGCCGGTCCACTACTCAAGTGTCGCTCAGCGCGGTCAAGTGTCGCTCAGCGCCCGGTCAGGCGCCTGGCGTTTTCCAAGTGGCCGGTGAGCTGCTTCTGGATGCGCTCGGTCGCCTCGTCCAGCGCACTGCGCGTGCGCCGCCCCGACCCGTCGCCCGCGTCGAAGGGGTCGCCGAAGACGACGTCGACGCGGGAGCGCAGCGGGGGCAGCGCCTTTATCAACCGGCCGGGCCGCTCGGTGCTTCCCAGGACGGCCACGGGCACGATCGGCGCTCCGCTGCGCACCGCGAAGTACGCGAGCCCGGCCCGCAGCGAGGCGAAGTCGCCCTCGCCCCGGGTGCCCTCGGGGAAGATGCCGAGCACGCCCCCGGCCTCCAGCACGCCGAGGGCCCGGGTGATGGCGGTGCGGTCGGCGGAGGCGCGGTCCACCTTGAGCTGGCCGATGCCGGTCAGGAAGGGGTTCAGCGGGCCGACGAACGCCTCCTTCTTGATCAGGAAGTGCGTCGGCCGGGGCGAGACACCCATGACCATGGGCCCGTCGATGTTGTGCGAGTGGTTCACGGCGAGGATCGCCGGGCCGCTCGCGGGCAGCTTCCAGGCACCGAGCACACGCGGCCGCCACAGCCCGTACATCAGGCCGACGCCGATGCGCCGCCCGGCCTCGGCGCCCCGCTCCGACGGAAGGCTCACTTCCCGGCCCGCTTCTCCTCGACCAGGGTGACGACGCACTCGATGACCTGGGCGAGGGTGAGCTCGGTGGTGTCCACCTCGACCGCGTCGCCGGCCTTGGCGAGGGGGGAGGTCTTGCGGCTGGAGTCGGCGGCGTCCCGCTTGATCAGGGCCTCGCGGGTGGCGTGGACGTCGGCGCCCTTCAGCTCGCCGCTGCGGCGGGCCGCGCGGGCCTCCGGGGAGGCGGTGAGGAAGATCTTCAGGTCGGCGTCCGGCAGCACGGTGGTGCCGATGTCCCGGCCCTCGACCACCATGCCGAGCTCTGCGCCGGCCGCCAGCGAGCGCTGCAGCTCGGTGATCCGGGTGCGCACCTCGGGCACCGCGCTGACCGCGCTGACCTTGGAGGTGACCTCCTGGGTGCGGATCGGGGCGGCCACGTCGACGCCGTCGACCGTGATGGTCGGGGCGGACGGGTCGGTGCCGGAGACGATCTCCGGCTTGCCCGCGACGGCGGCGATGGCGGTCGGGTCCTCCAGGTCGATGCCGTTGGCCACCATCCACCAGGTGATGGCCCGGTACTGGGCGCCGGTGTCGAGGTAGCTCAGGCCGAGCTTGGCGGCCACGGCCTTCGACGTGCTCGACTTGCCCGTGCCGGAGGGGCCGTCGATCGCGACGATCACGGGCTTGGCGGTCGGGGCGCCGTTTTCCACGGGGGACACCTTCCTGGTGCGCTGCGGGGGCGGGGGGCGGAGCGCGAGAGCGCCCTGCACAAGGTTACTGGGTACGGGCGCCCCGGACGGACGGCCGCCTTCCTACTGCCGCAGCGCCCAGCCCCGCTCACGCAGCGCTTCCCTCAGCACGGGCGCCGCCTTGGGCTCGACCAGTAGCTGGACGAGACCGGCCTGCTGCCCCGTCGCGTGCTCGATCCGGACGTCCTCGATGTTGACCCCGGCCCGTCCCGCGTCCGCGAAGATGCGGGCGAGCTGGCCGGGCTGGTCGTCGATGAGGACGACGACGGTCTCGTACACGCGCGGCGCGCTGCCGTGCTTGCCGGGTACCCGCACCTGGCCCGCGTTGCCGCGGCGCAGCACGTCCTCGATGCCCGAGCCGCCCTCGCGGCGCTTGTCCTCGTCGGAGGACTGCAGGGCGCGCAGGGCGCGGACGGTCTCCTCCAGGTCGGCGGAGACGTCGGTGAGCAGGTCGGCGACCGGGCCGGGGTTGGCGGAGAGGATGTCGATCCACATCCCGGGGTCGGAGGCGGCGATCCGGGTCACGTCCCGGATGCCCTGCCCGCACAGCCGTACGGCCGCCTCCTCGGCGTGCTCCAGGCGGGCCGCGACCATGCTGGAGACCAGGTGGGGCATGTGGGAGACGAGGGCCACGGCCCGGTCGTGGGCGTCGGCGTCCATGACGACCGGCACGGCCCGGCAGTGCGAGACCAGTTCCAGGGCGAGGTTGAGGACCTCGGTGTCGGTGTCCCGGGTCGGGGTGAGCACCCAGGGGCGGCCCTCGAAGAGGTCGCCGGTCGCGGCCAGCGGGCCCGACTTCTCCCGGCCGGACATGGGGTGGGTGCCGATGTAGGCGGACAGGTCGAGGCCGCGCGCCTCCAGCTCGCGGCGCGGGCCTCCCTTGACGCTGGCCACGTCGACGTAGCCGCGGGCGGCGCCGCGGGCCATGGCGTCCGCGAGGACGCCGGCCACGTGCGCGGGCGGGGCGGCGACGACGGCGAGGTCCACCGGGCCGTCGGGGGCCTGGTCGGTGCCGGCGCCCAGCGCGGCCGCCGTGCGGGCCTGCTCGGGGTCGTGGTCGGTGAGGTGGACGACGACGCCCCGCTGGGTCAGGGCGAGCGCGGCGGAGGTGCCGATCAGCCCGGTGCCGATGACGAGTGCGGTTCTCACTGGGCGATGTCCTTGCGCAGGGCGGCGGCGGCGCCGAGGTAGACGTGGGCGATCCGGTCGCGGGGCCGGTCCGACTCGATGTGCGCGAGCACCCGGACGACCCGGGGCATGGCGCCCTCGATGTCCAGTTCCTGGGCGCAGATCAGGGGGACGTCGACGATCCCGAGCTTGCGGGCGGCGGCGGCCGGGAAGTCGCTGTGCAGGTCGGGGGTGGCCGTGAACCAGATGCTGATCAGGTCCTCGGCGGTGAGCCCGTTCCGCTCCAGGATCGCGGTGAGCAGCGCTCCGACCTGCTCGTCCATGTGACCGGCCTCGTCCCGCTCCAGTTGGACGGCCCCCCGGACCGCTCGTACCGCCACGGCGCTGCTCCTTGCTGACATGCGTTTCGTTCCTGGCCGGTCCAGCCTAGTCAGGCCCGCGCGGCCGGGCGCGCGGCGCCCGCCCGCTGAGACGCGGGGCCGACCCGGTGACGGCCGTGTCTCCGCTCCCGCCGCCTGCTTCGGCAGGGGAACCTTTGATGCCAAGATGTCGCAGATCACAGCTTTTCTTACTTCCGATGTTCGGAGTGACGACATGACCTACAGCACGACGCGGCGCACGGTTCTCGCGACGGGCGCGGCGGCGCTCGCCACCGGCTGCGGGGGCGGCGGCGGTTCGACGGGCTCCTCCCCCTCGCCCGGCGGCATGGAGCTGGCGAGCACGAGCGACATCCCCGAGGGCGGCGGCAAGATCTTCAAGGAGCGGAAGGTCGTGGTCACCCAGCCGTCGAAGGGCGACTTCAAGGCCTTCTCGGCGATCTGCACGCACGAGGGCTGCACGGTGAGCAAGGTGGCCGACGGCACCATCGACTGCCCCTGCCACGGCAGCAGGTTCCACATCGCCGACGGCTCGGTGGCGCACGGCCCGGCGACCCGGCCGCTGCCCGCCCAGACGATCAAGGTGGAGGGAAATTCGATCCACCTGGCGTGAGCGGCCCGCGTACGCTCCGGGGATGCAGCCCGAGGACCTGGTACGCGACCACACGATCTACGCCTGTGTCATGGGTTCGCGGGCCTTCGGCCTGGCCACCGGGGCCAGTGACACCGACCGGCGGGGCGTCTTCCTCGCCCCCGCTCCCCTGTTCTGGCGGTTCGAGAAGCCGCCGGCGCATGTGGAGGGGCCGGGCGAGGAGCGGTTCTCCTGGGAGCTGGAGCGGTTCTGCGAGCTGGCGCTGCGCGGCAACCCGAACATCCTGGAGTGCCTGCACTCCCCGCTGGTGGAGCACGTGGACGACACCGGCCGCGAACTGCTGTCCCTGCGCGGCGCCTTCCTGTCCCGCCAGGTGTACGACACCTTCACTCGCTACGCCCTCGGCCAGCGCAGGAAGCTCGACGCCGACGTCCGCGCGACGGGCGCCCCGCGCTGGAGGCACGCCATGCACCTGCTGCGCCTGCTGATGAGCGCCCGGGACCTGCTGCGCACCGGGGAGCTGCGGATCGACGTCGGCGACGAGCGGGAGCCGCTGCTGGCGGTGAAGCGGGGCGAGGTCCCCTGGCCGGAGGTGGAGGCCCGCATGGCCCGGCTGGCGGCGCAGAGCGAGGAGGCCCTGCACCGCACCCCGCTGCCGCCGGAACCGGACCGCGCGCGCGTGGCCGGCTTCCTCTTCCGGGCGCGCCGGGACTCAGCCCGCCAGGCGGACGCGTACGACGAAGTCGTGCAGGGCGTCGTGCGCGCTGGGGGTGTCGGGCAGGGCTGAGCTGGCCTGCGCCTCGTCGAGCACGGCGTGCAGCCGCTCCACGTCGGCCTCCACGCGCGCGTGGTCGACGTCGGCGGTGCCGTGCTCGCGCTCGGCCTTGGCGGCGATCAGCTCGGGCAGGTAGGCGGGCGCGGCCACCTGGTCCAGCAGGGTGGGCAGATGGGCCTGCACCTCGCCGCTGCGCATCAGATGGATGCCGGTGAGCAGCACACGGAACGTGTAGAGCAGCGGCTTGAGTTCGCCGGTCTTGCCGAACAGCCGCCACTGGGTCACGGCGAACCCGCGGTAGTGGTGGGCGTGGTGGCCGGTGAGGACGCCCGGGGTGAGGGCGGCCAGCTCCCGGTGTGCCTCGGAGGTGTGCGCCACGAGGGGCGACAGGAGCTGCTCCAGCACATAGCCGTTGCGCCGGAGCATCAGCCGGGCGAACTTGCGCACGTCGTGGGTGACGAGGTCCATCTCGAGGCCGAACCGCACCCAGGTCCGCTCCCGGGTCTCCTCCGGCTCGCGCAGCCCGACCAGGTCCGCTGCGGGCAGGAGATGGGCGCCGCGCAGGTCGAGGTCGGAGTCCTCGGAGGGGAAACCGTACAGATGGGCTCCGGAGACGGTCGCGAACAGCAGGGGGTGGGGCTGTTCGGCGATCACGGGCGTCAGGTCCATGTCGAGGTCGTCGATCATGGGCCTAAGCGTCCCAGAGCGCTCCCAGTGCCAACAGGTCGCCCCGGTACTCGATCCGCCCGGTCCAGTCGGCGGGCCAGGCGTCCGCGCCGAGCCAGGCGCCCGCGAAGGCCCCGGTGAGGCAGGCGATCGAGTCCGAGTCGCCCGAGGAGCAGGCGGCCCGGCGCAGGGCGGTGACGGGCTGGTCGGGAAAGAGCAGGAAGCACAGCAGCCCGGTGGCGAGGGCCTCCTCGGCGATCCAGCCCTCGCCGGTGGCCAGACAGGGGTCGGTCTCCGGGGAGACGGTCCGCACGGCCTCCTGGAGGCGGCCGAGCATGTCCAGGCACTCGTCCCAGCCGCGCGCGATGAAGTGCTCGGGGCCGGGGTCCTGGGAGCGGGTCCACAGGTCGCCGAGCCAGGTGTGGTCGTAGCGGGTGCGGTTGTCGTAGGCGTAGCTGCGGAGCTGCCCGACGAGCCCGGCCGGGTCGGTGCCCCGGGCGAGCAGGTGCACGGCATGGGCGGTCAGGTCGGAGGCGGCCAGGGCGGTGGGGTGGCCGTGGGTGAGCGCGGACTGCAACTGGGCGGCGCCGGCGCGCTGTTCGCCGGTCAGGCCGGGGGCGATGCCGACGGGGGCGACGCGCATGTTGGCGCCGCAGCCCTTGGAGCCGACCTGGCTGGCGTCCTGCCAGGCACGGCCCTCCTCCTTGAGCAGGCCGCAGGCGGTCAGGCAGGTGTTGCCCGGGGCGCGGTTGTTGTCCGGCGACTGGTACCAGTCCACGAACTCCTCGCGCAGCGGCCGCTCCAGCCGTTGCGGGGCGAGGTGCCCGCGCTCCATGGCCGTGCGGAGCCCGCGGCCGACGGCGAGGGTCATCTGGGTGTCGTCGGAGACGAAGGGGCGCCGCGGCAGCTCCATCTCCCGCCAGGGACCGCACTTGGCGAGGATCGAGGGGACGTCGTTGAACTCGGTCGGGAAGCCGAGGGCGTCCCCGAGGGCGAGGCCGAGCAGGGAGCCGGTGGCGGCCTGTTTGGTCGGGCGGGTGGTGGTCATGCGGGGCTTCCTTCCCGGGACGGCCGGAGCAGGGGCGGGTGCAGGGCGGTGGCGGGGCCCGCGCGGTAGAGGGCGGCCGGCTTGCCGCGGCCGCCGGTGAGCCGGGCGGCGCCGGGGACGGGTTCGACGAATCCGGGGGTGGCGAGCACCTTGCGGCGGAAGTTGGGCCGGTCCAGGGCGATTCCCCACACCGTCTCGTAGACCTGCTGGAGCTCGCCGAGGGTGAACTCGGGCGGGCAGAAGGCGGTGGCGGCGCGGGTGTTCTCCAGCCGGTCGCCGACGCGTTCGTGGGCGTCGGCGAGGATGCGGTCGTGGTCGAAGGCGAGCGGCCCCGCCGAGCCGTACGGCAGCCAGCGGGCCTGGGCCGCGTCACCGCCGCCGCGGGGTTCCGGGGGGTCGGGCAGCAGCGCGGTGAACGCGACGGAGACGACCCGCATCCGGGGGTCGCGGCCCGGCTCGCTGTAGGTGCGCGACTGCTCGAGGTCCAGCCCGGAGACGTCGTCCAGGCCGGTCTCCTCGGCGAGTTCGCGCCGGGCGGCCGTCTCCGCCGACTCGTCGGGCAACAGGAAGCCGCCGGGAAGCGCCCACCGGCCGGCGTACGGTTCCTGCCCGCGTTCGACGAGGAGCACGTGCAGCGCGCCCTCGCGGACGGTCAGGACGGCGAGGTCGACGGTGACGGCGAAAGGCTCGTAGGCGTGCTTGTCGTAGTCCCGCAGCACGGACACCCCCCTTTAATAGTCACTGCGACTATAAAAGGGGGGTGTCCGGGAGCACAACCTCTTAGAGGTCGACCTCCTGCATGAGCATCCCCACCTCGGTGTTGGACAGGCGGCGCAGCCAGCCCGACTTCTGGTCGCCCAGGGTGATCGGGCCGAAGGAGGTGCGCACCAGCTTCTCGACCGGGAAGCCGGCCTCGGCGAGCATGCGGCGCACGATGTGCTTGCGGCCCTCGTGCAGGGTCACCTCGACCAGGTAGTTCTTGCCGGTCTGCTCGACCACCCGGAAGTGGTCGGCGCGCGCGTAGCCGTCCTCGAGCTGGATGCCGTCCTTCAGGCGCTTGCCCAGGTCGCGCGGGATGGGCCCGACGATGGCCGCGAGGTACGTCTTCTTCACGCCGTACTTCGGGTGGGTCAGCCGGTGCGCCAGCTCGCCGTGGTTGGTGAGCAGGATGACACCTTCGGTCTCGGTGTCGAGCCGGCCGACGTGGAA
Source organism: Streptomyces sp. NPDC047869 (assembly GCF_040704065.1). NCBI lineage: Bacteria > Bacillati > Actinomycetota > Actinomycetes > Kitasatosporales > Streptomycetaceae > Streptomyces > Streptomyces sp. NPDC047869. The sequence goes on from NZ_JBEYRK010000002.1 coordinate 447,488, forward strand.
GAGCCGGGTCTCGCGGTTGGTGACGTAGTCACCGAGGCACTGGCGGCCCTCCGGGTCCTCCATGGTGGAGACGACACCGGCGGGCTTGTTGAGCGAGAAGAACTGGTAGGACTGCGTGGCGACGGTCAGGCCGTCGACCTTGACCTCGTCCTTCTCCGGGTCCACCCGGCGGCCCTGCTCCAGCACGATCTCGCCGTTGATCTCGACCCGGGCCTGCTCGATCAGCTCCTCGCAGGCGCGGCGGGAACCGTAGCCCGCGCGCGCGAGCACCTTCTGCAGCCGCTCGCCCTCCTGCTCGGCGCCGGGGAAGGTCTTGGGCAGCTTGACGTCCTTCTTGCCCGCGTACCGCTCCCGGTTGCGCTCCTCGGTCCGCGTCTCGTACTCGCGCGAGCGCGCCGGGGCCGTACGGCCGCCGCGCTGCTGGGACTGCTTCGGGCCGCCCTTGGCGCCACCGCGCGCGGAGCCGCCGCGCCCGGACTTGGGGCCGTCCTGGGTGGCCCCGGGGCCCACGTCGTAGCGGCGCTCCTCGGGGCGGGGCTTGCGGGGCCGGCCCTGCCCCTGCTTCTGGTCCCTGTCGTTGCCGGCACCGCGGTAGTTACCGCGCCCGCCGCTCTTGCCGCTGCCGCTGCTTCGCATCAAGGTTTCCGTCTTAGTCGTCTGCGTCCTGACCGCCGGGCGCGTCGGGCGCGTCCGGGTCGAACGACGGGACTCCCTCCTGGGTCTCGGCCTCGATCGCCTCCGCCTCCGGGAGGAAGGGCGCGAGCTCCGGAAGTTCGTCCAGGCCGCGCAGGCCCATCCGCTCCAGGAAGTAGTTCGTCGTCCTGTACAGGATCGCACCTGTTTCGGGTTCCGTGCCCGCCTCCTCGACCAGACCGCGCTGCAGGAGGGTGCGCATCACGCCGTCGCAGTTCACTCCGCGCACGGCGGAGACGCGGCTGCGGCTGACCGGCTGGCGGTAGGCGACGACCGCGAGGGTCTCCAGCGCGGCCTGGGTGAGACGGGCCGTCTGCCCGTCCAGGACCAGCCGCTCCACGGCGGGCGCGTACTCGGCGCGGGTGTAGAAACGCCAGCCGCCCGCGACGAACCGCAGCTCGAAGCCGCGGCCCTGCACGGTGTAGTCGTCGGCCAGCTCGCGCAGCGCGTCGCCGATCTGCCGCCTGGGCCGCTCGAGGATGCGGGCCAGGTGCTCCTCGGTCGCGGGCTCGTCCACGACCATGAGGACCGCTTCTAGGGCGGGCTTGAGGTCGAGCCCGGCGACGGAGCGCAGGCCCGCGGGCGCGTCGGTGGTCTCGGCGGGTGCCTCGGCGGGGCCTGTGGGTGCCTCGGTGGTCTCGCTCACGCCTTCTTCTTCTCCTCGGTCTCCTCGGGCGGCCGGTCGAACTCGTCGGTGACCATGGGCGCCACGTCCGTGTCCCCGCCGGTCCAGCGCACCAGCAGCTCCCCGAGGGCGGTCTCCTGTTCCAGGGCCACGGCCTTCTCCCGGTACAGCTCCAGCAGCGCCAGGAAGCGGGCCACGACGGTGAGGGTGTCGCCGGTGTCCTCGACCAGCACCCGGAAGCTGGCCTCGCCCAGTTCCCTGAGCCGCGCCACCACGATCCCCGCCTGCTCCCGCACGCTGACCAGGGGGGCGTGGATGTGGTCGACGTAGACCTGCGGCTTGGCCTTCGGCTGCATCGCCTTGACGGCGAGCCGGGCGAACCCCTCGGGACCGATGCTGATGACGACCTCGGGCAGCAGCTCGGCGTGCTGGGGTTCGAGGCCGACGGTACGGGGGTGGCGGCGGGCCTCCTCGTCCAGGCGCTCGTTGAAGATGTCGGCGATCCGCTTGTACGCGCGGTACTGCAGCAGCCGCGCGAACAGCAGGTCCCGGGCCTCCAGCAGCGCCAGGTCGGCCTCGTCCTCGACCTCGGCGGCGGGCAGCAGCCGGGCGGCCTTGAGGTCGAGCAGCGTGGCGGCGACGACGAGGAACTCGGTCGTCTGGTCCAGGTCCCAGTCGGGGCCCATGGCCCGGATGTGCGCCATGAACTCGTCGGTGACCTTGGACAGGGCGACCTCGGTGACGTCCAGCTTGTGCTTGGAGATGAGCTGGAGCAGCAGGTCGAACGGCCCCTCGAAGTTGGCCAGCCGAACCTTGAAGACCCCGTCGGCGGCGGTCTCCCCTGCCTCGGTCTCCCCTGCCTCACCGTCTCCGGCCGGCTCGGCCCCGGACTCGGTGGCGACGCCCTCGGACAGCGGTTCCGGCGGCCCGGGTTCGGCGGTCGCCGGTGCCGGAGCGGCCTCCGCCGCGCCGGGCTCCGCCGGGGCGGGGTCGCCCGCGGCCGGTGGTTCGGGTTCGGTCGGGGGCGGGGGCGGTGCGGTGTCCGGCGCGGGCTCCGGCGGAGTCGGCTGCGGTTCCGCGGGCCGCGAGTGGGACGTGCCCGGTCCACGGCCGAGCGCACGCCTGCGGCCGGCACCGGGGCCGGAGGCGGGGGCGTCGTTCGGGGTCATGGCCGTCGCAGGCTATCGTCTGCCGCCCGCCCGGCCGACTACCGACCCCGCAGCCGCCGTACCAGGATGCTCGCGTCCCCGCGGGACTCCAGGTCGGCCAGGACCACGGCGACCGCCTCGCGGACGATACGGCCGCGGTCCACGGCGAGGCCGTGCTCGCCCCGGAGGACCAGCCGGGCGTGTTCGAGGTCCATCAGTTCTTCGGCGGACACGTACACCGTGATCTTCTCGTCGTGCCGTTCGCGCCCGCTGGGCCGCCGGTTCGCCGCCCGTCCGCGCTTGCGCGGCTGCTCGGCCGCCGACGCGGCGGCCGCGGCGGCCGATCCCTCGGGCGGAGCCTGGCGCCGGGACGGCCGGGTGCGGGACTCGGCGGTCCCGGCCGGTTCCGCGTCCGCCGCGGCGTGCTCCGCGCCCTCTCCGTCACCGCCCTGGACGGGCACCGACGGCGGCGCGTCCTCGGCGGCCACGTCGTCGCTCTCGCCCGCGGGAGCCGGCACCCGGGCCTCGCCGTTGGCCCCGCGCCGGGGCGTGGACGGCTGGAGCGCCATTCCTCCTGTCGTACGGAACAGTTCGTCGGCCCCGGGCAGACTCACTCGGCGTGACACCGGGCGAGCACCTCCCTGGCGAGCTGGCGGTAGGCGGCGGCGCCGACGGAGTTGGAGGCGTAGGTGGTGATCGGCTCACCGGCGACGGTGGTCTCCGGGAAGCGGACCGTGCGGCCGATGACCGTGTGGTAGACGTGGTCGTCGAACGCCTCGACCACGCGCGCGAGCACCTCACGGCTGTGCACCGTGCGCGAGTCGTACATCGTGGCGAGGATGCCGTCGAGTTCCAGGTCGGGGTTGAGCCGCTCCTGGACCTTCTCGATGGTCTCGGTCAGCAGGGCCACGCCGCGCAGCGCGAAGAACTCGCACTCCAGCGGAACGATCACCTTGTGGGCGGCCGTCAGCGCGTTGACCGTGAGCAGGCCGAGCGAGGGCTGGCAGTCGATCACGATGTAGTCGTAGTCGTCCATCAGCGGCTTGAGCGCCCGCTGCAGGGTCGACTCGCGCGCGACCTCGGAGACCAGCTGGACCTCGGCGGCCGACAGGTCGATGTTGGAGGGCAGCAGGTCCATGTTGGGGACCGCCGTCTTCAGCAGGACCTCGTCCGCCGACATGCCCCGCTCCATGAGCAGGTTGTAGACGGTGAGGTCGAGCTCCATGGGGTTGACGCCGAGACCCACCGACAGCGCGCCCTGCGGGTCGAAGTCCACGAGCAGCACGCGCCGGCCGTACTCCGCGAGCGCGGCACCCAGGTTGATGGTCGACGTGGTCTTGCCGACGCCGCCCTTCTGGTTGCACATCGCGATGATCTTCGCGGGGCCGTGGTCGGTCAGCGGGCCGGGGATCGGGAAGTACGGCAGCGGGCGTCCGGTCGGACCGATGCGCTCACGGCGCTGGCGGGCCGCGTCGGGCGCGAGCGTCGCCGCGTACTCGGGATCGGGCTCGTACTCGGCGTCGGGGTCGTAGAAGTGCCCCTCGGGCAGTTCGTCGTAGTCGGCGAGTTGGTTGTGGGGCGCGCCACTTCCGTCGCCGGCCATGGCGTTCACGTGATGGCCATCCATGCTCTGGTGTGCTGTCCGGACCGTCTGCGGACCCGGAGTCTGGTGGGCTGCGAAGGTGCGCACAGCGACGGAGCCGACAGCCTCGAATCCCGCGGAACCGGCCTGGCCCCGTACCGGCATTCCTGGTTGACCACCCCCGGGAGTAAATGTCGACTCATTCACAAGTCGTCTTACCTCCTTGGTGACCAGGAAACTTCTAGACAAGGTCAGCGTGGCACCATGCCGACGATTGGCGACTCTATGGCGTGTCGGCGGTCCGCAGCAACACAATCCGCCGGACCCGGCCGGATGTGTCGGCAATGAAACATCCCTCTGTCAAGGGCGTACAGGCGTCGCACGGCAGGTTCCACCGGTGTGCGAATCGGTCGAAGGGTTACGTTCGAGGCGAGTTGACCGCAAGTGGCAAAGTGACCATACACACATCCGGCCGGACCTTGTCGGGCAAGGTCCGGCCGGATGTTCGGTGTTGACGACACGTGTTGACGAATCGCCTTTCACCGGTTGGTGACTTGGCGACACGCCAGGTCGGGAGGGTCAGCCGAGCAGGGACTCCAGCTCCACGTGCTCCAGACCGAGCGCCTCGGCGACCTCCTTGTAGACGACCTTGCCGTCATGGGTGTTGAGACCCTTGGCGAGCGCGGCGTCGCGGCGCAGCGCCTCCACCCAGCCGTTGTTGGCGAGCGAGACGATGTACGGCAGCGTGGCGTTGGTGAGGGCGTTGGTGGAGGTGTTCGGCACCGCGCCCGGCATGTTGGCGACGCAGTAGAAGACCGAGTTGTGGACGCGGAAGGTCGGCTCGGCGTGCGTGGTGGGACGGGAGTCCTCGAAGCAGCCGCCCTGGTCGATCGCGATGTCGACAAGGACACTTCCGGGCTTCATGCGGGACACCAGCTCGTTGGTGACGAGCTTCGGGGCCTTGGCGCCCGGGATGAGCACCGCGCCGATGACGAGGTCGGCGTCCAGGACGGCCTTCTCCAGCTCGAAGGAGTTGGACATGATGGCCTTGACCTTGGTGCCGAAGACCTTGTCGGCCTCACGGAGCTTGTTGATGTCGCGGTCGAGCAGGGTCACGTCGAAGCCCATGCCGACGGCGACCTGGGTGGCGTTCCAGCCGGAGACGCCACCGCCGATGACGACGGCCTTGGCCGGGGTCACGCCCGGCACACCGCCCGGCAGCACACCGCGGCCGCCGGCCGGGCGCATCAGGTGATAGGCGCCGACCTGCGGGGCCAGCCGGCCCGCGACCTCGGACATCGGGGCGAGCAGCGGCAGCGCGCGGTTGGGCAGCTCGACGGTCTCGTAGGCGATGGCCGTGGTGCCGGACTCGATGAGCGCGTCCGTGCATTCCTTGGAGGCGGCCAGGTGCAGGTAGGTGAAGAGGATCTGGTCCTTGCGGAGGCGGTGGTACTCCTCGGCTACCGGCTCCTTGACCTTGAGCAGCAGGTCGGCGGCGGCCCACACCTCGTCGGCGGTGCCGAGGATCGTGGCACCGGCGGAGACGTACTCCTCGTCCGTGATCGAGGAGCCGAGCCCGGCGCCCCGCTCGACGACGACCTGGTGGCCGTTGCGCACCAGCTCGTGCACACCGGCGGGGGTGATGGCCACCCGGAACTCGTTGTTCTTGACCTCGCGGGGGATGCCGACCTTCACGTCGATCACGGTCCTTGGCTCAGAGGGTATGGAGGTGCATTACAAGACGTACCCGGACATGCAAGGGCATACCGGGAGACACCGCAGGAGAAAGAGCGGCAGAGCCAGTCTAATGAAGGTGTTCCGACTGTCTAGCCTTTCATTGCATCAATCTTCGCTCGCGGCAGTACGGATTTCGCAGGCGTCATCGCCGTAATCCGGCAGGACGCCGTCCTCCTGCGCCCCGTTACCCAGCATGCGCTCGGCCGCGGCCCGGTGCAGATGGGCGGCCGCGGGGTCGCCGAGCCGGTCCAGGGTGTCGGCCAGTCTGAGCTGCAGCGCGGCCTGCAGCCGGGTGTCCTGGGCGCGCCGTGCCCACTCCACCGCCTCCCGGCAGGTGTGCAGCGATTCCTCGGGCCGTCCCGCGTACTCCTGGACCCGCGCCACCTCGCTCAACGCCCGTGCGTGGGCGGCCACATCACCGTCCTTGCGGTACCCGGCGGCGGCCGCGCGCCAGTTCCTGAGCGCCTCTCCGTAGCGGCCCGCGTAGGTGTGGGCTGTGCCCGTACGGCCGTACAGCCGGGCGGCCTCCGCGCGCTCGCCCCGGGCCAGCCGCTCGGCCAGCGCCCTGCCGAACCAGTCCGCGGCCCGGTCGTAGTCCCCCAGCTCCTGGTGGGCCCCGCCTACGGATTCCATCGCGCGGCCGGTCGCGTACGGGTCGTTCGCCTGGCGTCCGGCGTCCAGTGCGGCCCGGTAGCGGGCCAGCGCGTCCCCGGTGCGGCCGGTCTGGGCGTCCACGTCACCGAGGTTCAGCAGGGCGGCGGCCCGTTCCCGGTGCAGCCCGCGCCGCTCGGCGACGTCGAGGACGAGGCCGTGGACCTCGTACAGGTCGGGTGCCGCCGCCTGTGCGCCGAAGTGCGCCGCCATGGCCCTGACCAGCTGGGACATCAGCCGGCGGGCGAGGGTGTCCAGCTCACCGTCGGCGACGGCCACGCGGGTGGCGGCCAGCAGGGCGGGCCGGCGCGCACGCAGCCACTCGGCGGCCGCGCGGGGTGTGGGGAAGCGCAGCGCCGGGGGCATGTCGCGCAGCCTCTCCCGGGCCTGCGGGCTGTCCGTCTCGGTGATCACCCGGCAGGACTGCAGCAGCCGTACGTTGCGCTCCAGCATCCGGGCCCGGGCGAGCTGGAGCTCCCCCGGACGCTCCTGACTCTCGGCGCGGGCGCGCATCAGCGGGTGCAGACACCCCGGCACGGCGTACTCGGGCAGCGGCGAGTCCACCGCGCGCAGCAGGCCGAGCGCGACGAACTCCTCCAGCATGGCGCCGGCGGTGTCCACCGAGCAGCCGGCCAGGGCGGAGGCGGTGTGCGGATCGACCAGACCGGCCGGGGCCAGGCACAGCAGGCGCAGCATCCGGGCGGCCCGGCCGGGGAGCTGGTCGTGGACGAGCCGGAAGACCCGGGCGAGCGGGGTGCCCTCGGTGCCGTCGTCGGCGTCCGCGTGCAGCCGTTTGGCCAGGTCGGAGACGGCCGCCTGGGGCCGGGAGGCGAGCCAGCCGCCGGCCAGGGTGAGCGCGGCCGGCTGGCCCTGGCAGGCCTCGGCGAGGCTCTCGGCGGAGCGCGGGTCGACGGTGATGCGGACCGAGCCGGTGTAGCGGGTGAGGAGTTCCACCGCCGACTTGGTGTCGAGGCCGCCCAGGGTGCAGGGGCGGACGTCGGCGATGCCGGTGAGCGGCCCGCCGGCGACGGCGACGACCAGGCAGTCGGGGGCGTCCGGCAGCAGCGCGTCGACCTGCTCGGCGCCGGCCGCGTCGTCCAGCAGGAGCAGCGCCCGCCGGCCGGCGAGGGCAGTGCGCAGCACGTCGGTCAGTTCGTCCTGGGCGGCCCCGGCGGGGGCCGGCACGTCGAGCGCGGCTAGCAGTTCGCGGGCGGTGCGCGCGACGGGGACGGGGGTGCCACCGGGCTCGCTGAGCCGGGCCCGCAGCACTCCGTCGGGGTAACGCTCGGCGACCTGCCGGGCGAGTTCCCCGGCCAGGGCGGACCGGCCGGAGCCGGGGCGTCCCGCGATGAGGAGCACGCGCGCGCGGGGTGCCTTGCGGCCGGAGAGGGTGTCCAGGCCCGCCCGCTCGATGTCGGCGCGCAGCCCCTTCAACTCCCGTGTGCGGCCGAGGAAATGGTGCTCCGTGGGCGGATGCGCGGGCAGCCGCGCGCCGTCTGTGTCCACCGCCTGGTCCGTCACGGGCCACACTCCCGTCCCACCGCACGCGCAAGCCCGCCGGGTCCTCCCGGAACAGGCATTTCCAGAGCCTAGTTCACGCTCTGCGACGTTCCGGTGGGAGCGCGGCGGGCACATCCCCCGATCGGATCAGGCGATCGTCACACCAATGCGCGGACGGCTGGGAGCGGGCCCCGGGCCGGGGTGGGTCCGGGGCCGGGGCGAGCGGGTCCGGGACGGACGCCGGGACCCTTCCCGGGCCTCGGGCTCAGGACTCGAAGGGGCGCGCGGGCCAGGGCGCGTCGGCCGGGCGCAGGCCGTCCAGGCCGTCCCCGCCCCGGGCGGCGACCAGCGAGAGGACGCCCACCACGAGACAGTTGTTGTGCACATCGCCGGCGAGCACCCGGCGCACCAGCTCGTCGACCGGCACGCGCGCGTGCTCCATGTCGGTCTCCTCGTGCTCCGCCTCGAACCGCTCGCCCTCGGCCTCGGAGAGATCACGGGCGAGGAAGATCCGTACGGCCTCGTCGCAGCCGCCGGGGGTGGTGTACACGTCGGTCAGCACCCGCCAGTCCTCGGCCTTGACGTGCGCCTCCTCGTACAGCTCGCGCTGGGCGGCGTGCAGCGGGTTCTCGCCGGGCACGTCGAGCAGGCCGGCCGGGATCTCCCACAGCTTGTGCCGCACCGGGTGCCGGTACTGGTTGATGAGCAGCACCCGGTCCTCCTCGTCCAGGGCGAGGACGGCGACCGAGCCGGGGTGCACCTGGTAGTCACGGCAGACCACCGAGCCGTCGGGCATGACGACCTCGTCCGTGCGCACGGAGGTCTTGTTGCCCCTGAAGGGGGTCTGGGTCGCCCGGATCTCCCACTCCGCGGGGGTGTCCTTGATCGTCATGCCCTGTCCTTCCACACGTGCGCGAGCGGCCGGGGCGCGATCCATTTGAATGGGCGCGCCCCGGCCACCGTACAACTCTCGTGTTACTTCGAGATCTTCCGCTCGACCGAGGCCTTCACCAGCCCGGCGAAGAGCGGGTGCGGGCGGGTCGGCCGCGAGCGCAGCTCGGGGTGCGCCTGCGTGGCGACCAGGTAGGGGTGGACGTCGCGCGGGTACTCCACGTACTCCACGAGCTTGCCGTCCGGCGAGGTGCCCGAGAAGAGGATGCCGGCCTTCTTCTCCAGCTCCGCGCGGTAGGCGTTGTTGACCTCGTAGCGGTGGCGGTGCCGCTCCTCGACGTACTCCTTGCCGTCGTACACCTCGCGGACGATGGAGCCCTCGGCCAGCTTCGCCGGGTACATGCCGAGCCGCATGGTGCCGCCCATGTCGCCCTCACCGGCCACGATGTCCATCTGCTCGGCCATCGTGGAGATGACCGGGTGGCCGGTGGCCGGGTCGAACTCGGTGGAGTTGGCGTCCGGGATGTCGGCGAGGCTGCGCGCGGCCTCGATCACGATGCACTGCAGCCCCAGGCAGAGGCCGAGCAGCGGGATCTTGTTCTCGCGGGCGTAGCGGATCGCGCCGACCTTGCCGAGGACACCGCGGTCGCCGAAGCCGCCGGGGATGCAGATGCCGTCGACGTCGCCGAGCTGCGCCTTGGCGCCGGCCGGGGTCTTGCAGTCGTCCGAGGTGACCCACTTGATCTTGACGCGGGCCTTGTTGGCGAACCCGCCGGCACGCAGCGCCTCGGTGACCGACAGATAGGCGTCGGGCAGGTCGATGTACTTGCCGACCAGGGCGAGGGTGATCTCGTGGTCGGGGTTGTGGACGCGGTCCAGCAGGTCGTCCCAGGTCCGCCAGTCGACGTCCCGGAAGGGCAGGTCGAGCTTGCGCACGACGTAGGCGTCCAGGCCCTCGGAGTGCACGACCTTCGGGATGTCGTAGATCGAGCGGGCGTCCGGGCAGGCCACGACGGCGGCCTCGTCGACGTCGCACATCAGCGAGATCTTGCGCTTGATGGCGGTCGGCACCTCGCGGTCGCAGCGCAGCACGATGGCGTCCGGCTGGATACCGATGTTGCGCAGGGCGGCGACGGAGTGCTGGGTCGGCTTGGTCTTCAGCTCGCCGGAGGGGCCGATGTACGGCAGCAGCGAGATGTGGACGACGAAGACGTTGTCCCGGCCGACCTCGTGGCGGACCTGGCGGACGGTCTCCAGGAACGGCAGCGACTCGATGTCGCCGACCGTGCCGCCGACCTCGGTGATCACCACGTCGACCTCGTCCGTCGCCATGCGGCGGATGCGGTGCTTGATCTCGTTGGTGATGTGCGGGATGACCTGCACGGTGTCGCCCAGGTACTCGCCGCGTCGCTCCTTGGCGATCACGGTGGAGTAGACCTGACCGGTGGTGACGTTTGCGGATCCGTCCAGGTCCCGGTCGAGGAAGCGCTCGTAGTGGCCGATGTCCAGGTCGGTCTCGGCGCCGTCGTGCGTGACGAACACCTCACCGTGCTGGAAGGGGTTCATCGTGCCCGGGTCGACGTTGAGGTACGGGTCGAGCTTCTGCATCACGACGCGCAGGCCGCGGGCCTTGAGCAGCATGCCCAGGCTGGAGGCGGTGAGGCCCTTGCCGAGCGAGGAGGCGACACCCCCGGTGACGAAGATGTGCTTGGTCGTCGTAGATTTCGGCGGCATGGCCAAGAGGGGGCTCCCGTGGTCGCTGTCTGTCGTGCGGTGCGGCTGCCGGTCCGGATGTTTCCGGGGGTCGCCGTCGCTGCGGTTCGGGGGTCTTCCACCACCGGTCCACGGGCTACCAGCGTAACAGCGCCCGGACGGGATGGCTCCCGGCCACGCTCCGCGCCCGGTCCTGCACGCAGCGGTCCGATCCGGGGCGGCGTCCGTCACACCCCTGTACACAGGCCTTCATTCGTCACATGCTCGTCACCTGCTGCTCACTCGTTCGGCCCACACGGGTTGCCGGGAGCGGCACGCAGATCAACTACGTGCGTCGTATCCTGCTCGGACACTCACCTGCCGAGCCAGTCCGGAACGACGGCACACCCCCGCCCGCGGTACCCGGAACAACGAGAGCGCGGCAGTTCGTTGAGCAACTGTCGTTTTGCCCCAGGGCTCGGCGGGCTGCTTTGCTTCACCGCTCAACGACGCACAACAACGACCCCTTGACCGCACTAGCGACAGCCCCCCTGCGCGGGGGTGACGTGGCCGTTCGACTGGAGTTGCACGTGGCCGGGCGCATCGAAGACTACGCACTCATCGGAGACATGCAGACCGCTGCCCTGGTCTGTCGGGACGGCACAGTCGACTGGCTGTGCCTGCCCCGCTTCGACTCGCATGCCATCTTCGCCGGCCTGCTGGGCACCGAGGAGCACGGCTTCTGGCGGCTCGGCCCGGCGCACGCGGCCGACTCACAGCCGCCCACCGCCGCCCGGCGCAGCTACCGGGGCGACTCGCTGATCCTGGAGTCCGAGTGGGACACCCCGCGCGGCACCGTGCGCGTGACCGATTTCATGCCCCCGCGTGACGGCGCCCCGCAGCTCATCCGGATCGTGGAGGGCGTCACCGGCCGGGTGCCGATGCGCTCGGCGCTCAGGATGCGGTTCTCCTACGGCCGGGTCGTGCCCTGGGTGCACAAGCACGAGGGCCGCACGGTGGCGGTCGCCGGACCCGACTCGGCGTGGTTCGACACGGAGGCCGAGACCTACGGCAAGGCGCTGACGACCTACGCCGACTTCACCGTCGCCCCGGGCGACCGGATCGCGTTCACCATCTCCTGGGAGCCCTCGCACAAGGAGCCGCCGGCGCTGCCGGAACCGGAGCAGTCGCTGGAGGCGACGGAGACCTTCTGGCGCGAGTGGGTCGAGCACTGTACGTACCACGGTCCGTACCGCGAGGCGGTGGTCCGCTCGCTGATCACCCTGAAGGCGCTGACCTACGCCCCAACCGGCGGCATCGTCGCGGCCCCCACCACCTCCCTGCCCGAGGACATCGGCGGCGTCCGCAACTGGGACTACCGCTACACCTGGCTGCGCGACGCGGCGATCACCCTGTCCTCGCTGCTGCGCACCGGGTACCGCGAGGAGGCCCGCGCCTGGCGCGAGTGGCTGCTGCGCGCGGTCGCCGGCGACCCCGAGAACCTGCAGATCATGTACGGCATCGCGGGCGAGCGCGAGCTGGGCGAGGCCGAGCTGGACTGGCTGCCGGGCTACGAGCACTCGGCCCCGGTCCGGGTCGGCAACGGCGCCGCGCACCAGCTCCAGCTCGACGTGTACGGCGAGGTCACCGAGGCCCTGCACCTGGCCCACATGACAGGTCTGGCCCGCAACGACTACGCGTCCCTGCTCCAGCTGAAGCTGATCCGCTACCTGGAGGACCACTGGCAGGAGCCGGACGAGGGCATCTGGGAGGTGCGCGGCCCGCGCCGGCACTTCGTGCACTCCAAGGTGATGGCCTGGGTGGCGGTGGACCGCACGATCAAGCTGATCGAGTCCGGTGACGCGGACGGCCCGCTGGAGCGCTGGAAGGAACTGCGCGACGACATCCACCGGGACGTGTGCGAGAAGGGCTACGACAAGGAGCGCAACACCTTCACGCAGTCCTACGGCTCCCAGGAGCTGGACGCCTCGCTGCTGCTGATCCCGCAGATGGGCTTCCTGCCGCCGGACGACAAGCGGGTGATCGGCACCATCGAGGCGATCCAGCGCGAGCTGTCCACCTCGGACGGCTTCATCCTGCGCTACCCCACCGAGGGCAAGGACGAGGGCGTCGACGGCCTCCCCGGCGACGAAGGGGCCTTCCTCGCCTGCTCGTTCTGGATGGCGGACGACCTCGCGATGATCGGCCGCGTGGACGAGGCGAGGAAGCTGTTCGAGAAGCTCCTCGCACTCCGCAACGACCTCGGGCTGCTCGCCGAGGAGTGGGACCCGCGGCTGCAGCGCCAGGTCGGCAACTTCCCGCAGGCGTTCAGCCATGTGCCGCTGATCGACACCGCACTGCGGCTGACGGCCTCCGGGGCGTACGGCGGCTGAACGCGACCGGGTGAGCCGCCCCGCCTAGGCTGGAGAGGCACCATTGCCCCTTTCCGGAAGGGGGCGGCCATGGCTTCCCCTTCGAAGGCGGGCGCGGCCCTCGCCGCGCTGCGCGAAGATCTTGCCGGCGACGTGTTCGCCCCCTCGGACCCGGGCTACGACGAGGCCCGCGCCGTCTTCAACGCGATGATCGACCGGCGGCCGGCCGTGATCGCCCAGTGCGCGGGCCCGGACGACGTGGTCCGCGCCGTACGGTTCGCACGGGACCTGGACCTGCCGGTCGCGGTGCGCGGCGGCGGCCACAGCGTGGCCGGCACCGCCCTCGGCGACGGCGCCGTCGTGGTGGACCTGCGCCGGATGCACGGGGTGAGCGTCGACCCGGCGGCCGAGGCGGTCCGGGTGGAGGGCGGCGCCACGATGAGCCATCTGGACCGGGCCACCCAGCCGCACGGCCTCGCCACCACCGGCGGCCGGGCCTCCACCACCGGCGTCGGCGGCTTCGTCCTGGGCGGCGGCACCGGCTGGCTGGACCGCGCCTTCGGCTACGCCGCCGACAACCTGCTCGGCGTGGAGCTGGTCACCGCGGACGCCGAGCGGGTGCACGCGAGCGCCGACGAGAACCCGGAGCTGTTCTGGGCCCTGCACGGTGGCGGCGGCAACTTCGGTGTCGCCACCGCGCTCACCCTGCGGCTGCACGACCTGCCCGAGTTCTCCATCGCCCTGCTGCTCTACCTGCCGCAACTGGGCCGGGACGTGGTCCGCATCTTCCGCGAGACCGTCACCACCGGTCCCGACGAGGTGAGCGGCGCCGTGCTGTATCTGACCGGCCCGCCCGAGGAGTTCGTACCGGCGGAGCTGGTGGGCAAGCTGGTGTGCGCCGCGCTGCTGACCTACGCCGGCGGCGAGGAGGACCTGCGCAAGCTCGCCGAGCCGCTGCTGGCGCTGCCCCACGAGGCGGAGATCGCCGGCGCGATGCCGTACGCGGACGTCCAGTGCATGCTGGACGATCCGCCCGGGCAGCGGAACTACTGGTCGGCGGAGTACGTGACCGGTCTGCCCGACGAACTGGTGGACGTCTACTGCGCCCGCGCGGAGAGCATGCCGGTACCGACCAGCACCCAGCACCTGCTGTTCCCGCAGGGCGGCGCGATCGCCGCCGGTCCGCACGAGTACCCGGTGCCCTACCGGGACGCGCCCTGGGCGGTGCACCCCTTCGCCATCTGGCAGGACCCGGCCGACGACGAGCGGGCGGTCGCCTGGGTGCGCGAGGTCCGCGCCGACGTCCGGCCGTGGAGCACCGGCGCCGTCTATCTGAACTTCATCGGGGACGAGGGCCGGGACCGGGTCAGGGCGGGACTGGGCGAGGGGAACCTGCTGCGGCTGGAGAAGGTCAAGCGGGCCTTCGACCCCGACAACGTGTTCCGCTTCAACCACAACATCCGGCCGGTGTAGCCGGGACACACGCTGTCGTCCGGGCGTTTGCGCAGGTAGCGTCCGCTGCATGGACAGCGGTACGGAGAGCAGACTCGCCACTCAGGGCGCCGGGATCACCGTTCGGCGGGCGCTGGAGCTGCCTGGGCTGCGCAGCGGACTGCCCGAGATCCTGGCGGGCGGCGACCGGCTGGGGCGCACCGTGCGCTGGGTGCACGCGGGCGAGGTGCCGAACATCGCCTCGCTGTTGAAGGGCGGCGAGCTGCTGCTCACCACGGGCTACGGGCTCGGCACCCGGCCCGCCGAGCAGCGGGCGTTCGTACGCACCCTCGCCGAGCGGGGGATCGCCGCGCTGGTGGTGGAGCTGGGGCCGCGGTTCACCCGGCTGCCCGCGGCGCTGGTGGACACCGCACGCGCCGCCGGGCTGCCGCTGGTCCAGCTGCATCGCGAGGTGCCCTTCGTCGCGGTCACCGAGGAGATCCACACGGAGATCGTCAACGGGCACTACGCGCTGCTGCAACGCGCCGAGGAGGTGCACCGGCGGTGCACGGAGGCGCTGCTGGGCGGTGGCGGGGTGCCTCAAGTGCTCGGCATCCTGGCCGACTTCTGTACCAACCCGGTGTTCCTGGAGACGGCGGACGGCCGGCTGCTGTACGCCGCCGGCCCGGGGCCCAAGGGCGCGGACCCGCTGCAGGTGTGGGAGGGGCTGCGCGGCCCGCACAAGGACGCGCCGCCGCCGGCCGGTTCGGTGCTCGTGGACGTTCCCGGCGGTGGGCCGGGGGCGGGGCCGGGGCCGGGGTCGGTACGGGCCCGGCTGGTGCTGCTGCCGGTCCGCTCGCCGCTGGCTCCGGTGCACCGGATGGCCGCGGAGCGGGCGGCGGGCATCCTGGCCGTGGTGCTGATGCAGGCCCGGCAGGAGGAGGAGCTGGCCGCGCGCGGCCGGGGCGACTTCCTCACCGACCTTGCGGAGGGCCGTATCACGGCGGAGGACGCCCCGGCGCAGGCCCGTGTGCTCGGGTTCAAGCCGGGCGGCAGCCCGCTGCTGCCGGTGGTGATGCGGGTCGGGGACTCCCTGTCCCCGTCCGGCGGCTGGGCGGTGCTGGCACGCGCGGTCTCCGAGGAACTGGCCGCGGTGGGGGTACCGGTGCTGCTCGGTGTCCGGCCGGTCGAGGGCCGGGTACTGGTCCTGCTCGGGCTGCGCGCCGAGTCGGAGCGGCCGGCGGTCGCTGACCGGGTGGCGGCGGCGCTGCGGGCCGGTGTGGAGCGGGCCGGGATGCAGCGGCCGGGCGCGGCCCCGCCGGTGGTGGTCGTCGGGGTGGCCGGCGGCTGGGCGGCCGCGTCGGCCGGGCTCCGGCACGCGGCGGAGACGGCGGCCGCGGCGCAG
Organism: Streptomyces sp. NPDC047869; assembly: GCF_040704065.1. Taxonomy (NCBI): domain Bacteria; kingdom Bacillati; phylum Actinomycetota; class Actinomycetes; order Kitasatosporales; family Streptomycetaceae; genus Streptomyces; species Streptomyces sp. NPDC047869. The sequence continues at coordinate 463,215 of NZ_JBEYRK010000002.1, forward strand.
GGACTGTCCGACCGGCCCTGGTACGACGCCCGCCGCCTCGACATCGACCTGCTGCTGTGGCGGCTGCGCGACCACCCGGACCTGGCGGCGTTCGTGGACCGCGCGATCGGCCCGCTGCGCGACCACGACCACCGCTCCAAGCCGCCGCTGCTGCCCACCCTGGAGACCTATCTCGCGCACGCGGGCCGCAAGGCGGAGACCGCCCGCGAACTGCACCTCAACCGGCAGACCCTCTACAACCGCCTCGCCCGCATCGGGGAGTTGCTGGGCACCGACCTCGACGACCCGCAGACGGTACTGGCCCTGAGCCTGGCGCTGCGCGCCCGGCGCCACGCCCCCTAGGTCAGGGGTCTGGGCTGGGTGAGTTCGTCGTAGACGCTCAGGACCTGGGCGACGGTCTCGTCCTCGGTCGGCCAGGTCGCGGCCTGCCGGGGGCCCCGCTCGCGCAGCAGTTCACGGCGTCCGGGGTCGGCGAGGAGCCGGACGACGGTGGCCGCGAGGGCCTCCGCGTCGCCGTACGGGACGAGTTCGGCGGCCTCGCCCACGAGGTCCGGGATGCCGCCGACGCGCGTCGCGACGAGCGGCACGCCCGCCTGGAGCGCCTCCTGGGCCAGCACGGACCGGGACTCCCACCTGCTGGTGAGCAGCGCCAGATCGGCGGCCGCGAGCAGCTCGGGCACGTCGTCACGACGCCCGACGAGTCGTACCGGCAGTTCCTCGTCCTCGATCCGCCGCTGCAGTTCGGGCCGCAGCGGCCCCTCCCCCGCGACGACGACCAGCGGGACCGGGTCGAGGCCGCGCCAGGCGCGGGCCGCGTCCAGCAGGACGCCGTAGCCGCGCTGCCGGTCGAGGGAGCCGACGGAGATGAGCAACGGGCGTCCGGTGGCGCCGAGTTCGGCCCTCAGTTTGGGCCGCCCCTGGTCGATGTCGTCGGGGTCGGCGCGACGGCGCCGGCCGGGCAGGGCCACGGCCGCCAGCCGGGCGTCCCGCGCACCGGTGCGGCGGGCCCGGTCCACCAGGTCGGAAGTGGTGCCGAGCACCACGGCGGCGGTGCGCACCACGCGCCGTTCCAGCAGCCGCAGCAGATGCGCCCGCGCGCCCTCCGCCCGGGCCCGGTTGTGCCAGGTGACCACCAGCGGGGTGCCGCGCCCGCTGAGCGCGAGCACGGCGCGGAAGGAGGCGTGCAGACCGTGGGCGTGCACGAGGTCGGCGCCGGCGCAGGCCGCCCGAAGCGCGGCCACGGAGGCCGGGTCGCTGCTGCGCGGGACGTGCACATGGTCGGCGCCGGTCCCGGTGAAGTCGTAGGCGTGGTCGGCCTCGACGGGGGCGCACACCGTGACCCGCACGCCCCGGGCGACGAGCCCTTCGGCCAGGGAGCGTACGTGCGCGCTGCTGCCGGCGTTGCCCCCACCCAGCACCTGCACGGTGCGCAGCGGCGACTGGCCGTGCGGTGCGTTGCTGCTCACGGGGCTCACGGGGCCGGGGGCTCCTGATTCGGGGCGGGCGTCACGAGAAAACGTACCGAAGGTAGCGGGCCGGGAGGACCGAAAGGACGTACCGCGCGCCTCCCGCGCGGACCGCGTACACCACCAAGCATGCCAGGACGTACGGCCGTTCCGGCAAAACCCGGAGAGGCGCACATCACGGCGACCCGGAGCACTGCGCCGGAGCACGTTCACCCACACGGGTGAGAACCGGCCCGCGGCGGCCGAACCGCCCCGGCATCCGTACGCCGAGGTCGGAGTCTCACAGCGTCCGCGCCCAGGCGGTCACGGCGAGCAGCCGGTCGGCAGGCCGTTCCCTCATCAGGGTTCCCGGCCCTGCGGCCGCGGCTGATCATCCCACCACCCCGGGGCGCCGCCCTGGGGCGCCGCCCTAGAGGTCGGCGCGGGCCGTCGCCAGGAGTTCCTCCGCGTGGGCGCGGGCCGTTTCCGAGTCCTCCTGGCCGGCCAGCATGCGGGAGAGTTCGCGGACCCGTTCCTCGCCCTCCAGGACCTTGACGCCGGAGCGGGTCACCGTGCCGTCGTTGGTCTTCTCGACCAGGAGCTGGCGGTCGGCGAAGGCGGCGACCTGGGGCAGGTGGGTGACCACGACGACCTGCGCGGTCCTGGCCAGCTTCGCCAGCCGCCGCCCGATCTCCACCGCGGCCTTGCCGCCGACACCGGCGTCCACCTCGTCGAAGAGGTACGTCGGCACCGGGTCCGTGCCCGCGAAGACGACCTCCACGGCCAGCATCACGCGGGACAGCTCGCCTCCGGACGCGCCCTTGGCGATGGGCCGCGGCGGGGCACCCGGGTGCGGGGCGAGCAGCAGTTCGACCTCGTCGGCGCCGGCCGGGCCGTAGGCGACGGACCGGCCGCTGACCTCGACACCCTCGGGGTCCTCGGTCTGCCGGATGTCGAAGGACACGCGCGCGTGGGGCATCGCGAGCGAGGCCAGCTCGGCGGTCACGGCGGCGGCGAACCGCTCGGCGGCCTCGGTCCGGGCGTCCGTCAGGGCCTGGGCGAGTCCGCCCAGTTCGGTGCGCAGGGCGTCCCGCTCGGCGGTCAGCTCGCCGGTCCGCTCGTCGTCGCCCTCCAGCTCGGTGAGCCGGGCGGCGCTCCGCTCGGCCCAGGCGAGGACGGCGCCCACGTCGTCGCCGTACTTGCGGGTCAGCGCGCCGAGGGCGGCCCGGCGCTCCTCCACGGCGGCCAGCCGCAGCGGGTCGGCGTCCAGGTCGTCGGCGTATCCGGCCAGCTCTCCGGCCACGTCGGCGAGCAGGATGCCGACCTCACCGATGCGTTCGGCGAGGGAGGCCAGCGCCGGGTCGTGCGAGCGGACGGCCTCCAGGGCCCGGTGCGCGCCCCCGACGAGGGTCGTGGCGTCGATCCCCTCGGGGTCCTCGGGGTTGCCCGCGAGAGCGGCGTGCGCGGCGGACGCGGCGGATGACAGGGCCTCGGCGTGCCCCAGCCGTTCCGCCTCCTCGGCCAGCTCCACGTCCTCCCCGGCCCGGGGCTCGACACCGGCGATCTCCTCGAGCCCGTAGCGGAGCATGTCCGCTTCCTGGGCGCGCTCACGCCCGCGCGTGACGATCTCCTCCAGCTCGGCGGAGACGGCCCGCAGCCGCCGGTAGGCCCCGGCGTACTTGGCGAGCGGCACGGCGACGGCGTCCCCGGCGTACCGGTCGAGCGCCTGCCGCTGCCGGGTGAGCTTCAGCAGCCCCTGCTGGTCGGTCTGGCCGTGCACGGCCACCAGGTCGTCGGCCAGCTCGGCGAGCAGTCCCACCGGCACGCTGCGCCCGCCCAGGTGCGCCCGCGAGCGGCCCTCGGCGGAGACGGTACGGCTGATCAGCAGGGCGCCGTCGTCCAGCTCGGCCCCGGCCTCCTCCGCGCGTACGACGGCGGTGGCGTCCGGGGGCACGGCGATCCGCCCCTCCACGACCGCCTTACCGGCCCCGATCCGCACCAGGGCCGGGTCCGCGCGCCCGCCGAGCAGCAGTCCCAGGCTGGTGACCACCATGGTCTTGCCCGCACCCGTCTCGCCGGTGACGGCGGTGAACCCCGGTGACAGCTCGACCACGGCATCGTCGATGACCCCGAGCGACCGTATCCGCATCTCCTCCAACACGGAACAGACCATACGAGGTCCGGGGCGGGGAGCGCACATGGCCCGCCCGTGTCACCCCGGCGAGTGGCCCGCGCGGGGTGCGGAGGGCCGGGCCGGTCACTGGTGCGGCGCGCCCCGCCAGCCGGTGGTCGGCAGCGCGAACTTCGCGACCAGCCGGTCAGTGAACGAGGCGTGGTGCAGCCGGGCCAGCCGCACCGGCACCGCGCCGCGCCGCACCTCCACCCGCGCCCCGGGCGGCAGCTCGATGGTCCGCCGCCCGTCGCACCACAGCACACCCGGCGGAATGTGCGGCAGCACCTCCACCGCGAGCACCGAGTCCGGCGAGGTGACCAGCGGTTTGGCGAACAGCGCGTGCGCGCTGATCGGCACCATCAGCAGCGCCTCGACCTCGGGCCACACCACGGGCCCGCCGGCCGAGAAGGCGTACGCGGTGGATCCGGTGGGCGTCGACAGCACGATCCCGTCGCAGCCGAAGGCCGTGACCGGCCGACCGTCGATCTCGAGGACCACCTCGAGCATCTTCTCCGCGCCGGCCTTCTGCACGGCTGCCTCGTTCAGCGCCCAGTCGGTGTGCACGATGTCGCCGTTGCGGTGCACGACGACGTCGATCGTCATCCGCTCCTCGACCTCGTAGGAGCGTGCCACCACCCGGTCGACCACCCGGTCGAGGTCGTCCCGCTCGGCCTCCGCCAGGAACCCGACCCGTCCGAGGTTGACGCCGAGCATCGGCACCCCCGAGGCCCGGGCGAACTCGGCGCCGCGCAGCAGGGTCCCGTCACCGCCGAGGACGATGAGCAGCTCGCATCCGTCGAGGCACTGCGGGGTGGCCTCCTTGACGAGTCCCACCTCGTCCGGGAGCGGCAGGTCGCGCGCCTCCTCCTCCAGCACCCGCACCCCGATGCCGTGCCGCAGCAGCCCCTTGACCACCAGCTCCGCGCTGCGGATGGCCGCGGGCCGCCCGGTGTGGGCGAGCAGGAAAACAGTTCGCGCTCGGTTCTGTGTCAACGCGGCCCCTCCGCCACTGCTCGGTCGACCTCGGCCGGGTCCAGGCGGGGGGCGCCGGACCGCAGCCACAGAAAGTACTCGACATTGCCCGACGGTCCGGGCAGCGGACTCGCGGTGACCCCCCGCACCCCGAGCCCCAGTTCCCAGGCCTTGTCGGCCACCCCGCGCACGGCCTCCGCCCGCAGCTGCGGACTCCGTACGACACCCCCGCTGCCCAGCCGTTCCTTCCCCACCTCGAACTGCGGCTTGACCATCATCACCAGGTCGGCGTCCGGCTTCACGCACCGCTTCAGGGCGGGCAGCACCAGCCCGAGCGGAATGAAGGACAGATCACCCACGACAAGATCCACAGGTTCCCCATCGATCGCCTCAAGCGTCAACTCGCGTACGTTCGTACGGTCCTTGACGGTGACGCGTTCATCGTTCTGCAGGGACCAGGCAAGTTGGCCGTATCCGACGTCCACCGCGACGACGTGCGCGGCGCCCGCGCGCAGCAGGACATCGGTGAAGCCGCCGGTGGACGCGCCGGCGTCCAGCGCGCGCCGGCCCTCCACGGCGAGACCCAGCGGTACGAAGGCCTCGAACGCGCCGGCGAGCTTGTGGCCGCCCCGGGAGACGTAGTCGGGGTCGCTCTCGTCGGTCTGGACCACGATCGCCGCCGCCGTCTCCACCTGCGTGGCCGGCTTGGTCGCCACGGTCCTGCCGACGGTGACCCGTCCGGCGGCGATCAGCTGGCTGGCGTGCTCGCGCGAGCGCGCCAGCTTCCGGCGGACCAGCTCCGCGTCCAGACGACGGCGTGCGACTCCTGCCACGTTCGGTTCAGCTCCTGTGTTGGTACGGCGGTACGGGGACCGGGGGTCCGGGGCGCGAGTCGAGCGCGGTGAGCGCGTCGCGCAGCCCCCTGTGTACATCCTCGTACACCTCCACGTGGCCGTCGGTGGCGAGGTGGTCGGCGTCGGCCAGCCGCTGGAGCTGCGCGTCGACGTCGGCGTCGCCGGTGGAGGTGCGCGGGACGCCCAGGGGCGCGGGGGCCGCGGGATCGTCCCCGGGGTCGAGGGCGTACCCGGGGTCGGATCCGGCCGACTGCCCGGTCGCGGATCCGGGCCCGGGCACGGCGGAACCGGCCACCGGCGCGGTCGCGGGCACGGCCTCGGGCTCGGGCTTGGTCACGGTCTCCGCCGGGGCTTCGGGCACGGACTCGGTTTCGGCCTCGGTCACAGCCTCCGCCGGGGCCTCGGGCACGGACTCGCTCATGCCCAGACGCTACCCCGAACCGCTGGGGTACCGTCGGTGGCCATGGCCACGATCGAGGAGTGCCGCACCGCTCTGGGGAAGCTCTCGGACAACATGCAGGGCGCCGAGGGCGACGTCCGGGCGGCCGCCGCCCTGGACCGCTCGGTGAGCTGCCACATCACCGACCTCGACGTCACCTTCGTGGGCCGGATGACCGGCGGCCGGATCGAGGTCGACACGACGCACCCCGGGCCGCCCCGCGAGAGGGCGCAGATCAGGCTCGCCATGGCCGGCGACGACCTGGTGGGCCTGGTGGACGGCGAGCTGAACTTCGCGACCGCCTGGGGCCGCGGCCGGGTGCGCCTCGACGCGAGTCTGCTGGATCTGTTCCGGCTCAGGAAGCTGCTGTGAGCCGTGCCCTGCGGGCCGCCGGGACCACCAGCGGGGTCCCGGTCTCCGGGTCGTCGATGATCTGACAGCGCAGCCCGAAGACCTCCTCGACCAGCTCGGCCGTGACGATGTCGTTCGGCGCCCCCTCGGCGATCACCTCCCCGCCGCGCAGGGCGACGAGGTGAGTGGCGTAGCGGGCCGCGTGGTTGAGGTCGTGCAGCACGGCCACCAGCGTCCGCCCCTGTGTCTCGTGCAGTTCGGCGCACAGGTCGAGGACGTCGATCTGGTGCTGGATGTCCAGGTAGGTGGTCGGCTCGTCCAGGAGCAGCAGCGGGGTCTGCTGGGCGAGGGCCATGGCGATCCAGACGCGCTGGCGCTGGCCGCCGGACAGCTCGTCCACGTACCGGTCGGCCAGTTCGGCGACCCCCGTCTGCGCCATGGACTCCTGGACCACCCGCTCGTCCTCGGCGGACCACTGGCGCAGGATGCCCTGGTGCGGGTAGCGGCCGCGGCCGACGAGATCGGCGACCGTGATGCCGTCGGGCGCGATGGACGACTGCGGCAGCAGACCGAGCGTCCGGGCGACCTTCTTGGCCGGCATCGACTGGATGACCTGTCCGTCCAGCAGCACCCGGCCCTGGCTGGGCCTGAGCATCCGCGACAGCGCCCGCAGCAGCGTCGACTTGCCGCACGCGTTCGGGCCGACGATCACCGTGAAGGAGTTGTCGGGGATCTCCACCGACAGCTCTTCGGCGATGACACGCTGGTCGTAGGCGAGGGTGACCTTCTCGGCGGACAGGCGGTTCACAGTGCTCCTTCGGGTGTTCGGGTGCGAGCCGCGCGGGTCCGGCCGGCCCTTCGTGCCGCTCATGTCCTGCCGGTCCTTCGTGCCGCTCATATCCGGCCCGCCCTGCGCTCGGCGACCAGCAGCCACAGCAGATAGCAGCCGCCGAGCACGCCGGTGACCACGCCCACGGGAAGCTGGTCGGCGCCGAAGACACGCTGTGCGGCCCAGTCGGCGGTGACCAGCAGGGTGGCGCCCATGCAGAGGGAGGGCAGCAGGTTCGGGCCGGGCGAGCGGGTGAGGCGCCGGGCGAGCTGCGGCGCGGTGAGCGCCACGAAGCCGACGGGCCCGGCGGCGGCGGTGGCGGCCGCGGTGAGCAGCACGGCGGACACCATCAGCACCAGCCGCACGCGCTGCACCCGCACCCCGAGGGCGTTGGCGACGTCGTCGCCCATCTCCATCATCCTCAGCCCCCGCGCGTTGGCCAGGACCAGCGGCACGAGGACGGCGCAGAGCCACAGCAGCGGCCAGACCTGCTCCCAGTCACGGCCGTTGAGGGACCCGGTCATCCACACCACCGCTCGGGTCGCGTCGACCAGGTCGGCCTTGGTGAGCAGGTAGCCGTTGACCGCGGTGACGATCGCCGAGACACCGATGCCGACCAGGACCAGCCGGTACCCGTGCACGCCCTGCTTCCAGGCGAGCAGGTAGATGGCGAAGCCGGTCACCAGGCCGCCGGCCAGCGCGCCCGCGGCGACCTGGGCGGCGCTGCCGGACATCAGCACGATCACGACCAGCGCGCCCGCCGTCGACCCCTGGGACAGGCCGAGCACGTCCGGGCTGCCGAGCGGGTTGCGGGAGACCGCCTGGAACAGGGCGCCGCCGAGACCGAGCGAGGCGCCCACCAGCAGCCCCACCAGCACGCGTGGCAGCCGCAGTTCGTTCACGATGAAGTCCTGGTACGCGGTGCCGTCGCCGGCCAGCGTCCTGAGCACGTCGGCCGCAGGGATCCTGGCGTCGCCGGTGCCGATCAGCGCCACGCCCGCGGCGCAGGCGGCGAGCAGCAGCAGGGCGACGACGGTCAGCGCCCGCACGTCCAGGCGCAGGGACAGCCCCCCAGGAGTGCGCACGGCACGGCTCGTCCGTCGGGTCTTCACAGCTGGGCCGTCCTCCGCCGTCGTACGAGAAAGATGAAGACCGGGCCGCCGACGAGCGCGGTGACGATGCCGACCTGGAGTTCCGCGGGCCGGGCGACCACCCGGCCGAAAACGTCGGCACCGAGCAGCAGCACGGGCGACAGGACGGTCGCGTAGGGCAGGATCCAGCGCAGGTCGGGGCCGGTGAAGGAGCGCACGACGTGCGGCACCATCAGGCCGACGAACATGATCGGACCGCAGGCGGCGGTCGCGGCACCGGAGAGCACCGTCGCCGCGAGCATGGCGAGAGCCCGGGTGCGGTTGAGGTTCGCGCCGAGGGCGCGGGCGGTGTCGTCGCCCATCGCCATGGCGTTGAGCGGCCGGGCGAGCCCGAGCGCAAGCAGGGTGCCGGCCACCAGGAACGGCAGCACCTGCGCGATGGTCGAGTCCGTGGCCGAGGCCAGCGAACCCACCGTCCAGAAGCGCATCTTGCCCAGCGCCGCGCCATCCATGATCATCACGGCCTGGAGGTAGCCGTACAGCGCGGCGCTGATCGCCGTGCCGGCGAGCGCCAGCCGGACCGGGGTGGCGCCGCGGCTGCCGCCGAGGAACCACACCAGCGCGCCGACCGCCGCGGCGCCGCCGAACGCGAACCAGACATAGCCGGTGAGGCTGGTGACACCGAAGAAGGTGAGCGCCGTGACGACGGCGGCGGAGGCACCGGCGTTGATGCCGAGCAGCCCGGGGTCGGCCAGCGGATTGCGGGTCAGCGCCTGCAGCACCCCGCCGGACAGACCGAGCGCGGCACCGGCCAGCAGACCGAGGACGGTACGCGACATCCGCTCGTCCACGACGACGTCGCCGTACGTCCCCGTGCTGTGGAACAGGCCGTGCCAGACCTGGTCCGGCGACAGCGCTTTCGCGCCGACCGCGATGCTCGCGAGGGCGACGAGCACGAGGATCACGACCGAGAGCAGGAGCCCAAGGGCCCTTGCCGCCCGGCGGGTTGGGGGCGCGGGGGCGGTGTCCGCGCGCTGTTCCGGAGGACTGTCGACCAACACGAGGTTAGGTTAGCCTACCCTCCCATGCGATCTCGATGCCGCCTGCGCCGCCGGCCCCCGAGCCGGCCCCGCAGCCCGGAGCCGGGTACCCGGGAACGCCGCCCCGGCACCCCGTGACCGGCCACCGCTCCGCCCGGCGACCGGTCACCGTCCGGCCGTCAGAGTCCCAGCCGCGCCAGCGCCTTCTCCCCGTCCAACTCGCAGGAGCCGTCCCCGGCCGCCGTCCAGGCCGCCGCGCACAGGGCCCGCAGTCCGTCCAGGGTCTCGCCGTCGCCTTCGAGCTCCAGCCGGTCGGCCGCGGTCGCCGTCCACCCTCCGCACCGGAAACCGTCACCCTCACGGGTGATTTCCGGCTGCCCCGTGAGCAGCCCGCGCAGATCGGCGTCCACATACGTCGGCCGGTGCTGCGGCGGCGCGGCCAGCAGCCGGGGGCCGTCCGTGACACCGGTCAGCACCAGCAGTGAGTCCACGCCGCCGTTGAACGCGCCTTCGATGTCGGTGTCCAGCCGGTCCCCGACCACCAGCGGCCGCTCGGCGCCCGTCCGCAGGACGGTCTCCCGGTGCATGGGCGGCAGCGGCTTGCCCGCGACCTGCGGCTCCGCACCCGTCGCGATCCGCACGACCTCCACGGCCGCGCCGTTGCCCGGCGCTATTCCACGCCCGCTCGGAATCGTCAGGTCGGTGTTGGACGCGAACCACGGCACGCCCCGCGCCACCGCGTACGAGGCCTCCGCGAACCGGGACCACGTCAGGTCAGGGCCGCCGTACCCCTGCGCCACCGCCGCCGGATCGTCGTCCGCCGACTCCACCGGCGTGAGACCGCGTTCGCGCAGCGCCACCCGCAGCCCCTCACCGCCGATCACCAGCACCCGGGCCCCGGCCGGCACCTGCTCGCTGATCAGCCGGGCGACCGCCTGCGCCGAGGTGATGACGTCGTCCGCCCCGGTCGGTATGCCCAGCTCCGTCAGATGGTCGGCCACGACGTCCGGCGTCCGCAGGGCGTTGTTGGTGACGTACGCCAGATGCATGCCGCCCGTGCGGGCACGCTCCAGCGACTCGACGGCGTGCGCGATGGCGTTCCCACCCGCGTACACCACCCCGTCCAGATCGAGCAGCGCCGTGTCGTACGCCTCGCTCAGGGGCCGCCCACTGCCCTCGGGCCTCGTCCTGACGCCCTGGCTCATTGCACATCGCTCCTCGTTCGACCGTCTTTCCCCCGATCATCCCCCACCCCGCCGACACACGTACGATGCCGAAATGAACACAGCAGGTCACTCGGAAGCAACGGTGCGCCGAGGCCTGGAACTGACCCCGTTCCGAGGCCTTCGTTACGACCCCGACCGGGTCGGCAGCCTGGCTTCCGTCACCTCTCCCCCGTACGACGTCGTCGTACGCCCCGACGGCCTGCACCACCTCGAGTCCGCCGACCCGCACAACATCGTCCGGCTGATCCTCCCCCAGGCGGGTACCCCGGACGCCCGCAACGAACAGGCGGCCGACACCCTGCGCCGCTGGCTCGCCGAGGGCGTGCTGGCCCCCGATCCGGATCCCGCCCTGTACGTGTACGAGCAGCGGGACGGCGACGGCATGCTCCAGCGGGGTGTCATCGGCGCCCTGCGCGTCTCCGCCCCCGACGACGGCGTGGTGCTTCCGCACGAGGACGTCATGCCCCCGGTCGTCGCGGACCGCGCCGCCCTGATGCGCGCCACCCGGGCCAACCTCGAGCCCCTGCTGCTGACCTACCACGGCAACGGCACGGCGGCCGAGGTCGTCGAGCGCACGGTGGCCGGCCCCCCGCTGCTGGCGACGACCACCGAGGACGGCTTCCACCACCGCCTGTGGTCGGTCACCGGCCCCGCCGACCTGGCCGGCATCCAGGCCGACCTGGCGCAGCACCAGGCCCTCATCGCCGACGGCCACCACCGCTGGGCCACCTACCTGCGGCTGCAGTCCGAGCACCCCTCGCCCAGCCCCTGGGACCACGGTCTGGTCCTGCTGGTCGACACCGCCCGCTACCCGCTCCGCGTCCGCGCCATCCACCGCCTGCTGCACGGACTGCCGGTCAGGGACGCGCTGGCGGCCCTGGACGGACTGTTCCGGGTACGGCGCCTCGACGTGCCGCTGCCCAAGGCGCAGGAGGTGCTGGCGGACGCGGCCTGCGCGGGCAACGCCTTCCTGCTGGCCGGCGACGGCGCCTTCCATCTGGTCGACCGCCCGGACCCCGGCCTCCTGGACCGGACGATCCCCGCGGACCGTCCGGCCGCCTGGCGCTCCCTGGACGCCACCGTCCTGCACGCCACGCTCCTCGAGCACGTCTGGCACGTCCCCGAGGACTCCCCCGCCCACATCGCCTACATCCACGACACGGCGGCCACCGTCGCGAAGGCCGAGCAGGACGGCAGCACCGCCGTCCTGCTGCACCCGGTACGCGAGGAGGTCGTACGAGAACTCGCGCGGCAGGGCGTGAAAATGCCCCGCAAGTCCACGTCCTTCGGCCCGAAACCGGCGTCGGGGCTGGTGCTGCGCGCGCTGGAGCTCTGACCGGGCCCGGACATGTGAAAGGGCGGGACTCCGGGGAGTCCCGCCCTTTCACCTTTTCGGACGTCAGTCCTTGTCCTCGTCCGCCTTCTCCTCACGGCTCTCGTGGGAGCTCGTGTCGTCAGAGACCTCGCCGGCAGAGCTTTCGTCGTCAGGGCCTTCGTCGTCGGACCGGTCGCCCTCGACGGTGGCACCCTCGCCCTCGTCGGCGGCACCCTCGGCCTCGTCGGCGGGGCCGTCGCTCTCGTCGAGCGCGTCGACGAACTCGACACCGTCCAGCTCGGCGAGCCGGTCGGAGGCGTCCGTGCTGCCGTCGCGGTCGGCCTCCACGGCCTTGGCGAACCACTCCCGCGCCTCGCCCTCCCGGCCGGCCGCCAGCAGGGCGTCGGCGTAGGCGTAGCGCAGGCGCGCGGTCCAGGGCTGGACCGAGTTGGAAGCCAGCTCCGGGCTCTGCAGGGTCACGATGGCCGCGTCCAGCTGGCCCATGTCGCGCCGGGCGCCGGCCGCGACGAGCCGCATCTCGACCTGACCGGCCTTGTCCAGCTTGTGCACATCGGGGGCACCGGCCATGTCGAGGGCCTTCTCCGGGCGGCCGAGGCCGCGCTCGCAGTCGGCCATCACGGGCCACAGCTCCACGCTGCCGGTCATGCGCCGCGCGGCACGGAACTCGGCGAGGGCCTCGCTGTACTTCTGGTTGGCGTAGGCGGCGAACCCGGCGGCCTCACGCACGGCGGCGACACGGGACGCCAGTCGCAGCGCCACCCTGGAGTAGCCGTAGGCGCCCTCGGGGTCCTCGTCGATGAGCCGCGCGACCATCACCAGGTTCTTGGCGACGTCCTCCGAGAGCGTCTTGGGAAGGCTCTGCAGCTCCTGGCGGACGTCCTTGTCGATCTCCTCACCGGTGACGTCCTCCGGGATCGGCAGCCGCTTGATCGGCTCACGGTCCCGGTCCCGCTCGTCCCGGAAGCGGCCACCGCCGCGCCGGTCGTCACGGCGGTCGTCCCGCCCGTCGCGTCCCCGGAAGCCGCCGGGCCGGCCGCCCCGGTCGTCCCGGCGGGGCCCACGGCCACCCCGGTCGTCCCGGCCTCGGAAGCCACCACGGTCGCCGTCGCGGCGGTCGTCCCGACGGAAGCCACCACGGTCGTCACCACGGCGGTCGTCGCGGCGGAAGTCGCTGCGGTTGTCGTCGCGTCGGAAGCCGGGACGCTCCCCGCCACGGTCGTCACGGCGGTCGTCGCGCCGGTCGTCACGGCGGAAGCCGCGGTCACCGCGGTCGTCCCGGCGCGGTCCACGGTCGCGGTCGTCCCGCTGGTAGCCGGGACGGTGGCCCTGGCTCCGGTCGCCCTCACGGCGGTCGTCACGACGGCCGCCGTAACCACCGCGGTCACCGCGCTCGCCGTAACCACCGCGGTCACCGCGCTCGCCGTAGCCGCCACCACGGCGATCGTCGCGACGGTCCCCGCCACGATCGTCGCGGCGGTCGTCCCGACGGAAGCCACCACGGTCGTCGCCACGGCGGTCGTCGCGGCGGAAGTCGCTGCGGTTGTCGTCGCGTCGGAAGCCGGGACGCTCCCCGCCACGGTCGTCGCGCCGGTCGTCACGGCGGAAGCCGCGGTCACCGCGGTCGTCCCGGCGCGGTCCACGGTCGCGGTCGTCCCGCTGGTAGCCGGCACGGTGGCCCTGGCTCCGGTCGCCCTCACGGCGGTCGTCACGACGGCCGCCGTAACCACCCCGGTCACCGCGCTCGCCGTAGCCGCCACCACGGCGATCGTCACGGCGGTCGTCGCGGCGGAAGCCACCACGGTCGTCACCACGGCGATCGTCGCGACGGTCCCCGCCACGATCGTCACGGCGGTCGTCCCGACGGAAGCCACCACGGTCGGCACGGTCCCCGTGCCCGCCTCCGCGGCTGTCATCGCGCCGGCCGTAGCCACCACGGTCGTTGTCGCGACGGTCATTGTCACGACGGAAGCCGCCACGGTCCCCGCGGTAGCCGCCGCGGTCGCCACGGTCACCACTGTCCCGTCGCCGCTGGTCGCGCTCCGGTCGATCGTCGGGAGAGTTGGTGGACATGGTGACTCCTGTCTTAGGTACCGCAAGCATTGTAAAAACAAAAGGACCCCTGGTCCCAGCTGAACGCTGGGACCAGGGGTCCTCCAAAGATTGTTCGGCGGCGTCCTACTCTCCCACAGGGTCCCCCCTGCAGTACCATCGGCGCTGTGAGGCTTAGCTTCCGGGTTCGAAATGTAACCGGGCGTTTCCCTCACGCTATGACCACCGAAACCCTAATGGTTTCGAGCGAACAAGCACACTTTTTACTTGTGTTAGTTAGTTCAGCTCTAGCCGGCAACTGTTCGTTGCCTCAGAACTTACACAGTGGACGCGAGCAACTGAGGACAAGCCCTCGGCCTATTAGTACCGGTCACCTCCACCAGTTACCTGGCTTCCAGATCCGGCCTATCAACCCAGTCGTCTACTGGGAGCCTTACCCCATCAAGTGGGTGGGAGTCCTCATCTCGAAGCAGGCTTCCCGCTTAGATGCTTTCAGCGGTTATCCCTCCCGAACGTAGCCAACCAGCCATGCCCTTGGCAGGACAACTGGCAC